>CAVPGG010000303.1:0-11434 GCA_963703755.1 uncultured Pseudomonadota bacterium
CTACATCCGGATGCGAGCCGGGAATTCGGCTTCGAGCTCGGGCATCCGTTCCGTTGGCAGGACGACCTGCCCGAGCTCGCGGCCGCGCTCGGCGAGCGCGACGCGGGCGCGGCGCTCGTGCACGACGCCACGGGCGCGCAAGTCGGCGCCGCCATGGCGACGGTGCGGCTCGCAGACGGGCCGCCCACCACGATCATCGAGACGGTTCCCTACGCGGAGCTGATGGCGCCGGCGCTTGCGGTGCGCCGCTCGACCCTGATCGCGGCCGCGATCGCGCTGTTGTGCGCGATCGCGCTCGCGGCCCTCCTCGCCCGCACGCTGGCGCGGCCGCTCACCGCCATGACGCGGGCGGTCGAAGGCTTCGCGCAGAACCGCGCGGTCGCGATCCCGACCGGCGCGGGCGGCGAGATCGGCACGCTGGCGCGTGCGTTCGCCCGCATGGTCGACGAGGTGCGCGAGAAGACCACGGCGCTCAAGCGCGAGATGGAGGACCACCGCCGCACCGAGAGCGCGCTCGCGCAGCACGCCGAGCGCGCGCGGCTCTACAGCGCCGCGGTCGAGTTCTCCAACGACGCGATCGTCACCAAGACGCTCGACGGCACCATCACGGCGTGGAACCCGGCGGCGGAGCGCATGTTCGGGTTCAGCGCCGAGGAGGCGATCGGCCGCAACGTCGAGATGATCGTTCCCGAGGAGCGCCACGGCGAGCTGCGCGATATCCTCGCCAAGGTGGGCCGCGGGGCGCGTATCGAGCACTTCGAGACGGTGCGGATCGCCAAGGACGGACGGCACATCAACGTCTCGATCAGCGTGTCGCCGGTCAAGTCGCCGCTCGGCGACATCGTCGGCGCCTCGAAGATCGCGCGCGACATCACCAATCGCATTCAGACGAACAAGGCGCTGCTCAAGGAGATCGAGGAGCGCCGGCAGATCTTCGAGACCTCGCTCGACCTCATCCTCGTCACCGACCGCCGGGGCGACTTCCTGCAGGTGAGCCCGAGCGCGATCGACGTGCTCGGCTACCGGCCGGACGAGATGATCGGCCGCAGCGCGACCGAGTTCATCCATCCCGACGATCTCGACAATACCCGCAAGGAGATGCGGACGGCGCGCAGCGGCCGTGCGATGCGCAACTTCTTCTGCCGCTACCTGCACAAGAACGGCCGTTCCGTCACGCTGAGCTGGACCGGCGTATGGTCGGAGCCGGTGCAGAAGCACTTCTTCAGCGGCCGCGACATGACCGGGCAGATGCGCGCCGAGGAGGAGCTGCGCGACAGCGAGCGCCTCGCCCGCGGCATCGTCGACACCGCGCTCGACGCCTTCGTGCAGATGGACGAGCAGGGCGCCGTGGTCGAATGGAACCGGCAGGCCGAGGCGATCTTCGGCTGGCGCTACGAGGAGGCGGTCGGCAAGACGCTGGCCGACCTGATCGTGCCCGATGAGCACCGCGAGCGGCACATGCAGGGGCTCGCCCGCTTCCTCAAGACCGGCGAGGGCACCATCCTCGGCCAGCGGTTCGTGATCGAGGCGCAGCGGCGCGACGGCAAGGAGATCAAGGTCGAGCTCAGCGTCACGGCGCTGCGCCGGCGCGACGGCTACCTGTTCAACGGCTTCATGCGCGACCTGACCGAGAAACTCGCGGCGGACGAGCAGCTGCGCCAGGCGCAGAAGATGGACACGGTCGGCCAGCTCACCGGCGGCATCGCCCACGACTTCAACAACATCCTCACCGTCATCACGGGCACGATCGAGATCCTCGAGGACGGCGTCAAGGAAGACCCGGCGCTCGCCGAGATCGCCCGCATGATCGACGATGCCGCCGTGCGCGGCGCCGAGCTGACCCAGCGGCTGCTCGCCTTCGCGCGCCGTCAGCCGCTGCAGCCGCGCACGACCGACATCAACACGCTGATCGTCGACGCCGCCAAGCTGCTGCGCCCGACGCTGGGCGAGCACATCGAGATCGAATCGGTGTTCGAGGACGACGCGTGGCTGGCGCTCGTCGACCCGAGCCAGCTCTCGACCGCGCTGATCAACCTCGCGCTCAACGCGCGCGACGCGATGCCGGACGGCGGCAAGCTCGTGCTCGAGACCGGCAATGTGCATCTCGACGAGAGCTACGCCCGCGCACACGCCGAGGTGCACCCGGGCCCCTACGTGATGATCGCGGTGAGCGACACCGGGCACGGCATCCCGGCCACGATCCGCGACAAGGTGTTCGACCCCTTCTTCACCACCAAGGGCGTCGGCAAGGGCACCGGGCTCGGCCTGAGCATGGTGTACGGCTTCGTCAAGCAGTCGAACGGCCACATCAAGATCTACAGCGAGGAAGGGCACGGCACGACCATCAAGATCTACCTGCCGCGCGCCGGCGACCAGACCGAGGTGGCGGCCGCGCAGCCGACGCACGCAATCGAGGGCGGCAGCGAGACCATCCTGGTGGTGGAGGACGATCCGCTCGTGCGCAATTACGTGGCGGCGCAGCTCGCGAGCCTCGGCTACACGACCCTCACGGCCGCCCATGCGGCGGAGGCGCTCTCGCGGATAGAGGACGGCGAGACGTTCGATCTCCTGTTCACCGACGTGATCATGCCGGGCGCGATGAACGGCCGGCAGCTTGCCGACGAGGCGCTGCGACGGCGGCCCGGCATCGCGGTGCTGTTCACCTCGGGCTATACCGAGAACGCGATCGTGCATCACGGCCGGCTTGATCCCGGCGTTCTGCTGCTCGCCAAGCCCTACCGCAAGTCCGACCTCGCCCGCATGGTCCGCACGGCGCTGACGCGGCGGTCAAGCGATGACGGACGCGCCGACGCCCCGGCGGACCTCGCCGGAACCGCGGCCGAGTGAGCGGCCGCAACGTCGGAATGCGGCCAGGATACCCCGTACAAGTACGTATACGGGGCGCCCACAATCTAAGGTCACCAACTCTTAAGCGCTTTTGTCTTATGACGCAGCGGCAGGGGACCGCCATGCCGCCCAACGACCCATCGACTGCCGCCAAGACCGCCCGCCCAGCCACCGCCGGCACGCGCGCAGCGCCGCGCCGCAAGTGCTACGTCGTCGAGGACGAGCAGGCGGTGCGCAAGGTGTTCTACGCGGCGCTCGGCGGCTGCGACCTGGAGCTCGGCGGCTTCGGTTCCGCGCAGGAGCTGCTCGAAGGCTGGCGGCCCGAGCACCCCGACATCATCTTCCTCGACATCGCGCTCGAGGGCTCGGACGCGATCGACGTGATCCGCGCGCTGGCGACGCGCAAATACCGCGGCGCCGTGCAGATCATGAGCGGCCGCGACCGCGCGCTGCAGGAGCAGGTCAAGCGGGTCGGCGAGCAGCACGGCCTCACCATGCTGCCGCCGCTGCAGAAGCCGTTCCGCGCCGTGCAGCTGCAGGCGCTGGTGCAGAACCTGTTCGCGCAGACGGACGGCGGCGCCGGCGCCGCGGCGGCGCCGGCCGCGAGCGTCGACGACTTCGGTCTCGCCATAAGCCTCGACGAGGTCCTGCGCAACGACTGGCTGCACTTCTACTACCAGCCGAAGATGGACCTGCAGCGCAAATGCATCGTCGGCGCCGAGGTGCTGGCGCGCTGCCGCCATCCCGAGCTCGGCGTGATCCCGCCCGGCTCGTTCCTGCCCGACGCGGACGAGGAGAGCCTGAGCAAGCTCAGCCGCCTCGCGCTCACGGCCGGGCTGGCGAACTGGGAGTCATTCGCGGCGGCGGGCTTTCCGCTCAGGCTCGCCGTCAACGTGACCGTCAACGACCTGACGAAGCTGCCGATCCACGCGATCGTGCGCGAGCTGCGCCCGAGCGACGCGCGCTGGCCCGGCCTCATCCTCGAGGTGACCGAGGACCAGGCGGTGCGCGACATCGCGCTCACCCAGGAGATCGCGACGCAGCTGCGCATCTACGACATCACGCTTGCGCTCGACGACTTCGGCTCGGGCTATTCGCACCTCGCCCGCCTCAAGGAGCTGCCGTTCGCCGAGGTGAAGCTCGACCGCAACCTGGTGGCCAATTGCGGCGAGGACAAGCAGAACGCCTCGTTGTGCGAGACCGCGATCAATCTCGCGCATCATTTCGGAGCGACCGTGGTCGCCGAGGGCATCGAGAAGCGCTCCGAGCTGCAGGCGCTCACCGCGATGGGCTGCGACATCGGCCAGGGCTTTTTGTTCGCCCCGGCGATGCCGCAGGACCGGCTGATCGTGCTGCTGCGCGAGCTCGCGCACAAGTTCGCGGTGGCGTGAGCGGGCGAGAGACAGTCTCGGCGGCACTCTATTTGAGCATGATCTTTTCCGAAAACCGGTGTCCACTTTTCGGGATCATGCTCTAGGTCACGCTTGCCTGCTGCGGATAGAAGATCGGCGTCTGCGGATCGCGATGCCAGTCGTATTCGGCGGCGCTCACCGCGAGTTCCGCGACCGCGCGGCCGGCGAGGCGCGAGACCAGGTAGAAGCCGAGATCGGTGCCGGCCGAGACGCCGGCGGAGCTCACATATTTGCCGGCGTCGACCCAGCGCGCGACGCTGTCCCACAGCACGCGCGGCCCGAACCCGGCGACCCAGCCGAACGCCGCATGGTTGGTCGCGGCCGGCAGGCCGTCGAGCAGGCCGCATTTCGCCAGGATCGCGGCGCCGGTGCACACCGACGCCATGATGTGCACGCGCTTGTCCATGGCGCGCACCCAGTCGAGGAACTGGCCGTCGTCGACCAGCGTGCGGGTGCCGATGCCGCCCGGGATCATCAGGAGGTCGAGCGGCTCGCGCAGCGCCTGGGCGAGGTCCCAGTCCGGCATCACGGCCGGACCGTTGCAGCTTTTCGTCTTGGCGATCGCACGCGCGATGAGAAAGACCTCGAACGGATAGGGCGGCGCCGACGCGTAGTCGGTGCCGAGAAAGCGCGCGATCGAGAAGGCCTCGACGAAGCCGAATACGTCGATCGGCTCGAAACCGTCGAAGACGACGATGCCGATCCGCCGGGTCTTGGGAAACGGGGGCTGGTTTGCCATCTGATCCTCGTGCGGCGATCGATCCGTTCGCCCACCCATCGGGGATCATAGCCGCATTCCGGCGGATCACAACCAATGGATGAGCGCGCGGGTGCCGGCGTCAAGCCGGGCTCAGTCGGCGCCGCGCACGTAGACCTCGCCGCCCGCGACCCGCACCGCATAGGTGCGCAGGTCGACGCTCGCGGGCGGCGCGAGGCAGCGGCCGGTGGCGATGTCGAAGCGCGCGCCGTGCAGCGGGCATTCGACCGCGCCGTTCTCGATGAAGCCCTGCGAGAGCAGCGCCAGCGCGTGGGTGCACACGTCGTCGACGGCGTGGATGTTGCCGTCGAGCCGATAGAGCGCGATCGGCCGGTTGCCGAGCTTCGCCGGGAACGCCGCGCCGTCGGCGATGTCGGCGAGCGCGGCGACGCGGACCCAACCCTCCGTGTCCATCACGCTGGCGCTTACTCGGCGGCGGTCGCGTGCAGCGCGGCCTGCTCCTCGCCGTAGAGGCGGTCGAGGATGCGGCGCGCCTGGATCACGCCGGTGTCGGCGTTGATGTCGACCTGCGGCGGATCGGGAATGAGGTCGAGGTTGCGCTGCTGCGCCGTGAACACCGCGACGTCCTCGTGGAACGCGGTCTCGATCTGCTCGAAGATCCTCTGGGTGAGAGCGGCGTTCTTGACGTCGAAGTCGTGCGCCTGGCCCCAGAAATAGTGCGAGGTCTTCGCGGTCTCGGGCGTGATCGCATTGAGGTTGCGCATCGTGATGCCGCCGGCGCGCTTGCCCTGCGGGGCGCCGGTGCCGGTCGGGGTCGCGCCGACATCGAGGCGCAGGAAGGCGGGCGGCGCGAAGTCGATCATCTGCCAGCGGTCGACATTGGCGGTGAACCCGCCGACCTTGACGAAGGTCGGCGGCGCCGGCTGGTCGATGATCCAGCGCGTCACCACGACGTTGTTGGGCGCGCGCGTGACCTTGACGCTCGCGTGCTCGGCGAGCGCCGAATTGCCGATCGTCGTCTCGTGCACGAAGGCGAGGTGGGTGAGATCGAGCAGGTTGTCGACGACGAGCTGCCAGTTCGCCTTCACGTAGAGATAGGACGACTTGGCGCCCCAGCTCGCGTCGTCGAGCCAGTGAAAGTCGGTGATCTTGGCCGGGTCGGCGAGCGCCGGATCACCCATCCAGATCCACAGCCAGTGATAGCGCTCGACCACCGGATAGGCCTTTACCTTGGCGTCGGGCGGGATCCGGTCCTGGCCGGGAATGCGCACGCACTGGCCGGTGCGGTCGTATTGCAGGCCGTGATAGTGACACTGCAGCCGGTCGCCGACGAGCTTGCCCATCGACAGCGGCAGGTGGCGATGCACGCAGCGGTCCGCGAAGGCGACCGGCGTGCCGTCCTCGGCGCGGAAGAAGACGATCGGCTCGCCCAGGATGATGCGGCCGAGCGGCGCGCGGCCGATCTCGCTGTCGGTCGCCGCGACGTACCAGTAATTGCGCAGGAACATGGGCGGTTTCCTCGGGGCTCGGCGTTTTGTTCGGTTTCCTTGGCGCATGATCTTGTCCGAAAAGTCTGCAACTTTTCGGGATCATGCGCTGACTATAGCATATCCTTGATGGCGCGGATGAGCGTGCGATCGACGCTGATCAGCTCTGCATCGAGCGGCAGCGCGAGCGCCTCGCGCTCGGCGCGCGAGACGGCCGCGCCCTGGAGGATCACGCGGCCATCCGCCGTGAGATAGATTGACGGCGCCCTGCCGGCCGCGCCTTCGCGCTCGTCTTCCCATACCAATTCGACCCGGAATTTCACGGCGCCCTCCCCGCGTCCTGCGCGTGCGACATTTGGATTTTTGACCAATTCCGCGTTTGGTCCTAGCGTCGCGCGCATAAAAAGCGGCTCCCGGGAGGACCCCATGATCGGCCGGATGGCGCGCGCTGTCGCCGCCCTCGCGCTCGTGCTCGCTGGCACGAACTCGATTCTGGGTCTTCGCCCCGCCCGCGCCGACAGCGTCGCCGATTTCTACAAGGGGCGCACCGTCGAAGTCTATGTCGGCTATTCGACCGGCGGCGGCTACGACATCTATGCACGCATGCTGGTGCGCCACCTGGGCCGCTTCATCCCGGGCAATCCGACGCTGGTGGCGAAGAACATGGAGGGCGCCGGCAGCCTGCGGCTCGCCAACTGGCTCGCCAACGCGGCGCCGCGCGACGGCACCGCGTTCGGCACGATCGGTCGCGGCACCGCCTTCGATCCGGTGCTCGGCCAGCCGGGCGCGCAGTTCAAGGGGCCGGACTTGAGTTGGATCGGCAGCATGAACCACGAGGTGAGCATCTGCGCGGCCTGGCACGACGCGGGGATCGACACGTTCGAGGACCTCAAGACCAAGACGCTCTTGATCGGCGGCGTGAGCGCCAACGACGACACGGTGCAGTTCGCCAAGGTGCTCAACTACGTGCTCGGCACCAAGCTCAAGATCGTATCCGGCTATCCGGGCGGCAACGATGTGGTGCTCGCCATGGAGCGCGGCGAGGTGAAGGGCCGCTGCGGCTGGTCGTGGTCGAGCGTGCTCACCGCGCGCCCTACCTGGCTGAAGGAGAGGAAGATCAAGGTCCTGGTGCAGCTTGCGCTGACCAAGCATCCGGACCTGCCGGACGTGCCGCTGATCACCGATCTCGCCACCAACCAGTCGCAGCGGCAGATGCTGCGCCTGATCTTCGCGCGCCAGGTGATGGGCCGGCCGTTCGTCGCCCCGCCCGGCATGCCGGCCGACCGCCTCGCGGCGCTGCGCAAGGCGTTCATGCAGACGCTCGCCGACAAGGATTTCCTCGCCGACGCCGCGAAGGCGCGGCTCGAGATCGCCGGCGTCTCGGGCGAAGAGGTCGAGAAGCTGGTGAAGGAGCTCTACGCGACGCCGACGGATGTGGCGCAGCAGGCGGCCGCGGCGCTGAAATAGGCCGTAGGTTGGGTCGAGCTCTTCGCGAGACCCAACGCGACACATGCGTTCGCGGTGTTGGGTCTCGCAAGCGCTCGACCCAACCTACGAAGCCCGGCGATCCTGCAGCGGAACGCGCGTCGAGTCATTGTGCCTGGCGATGAACTTCTCCAGCAGCGCCAGGAATTGCGTTCGCTCGGCCGGCGTGAAGCAGGAGAGCACGCGCGCCTGCGCACGGCGAGCGGGCTCGGCGAGGCGATCGAGCATGCGCTCGCCCGCACGGGTGAGCGTGAGGCTTGCGCGCCGACGATCGCGCGGGCCGGTCGCGCGGCCGACGAATCCCGCCTTCTCGAGCGTCTTGATCACCATGCCGGTAGTCGAGCGGTCGAGGCCGAGCAGGCGCGCGACCGAAATCTGGTCGATGCCGGGCCGATGCTTCAGTGCGATCAGGATGCCGTATTGCCGGTTGGTGATGCCGAGCTCGCCGGTCTCGTCGAGAAAGAGCGAGACCGCGATCTGGTGGGCGCGGCGGATCATGAAGCCGGGGCGGCGGTAGAGGTCGTCGAGCTTGGTGGCGGGCAAGGTAAGTACCTATGGATTCGTCATTGCGAGCGCGTAGCGCGAAGCAATCTCGCGCCGGAACTATATGCGGAACGGGATTGCTTCGGCGCGCTGCGCGCGCCTCGCAATGACGGAGAGAAGACGCACCGAGCTTCACTGCCAGGCGCGGTTGTCGACCGTGTTCTCGTAGGTCGCGCCCGGCGGCACCAGGCCCCAGTTGAGCGTCCATTGGTAATTGTCGTTGAAGCGCTCGCGCGTATAGGGCGTCGGCGGCGCGTTGAGGATGCGCCAGAGCTTGAGGTCGGAGAGCTCGATCGCGCCGCCCGCCTCCTCGACCAGGTAGTGCGCGTATTTCGCCGGGCTCTTGTTGATCGCCTCGGCCGCGACCGCCTCGGCGCGGAACATCTTGGCGAGCGTCGGCCCGTCGAGCTCGTCGCCCGCCGCCTCGCTGCGGGTCGAGCGCAACTCGATGAGGATGCGGCAGCCCATCTTCTCGGCGACGCTGATCCACGGTTCCTGCAGGCTCGCGGCCTTGACCCGGCCCTCCTTCAGCGCGTCGAGGCGCTGCCTGTGCGTGCCCGCATTGGTGATCTTGATCTCGTCGCGCTTGACGAAGCCTTCCATCATCTTGAGCATGGTGAAATGCGAGCCGTTGAACTGGCTCACCGCGATCGGCACGTTCTTGAGCTGCTCGGGCTCGAAGATGCCGGTGCCCGGATCGGTGACGATCGCGAAGGTCGACATGGCGGAGCCGAGCGCGACGATCTTGGCGGTGCGGTGGCCGCCCTCGACATTGGTCTCGACCGCCCGTTTCATGATGCCCCACTCGCACATGCGGAACTGGTCGCATTGGCCCTGGTCGTAGAGCGCCTCCATGGTGCGCGCGAAGATGTTGTCCTTGAGCGCCCGGTCGTCCGAGTTGGCCTGGCCGCTGCCGGGCGTGGTCAGCACCGTCACGTCGAGGCCCTCGTCGCGGAAATAGCCCTCGTCGCGCGCGACCAGCAACGGCAGGTCGTGGATCGCGTTCATCATCGACGCCGTGACTTTCTTCAGCTCGGGCATGGGGGTTTCCTCGGATGACGGTGTGGTTATGGCGAGCAGTCTAGCATTCGGCAGACGTCTGTCAATTGCGCGCGCAGCACTCCGGCGCCGCTCTCTTGCGGAGCCCGTGCCCCGTGCTAAACCTCGACTCCCTCGTCTTTCTCGGTCCAGCGGCCGGCGCGCATGAACATCCTCCTTCTCGGCTCGGGCGGGCGCGAGCATGCGCTCGCCTGGAAGATGGCGGCGAGCCCGCTCGTTGACCGGCTCTATTGCGCACCCGGCAATGCGGGCATCGCGCGCGAGGCCGAATGCGTCGCGCTCGACATCGCGGACCATCAGGCGGTGATCGCGTTCTGCCGCATGAACAAGATCGATTTCGTCGTGGTCGGCCCGGAGGCGCCGCTGGTCGCGGGCATGGTCGACGATCTCGAGGCCGTCGGGATCAAGACGTTCGGCCCGACCAAGACAGCGGCGCAACTCGAGGGCTCGAAGGGGTTCACCAAGGACCTGTGCCGCGCCAACAACATTCCGACCGCCGCCTACGAGCGCTTCACGGCGGCGGCGCCCGCGAAGGCCTACCTGCGTGGGCGCGGCGCGCCGATCGTCGTCAAGGCGGACGGGCTCGCGGCCGGCAAGGGCGTGGTTGTGGCGCAGACGGTGGCGGAGGCGGAAGCCGCAATCGACATGATCTGCGCCGACGCGCAGCTCGGCTCCGCGCTGGTGGTCGAGGAATTCCTGCAGGGCGAGGAGGCGAGCTTCTTCGTGCTCAGCGACGGCGAGAACGCACTGCCGCTCGCGACCGCGCAGGACCACAAGCGCGTGCATGACGGCGACCAGGGCCCGAACACCGGCGGCATGGGCGCCTATTCGCCGGCGCCGGTGATGACGCCGGCGATGTGCGAGCGCGCGCTCGCCGCGATCGTGCGGCCGACCATCCGCGCCATGAAAGCGATGGGCGCGCCCTACCGGGGCGTGCTCTATGCCGGGCTGATGATCACGGCCGCGGGACCGAAGCTGATCGAGTACAACGTGCGCTTCGGCGATCCGGAATGCCAGGTGCTGATGCTGCGGATGAAGTCCGACCTCGTGCCGGCGCTGGTCGCGGCGCGCGACGGGATGCTCAGGAGCTTCGACCTGCGCTGGCATGACGACGCGGCGCTCACCGTCGTGATGGCCGCGAACGGCTACCCGGGCAGCTATCAGCGCGGCTCGGTGATCGAGGGGCTCGACGCGGCGGCCGAGGTCGAGGGCGTCGAGGTCTTCCATGCCGGCACCAGGCGCGACGGCGCGCGCGTGCTGGCGAACGGCGGGCGCGTGCTCAACGTCTCGGCGCTCGGCCGCACGGTCGGGCAGGCGCAGGCGCGCGCCTATGCGGCGGTCGACCGGATCAAGTGGCCGGAGGGTTTCTGCCGGCGCGACATCGGCTGGCAGGCGGTGAAGCGGGAGAAATCATCGGCCTGATCTGTCGGCCTGATCTTGGATTTTCCCAACGCCCGGTATATATATATTGCACAATCCTCCGTATATACCGAGGCCGACATGGGAATCATCATTAAGAACCCGGACACCGAGGCCAAGATCCGCAAGCTCGCGAGGCAGACCGGCGAATCTCTCACCGCCGCGGTCGAACGCGCGGTCGATGAGCGGCTTCAGCGGCTGCCCCGGCGCAAGGGACGGATCGACCGCAAGAAATTGGCCGAGTTGTTGGCCTACTTCAATTCGCTCCCGGTAGATGATCACCGGGCCCCGGATCAGATCATCGGTTACGATGAGCGTGGGGTCCCCACGTAATGGTAGTCGACACGTCGGCGCTTTTTGCCATCGCGGCGCAGGAGCCCGAGCGGGACACGTTCATCGATCTTCTCGACGCGGACGCCGCGGTGCTTTGTTCGGCGGTCACTTATGCAAGTCGATCATGGTGT
>CAVPGG010000304.1:0-3182 GCA_963703755.1 uncultured Pseudomonadota bacterium
AGGGCGTCGGGCTCGGGCTTCATCCCGTTTCTTGGATTTGCAGCCAGGGCCGTCCATTTCGCCGGCGAGAGCCGGCCGTTCGTCTCCAAGGCGACACACGGCGGAGACGCGACGCGCAATTTCTGCGCCGCCTGCGGCAGCCTTGTATTCGGCGGCGAGCGCGGCAAGTCGGACAGTTTCACCATCTACGCGGGGTCGCTCGACGACAAATCTCTCTTCCAGCCGAAAGTCGCGATCTTCACCCGCAGCCGACCCGCATGGGCCGTGATCTCGCCGGGCCTGAAGATTCTTCGATGCATTGCCGCCGCAACGGCCCTCCAGGTGACACCCATGCTGCCGTCCAAGGACAAGCTGACGATCTGCTTTGCGCATGTCGCATATCAGTTGCGCCAGCGCTTCCTCGCCCTTGACGCCGGGATCGCAAGCTTCGAGGTGCGCGACCCGGCCGCGTTGGAGCAGCGCATCGGCGAGGCCGACGTGCTGGTGGTCTCGGGGCTCTGGCGCAACGAGCTCTTGGCGCGCGCGCCGCGCCTTCGCTTCATCCAGTCGATCGGCGCCGGCACCGACCAGTTCGCGCGCGAGGCGCTGGCGCAGCGCGGCGTGCGGCTTGCGAGCGCGCGGGGCGTCAATGCGCGCGCGGTCGCCGAGCACGTGATGGCCTTGATCCTCGCGCTCGCTCGCCGGCTGCCGGAGGCGCGCGACAACCAGGCCAAGCGCGTCTGGCGCGGCATGATCGGCGACCTCGCGCGGCGCGAGGACGAGCTTGGCGGCAAGACGCTGCTCGTCGTCGGCCTCGGCCAGATCGGCGGGCGGCTTGCCCAGCTTGCAAAGGCATTCGACATGCGGGTGATCGGCATCCGCCGCAATCCGGCGGCGGGTACGGGCCAGGCCGATGCGGTGCACGGCATGGCGGAGCTCAAGGCGCTGCTGCCGCACGCCGACTTCGTCGCGCTCGTCTGCCCGCTCACGCCGGAGACCGAGCGGCTGATCGATGCCGATGCGCTCGGCCGCATGAAGCCCTCCGCCTATCTGATCAACGCCGCGCGCGGCCGGGTGGTCGATGAGCCGGCGCTGGTCGAAGCGCTGGCGCGCCGGCAGATCGCCGGCGCCGGCATCGACGTGACGGTCGAGGAGCCGTTGCCGGCCGGCTCACCGCTATGGGCGGTGGAGCACGTCCTGATCACACCGCACACCGCGGGCGAGACGCGTCGCTACGAGGACAACGTGCTGGCCATCATGCAGGAGAACCTGGCGCGGCTCTGGCGTGGCGAGACGGAGCTGATGAACCAGGTGATTTAGATAATCCGTCATTGCGAGCGGAGCGAAGCAATCCCGTATCGCTCGCGCATGTGTTTGCGGATCGCGATTGCTTCGTCGCGCACGCAAGTCGGGCCTGCCCTACTGAGTCACTAGGTCGCGCTCGATGTGCTGGAAAATCAAATATCGGAAGAGACTCACGTTTCCAATGGGAGGGGGACATGGGTCTGGTGCTGGCAGGCGATACTGAATTGCGATTTAAGTCGTATGTCGAGGGGCTTGCGAGCGTGCTCGGGCACGCGGACCGGGCAGGCCCGCTGTGGGACTATTGCGTCGGCCTGGTGATGCCTGGCGAGCGCAAGAGCGTGGAGCCGATGGCGGCGATCACGGCTCCCGGACGGGTCGCGGCGCAACACCAATCGCTGCTGCATTTTGTCGGCCAATCGGAGTGGTCGGACGAGAAGATGCTGAGCAAGGTGCGCGAGCTGGCGCTGCCGGTGATGGAGCGCCATGGGCCGATTGCATGCTCGAGCAGATGCCGAACTTTTCCTGGAAAATATTTATTTCATGTTCGTCGCCCAGTATCTTAACCTCGTTACCGCGGGCAACTATTTTAAGCTTTGGGTATTGTTTTTTGATGATCTCGAAATGATCATTATTCGGCCCCCATAATACGGCAGGGTTGATTTGTTCAATTGACAATTTAAGTTCGTTCAATACAAATTGATTTTTAGTTGCAGATTTTTATGAATTAAAAATTGAATATTTGTAGCACAAATTCTGCTACAAGATTAGCGATAAATATTTGAAAAATTAATGGCAATTATAACTTTAACTACTGATTTGGGCGATAAAGATATTTATCAGGCCGCCCTAAAAGGCAGTATCTTAAAATTATTGCCGACCGTTAATATTGTTGATATAACCAACAGCGTTGCAGCCTATAATATTCAGCAGGCCGCCTTTATTTTAAAAAACAGTTTTTATTATTTTCCTGATCAAACCGTTCATTTGATCGGCATTGACACCGTATTACAGCGAGTACAACCAAGTACCTGGCCGTGAAGTATAAAAACCATTATTTCGTTGGGCGCCGACAATGGCATATTCTCGCTGATGTTTGATAATGATCCCGATGAAATGGTGGAGATCAACATTATGCAGGACCTGAAGTTTTTACATTTCCCGCTCGCGGATATTTTTGTACACGCGGCATGCCATTTGGCGCGGGCGGGCGCCTCAAATCAGATTGGCGTGCCGGTAAGCGAAATTGAGAAAAAAATGAATTTACAGCCCGTTATCGAGAAAAATCTGATAAAAGGCGGGGTTATTTATATCGATTCGTTTCAAAACGTGATCACGAATATTACAAAAGAGCTGTTTAAACAGTACAGCAGGGGCGGCGTTTTACTTTGTAGTTTAAGCGTAACGAAACTATCGACCAGTTTGCTGGCATTATAATGAAGTGCCCGAAGGGGAAAAGCTTTGTCTTTTGGGATAAGCGACCACCTGGAGATAGCGATCAACAAAGGCAATGCAGCCGGGTTATTAGGCTTAAACCTGGGTGATACGGTTGTGATCGATTTTGGCAATCATAAGCCGATCCTGAATTGCTTACCACCATGCGTTCCGATGGAACGCTGCGACAACGCATAATTTCTCTACCAACGAAACGTCCCGAAGGGACGATTGCCGCAGATAATCTCAAGATTAGAAAAAACAATAAAAGTCGTTTGAAAACATCCCATCGGGATGTCTGGATCGCGCAGAGCCAGTGGAGCTGGAACAGCGAGTCGGCGTCGTCGCTGCGAACCCAGGCTTGGAGTCCCTGCAATCCTGGCGAGACTGGCTACCTCGAGCCGCACCAGACGGAGAGCGCAGCGGCTCACCTGTGGGTGATGACCCCCACTGGCGGGGGCCTGTAT
>CAVPGG010000305.1:0-10798 GCA_963703755.1 uncultured Pseudomonadota bacterium
GGCTGTCTTGCACACCCACACACACACCCTGACAGAGTTGGAATAGGTAAAGGTGCCGACGTTACACAAACAGTTCGCGCGCGGTTGGCGACAAACATGCCGCATCTGGTCTACAGCCGGTGTCCCCGGCTTGCTAAACCGGCTGCAGGCGGTTGCTGCAGACAAACTCGCGCCGAAGTCGACGCCGCTTCCGGTGCTGCGTCCCGATGTATTGGCAGCAGATTTCTCTAAGCCTCCCAATGTCCAGACCCTGCCGCTCCGCGGGGACGAGACGCCGATCATTAACTGGATAACCGTTCCAGCACAGCCCAATTCTGGCGGACATACGACGATCTTCCGCATGATTCGCTATCTCTCGCATCCGCACGGGTATCGCAACCGCGTTTACTTCTACAACGTGTACGGCGGCGACCCGGAATATGCGGCGATCGTGCGGAAGGCATACGCTTTTTCGGGGCCCCTGCGGGTGCTGGATGCCGGCGGGATGGATGACGCGCATGTGATCGTCGCCACGTCCTGGGCGACGGCGTATCCGGTCTATAACGCACGATCCCGCGGGAAACGGTTCTACTTTGTCCAGGATTACGAGCCATGGTTCTATCCGGTCGGCGCCCTGAGTTTGCTTGCTGAGAATACGTATCGTATGGGCCTACACGCCATCACGGCTGGGAAGTGGCTCGCTACCAAGCTGCGTTCTGAATTTGGCATCGCGAGCGGCGAAAGGACGTAACCGCGGCTGACCCGCACCAGCAGGTCGTCGCCGAAGTGCCTGCGCAGCCTGGACAGCGCCGCGCTGACCGCCGGCTGCGTGACGCCGACGCGCTCCGCCGCCGGGTCACGTTGCGCTCTCGCAGTAGTCCCCGAGCACCAAGATCAGGTTGAGGTCCAGGCTCGCGAGCTGAGCGGCGCGACGCGTCATCGCCTGCTACCAGTCAGGCACATGCCGCTACACCACACAGGACCATCATAGGTCCCAATTTTATCCGACAAAACGGATAATCTACGCGAAAAGGGAACCGCAAGCCCGTTCGAAAAGCCAAGAGCATCATCCAGAACGGATTCGCGGTCCCCTTTCCAACCCAGCCGTCTCCCTGCCCGCGCCACTACCTGGCCGCCGGGCGCGTGCCGTCGGGGCGAGGGGTTGTTAGTCGACCGGCGGGGCCGGCGCCCAAGCAGGAAGCGGACCTTGCCCTGCGCGTCGACCTCTGCGTCGAGCACCTTGTCGTCGAGGTACGCGGCGGCGAGCGGATCGAGGAAACGCGTGCGCCCCAGGTCTCGACGACCTGGTCGCCGAGGACCGGGTTCCGCGGCCGCCGCGAGCTCGAGTCCGTTCGCGGCACCAGGTTCCTCCGCGGACTGCGTAATGCGAAGCCCGGTACCGTCCGGCGCCTGGGGCGTGTCGGTGACGGACTTGACGACCTCAGCGGCCGCCTCGGTTAGGACGAGCATGATTGGTCTCCCTTTCGTTCTCGTCCAGCAGATCCTTCCGAGGCTACCCGGCATATAACGAAACGAACACGAAGGCACCCGCGCGCTGGTCGCCGAGGTCTGGCGCCGTCCTGCGCCCGCGCCCTTGTTGGCGGCCGCGTGATCGTGGGTCATCCACGGCGATATTCGCCGTGGATGACCCACAATCACTGACCGGGCCAGGAAACCGGGCAGGCAAAACGTAATGAACCGGGGCGAACTGCCCGGGCATGACGGCCGGTTCACGCGTTTGACCCACGATCACGGGCGGGCACTTGCAGCCCTCGCGGGTACCCGGGTGGCCGGTCCCTGGGCCGCGGCTGCTCAGCCACGTGGCCCGGCATGCCGCGGCTCGGCGAGTTCCAGCGCAGCAGCGCCTCGCAGCCGGTGATCTCCTCGGTCACGGCGTCGACCTGCGGCTGGTAGTACAGCTGGAATTCGCCGTTGATGACCGCGTTGCGCAAGTCGATCTTGAGCGAGCGGCGCGCCTGCAGCTGCTCGTCCATCTCGGGCTCGAAATAGCGGTAGGTCGAGCGGCCGTCCGACTTCGCGCGATAGAGCGCCATGTCGGCGTTGCGCAGCAGCTGCTCGGTCGTGTTGCCGTCGCCGGGTGCGATGGCGATGCCGATACTGGTCGAGACCACGACCTGGTGTCCGTCGAGGTCGTAGGGCTGGTTGATCGCCGTGATGATGCGCTGGGCGAACGAGCCGGCGGCTTCCGGCTTGTCGACCCCGGTCTGCAGGACCGCGAACTCGTCACCCCCAAGTCGCGCGATCGTGTCGGTCTCGCGCACCAGGTCCTTGAGCCGGGCGGCAACCGCGCACAGCAGGCTGTCGCCGACCACGTGGCCGAGCGTGTCGTTGACGTTCTTGAAGTGGTCGAGGTCGAGGCACATCACGGCGATCATCTGGCCGCGCCGCACCCGCTTGATCGCCTGCTCCATCTCGTCGCGGAAGGCCGCGCGGTTCGGCAGGCCCGACAGGCTGTCGTGCCGCGCCATATGGCGGATCTTCTCTTCCGCCCGGGTGCGCTCCGTGATGTCCTCGTGCGTCGCGACCCAGCCGCCGCTCGCCATGGCGCGGTTGACGATCGAGATGGTCCGCCCGTCGCCCGACTGGACGAGCTGCGTGTTGCCGTCGCCCGTGGCGATCGCGGCGAGCAGATCCTTGATGTAGATGTCCGGATCGCCGCCGAAATTTCCGCATTCCTTGCGATGCAGCAGGATGCCACGCAGGTTCGCGCCCGGCACCACGACGTCGCGGCGCAGCCCGTACATCTCGAGATAGCGCTCGTTGCAGACGACGAGGTTCGCGTCCGCATCGAACATGCACAGGCCCTGCGACATGTTGTTGAGCGCGGTCTCGAACAGCTGGTCGCGATCGCGGCGCTGGCGCTGGTATTCGGTCGACACCAGCTGCGCGGCGCGGCGGGCCGCTTCGAGCTCCCAGCGCATCTTCCCATGCGCGCGCTCGGTGCGGCAGCGCTGCGCGAGCGCCGTCGCCAGCTGCAGGGCGCGCGCATGATCTTCCGGCACCGCCATGACGCGGTCCGACACGATGTAGTCCGTCATGCTGTCGAGCCGCGCCGCTTCGATGACCAGGCAGAGCCCATCATCGGCGGCGAGGATGTCCGCGACCACGGCCGGGCCGCTCGACGAAAGCCAGGCCTGCGTGGCGATTACGGCCTCGACCGGCGGCTCGCGCCCGCCCGGCGGCCAGATGACCTCGCTCGGCGCGTGCGGCGCGTTCGACGTGACAAGCTCGATGCCGGCCGATGCGGTGGCCGCAACGGCGCGCACGGCAACGCACTCGTGCACGGTGCCGCAAAAGAGAATTTTCAAAGCGAGTCCGTCCACTGCATTCTCCCGAATGCCAGATCGCTGCCGAATTTTCGGGCACGGTAGGTGGAAATTCCTGACAAATGCATAAGTCGCATTTGTAGGTCACAAACCGCACCGCTTGTTCGCGGTTGCGGCTAACCAAGGGTAAATCAGTCGGGAATGCGCGGACGCACGCGTCCGGCCCTTGAACGCGGGGCGCCTACGGTTACCGAAGCGTTAACACGCGGCCCGCGCCGCACGGCGATGAAATGGACGCCGCAGAAGAACAGGCCGAGGCCGGCGAGGACGGGCGCGATCGTCGCGAACATGCGGGCCTAGGGGCCGCGCTGCGCGGCGTCGCGGGCTTTCGGGCCGACGCGCAACGCGAGCACGTTGCGTCCGCCCTCGCGGCGATAGCTCATGGCGCTCGCATAGGCGTGCAGCAGGCGCAGGCCGCGGCCGCCGAAGGTGTCCGTGGCGAGCGTGACCGCGGCCGGCGTGGTCGGATCGAACTCGCAGCCGTTGTCAGAGATCTCGACCTCGATGTCGGGGGCGGCGGGCCGCAGCGTGACGCTGATCTCGTCGCCGTCGGGGCGCGCCCGCCCGTGCTCCATCAGGTTGGCGGCGATCTCGGCGACGCAGACGCGGGCGCGAAACACCACGTCCTCGGGCAGCCGCCATTTGGCGCCGACGCTCTCGATCCACGTGTCGATGTCGGACGTGTGGTCGGGCGTGGCGATGCAGGCTCTGGTCTCGGCCACCGCGGCTTCGGCCAGCATGGTCAGGCCTGCGGCTGGAGGGCTGCGGCCGCTTCGGCCTCGCTGCGCGCGACCGTCATCAGCTCGATCACGCCCGAGGTCGCGAGCACGTCGGTCACCATCGGATTGGGGTTGAGCAGCACGAGGCGGCCGCCGCGGCGCATCAGCGCCTTGCTGGCCGAGACGAGGTGGCGGATGCCGATCGAGGCGATGAAGCTCACGCCGGTCATGTCGATCAGCACGCCGCGCTTGCCGACCGAGAGCGTCGCGAGCGGCAGCGCGATCGCCTCGGCGCCGGCAATGTCGAGCTTGCCGTTGAGCACGACCTTCGCGGTCGTCCCCGAGTCGTCCGTGATCTTGATTTGCATGGGGTGAGCCGCTCTGGTCGGTCTGGCGGGAGCGCCGGAACAAGGTCCTGGAAATACGCCAATATTTTCTCCGGACCCGGAGGTGCGCCGGTCCGCTCCACGCTAAAGAACAAGTTTTTATGACAGTTAGGTGACGGTCCTGTTAAGCGGAGGAATGCTCGTCCGGCACCGGTCCGCACCAGCCGGGCAGATAGTTCGCCTCCGGGTTCTTGGCGAGCCGCATCGCCTTCTCGAGCGCCGCCGCGAAGTCGTGGTCGACCGCCTTGCGCTTGATGCGGCGCCGCAGGAAGTCGGCCCAGATGAATTCGCTGAACGGCACCGTCTCCTTGGAATAGCCGCCGACGCGGCGCAGCTCGCCCGCGAGGCTGCGGAACGGATCGTCGCGCAGATGCGCGATCTCGGTCGGGATGTCGTCGAAGCCGCGCCGGACGCCATGCTCGTCGTAGGGGTGGCACCAGCCGCGGTTGTCGAGCACGACCCAGAAGGAGTCGCGGTCGAGCTTCTGCAGGTCGGCGACCACGGTGACCGCCACCTCGTGCTGGCCCTCGTCGAGCAGCGCACGGGCGAGGTGATGGTGGTCGATGACGTAGGGACGCTCCTTCGGCCCGAGGATCACCGGGATCAGGTGACTGCCGAGGAACGCCGCCTTCTTCTTGCCCTTGTGCTTGCGCCACCGCTCGCGCTTCTCGGCGACCTCGCGCATGCCGACCGTCATCTGGGTCGGACGCAGGCTCTCGACCTTGACCGGTTTTATCAGCGGTTCGCGCACGTGCATGGGGTCCTCCCGTCGTAGTCACCGCGGTTTCACGATTCCCGCGCGATTGTAGATTTGACGGCGCGCAAAGTCTCGCCCGCATTGACGACATGGCCGCCGCCAACCTAGCCTGCCGGATCGTCACGGTTTCGCAGCGCGGAGGCTCCCATGCATCGCTACGCCATGCCCGATTGGGTCAAGGAGCGCGTGCTGCGCCGCCAGGGCAAGCTGTTCGCCCATGAGACGATCGCGGCCGGGCGCAGCGCGCTGGTGGTGGTCGACATGCAGAACTATTTCTGCGCCGAGGGCTTCCCGGCCGAGGTGCCGCTCGCGCGCACGATCGTGCCGAACATCAACCGCCTGGCGGCCGCGATGCGCGCCGCCGGCGGGCTGGTCGTGTGGGTGCAGACCGACTCCGAGGAGGCGCTCAGCCGGTGGGGCAACCATCACCAGTACATGCTCACGCCCGCGCGGGTCGAGACGCGGCTCGCCGGCTTGGCTGCGACCGCGCCGGGCTTCGACCTGTTCGGCACGCTCGAGCCGCGCGCGAGCGACCTGCGGGCGCGCAAGGTCACCTACAGCGCCTTCATGCCGGGCTCGTCCGATCTCGACGCGCAGCTCAAGGCGCGCGGTGTCGAGAGCGTATTGATCACCGGCACCGCGACCAACGTGTGCTGCGAGTCGAGCGCGCGCGACGCCATGCTGCGCGACTACCGGGTGGTCATGCTGTCCGACGCCAACGCGACCTGGACCGACGAGGAGCAGGCCGGCACGCTCAACAGCTTCGCGATGTTCTTCGGCGACGTGATGAGCACCGACGAGGCGCTCGCGCGCATCGTGCCGGTCGAGCAGCGCAAGACCGCGTGAGGGCTGACCGATGAGGCTGACCAACGGGGCTGAGTTCGCGGCGTTCCTGCTGGAGAACTCGCGTTACCGCCGGCGCATCACGACGGTCTCGAGCAACGAGATCGCGAGATACATCGCGGAGGAGACGATCGCCAAAATGGTGATCGCCGTCATCACGATGTTGAGCTGGAAGATCTGGCTGCCATACTGGATCAGGTAGCCGAGGCCGAGATTGGCGGACTGGAATTCGCCGACCACGACGCCGACCAGCGACAGCCCGACATTCACCTTGAGCGCCGCGATCAGCGTCGGCACGCTGCCGGGCAGCACCACCTTGGCGAGGATCTGCGTCTTGCTCGCGCCGAAGGTCTGCGCCAGCTTGATCTTGTTCGGGTCGGTGCCCTGGAAGCCGTTGTAGATCATGAGCACGGTGACGAACAGCGAGATCGCGAGCGACATGCCGTAGATCGAGAGCGTGGCGCCGAGCCAGATGTAGAAAATCGGAACGAAGGCGGTCTTCGGCATCGCGTTGGCGACCACGAGATAGGGATCGAGCACCCGGTAGAGGCCGGGCCACCACCACAGCGCCGCCGCGATCGCGGTGCCGAGCGCCATCGCGGCCGTAAAGCCGATGATGGTCGCCAGCACGGTCGATCCGGCATGCCAGAGGATGCCGGGGAGCTGCGGCGTCGAGTGGAGGAGCGACAGGAAGGTCGGCCACAGCGCCGAGGGATAGCTGGTGAACAGCGGGTTGATGATGTGCGCGCGCGGCAACGCCTCCCACAGCACGAGAAAGAGCAGCAGCAGCGCGAGCTGCGCTCCGCGCACCGCCAGCCGCCCGCGCTGCTCGCGGCGCAGCCACGCGCGATATTCGCGGGCTCGCGCCGGGAAGCATGTCAGCCTTCGACATCTCAACCCTCGACATGGACCTCGAGCTCCTGCCAGAGCGTGTTGAAGTAACCGTTGAACTCGGGCGCGTTGCGCGCCGCGAACGGCGCCGGCCGCGCGCCGTCGGCGGTGGCGAAGCGGATCGCGCGATCGGACTTCACCTGCCCGGGGCGGCGCGAGAGCATGACCACGCGTTCCGCCATGCTGATCGCCTCGCCGATGTCGTGCGTCACCAGGATCGCGGTCTTGCGCTCGCGCCGCAGGATCTCGACCACCTCGTCGGCGAGCGCGAGCCGCGTCTGCGAGTCGAGCGCCGAGAACGGCTCGTCGAGCAGCACGATGTCGGGCTCGGTGACGAGCGTGCGCGCCAGCGCCACGCGCTGGCGCATGCCGCCCGACAGCTCGCGCGGCCGGCGATTGAGGAACTGGCCGAGCCCGTAGCGGGTGAGAAGCGCCGTCGCGCGGGCGCGCGCCTTGCCGATGTCGAGGCCCTGGATTTCGGCGCCGAGCACCGCGTTCTCCAGGATCGTGCGCCAGTCGAACAGGTAGTCCTGCTGCAGCATGTAGCCGACCTTGCGGCTCGGCCCGGCGACCGGATGGCCGTCGATCAGCACGGCGCCGCCGGTCGGCTGCAGGATGCCGGAGATGAGCGACAAGAGCGTGCTCTTGCCGCAGCCGCTCTGGCCGATGATGGCGACGAACGCGCCGGCCGGGATCGCGAGCGAGATGCCCTTGAGCGCCTCGGTCTCGCCGTCGCGGCCGAAATAGCGCAGGCCGACATCGCGCAGCTCGACCTTGGGCGGGGCGTGGCTCGGCGTTTGCGTCCCTGTCTCCCGCTCTTGCGGGCGAGAGCCTGCCCCCGACTTGATCGGGGGGCGGGGAGGGGGCGCCGCTTGCTCAGCGCGTGTGGCTTCCCGCTCTCCCACTCTCCCCCGCAAGCGGGGGAGAGGGCCTGCGGTGCCTGTGGGTTCTTCAGGCACGGATCACTTCGCCTTGGCGGCGAAGTCGGTGATGACGAGGTCTGCGAATTTCACCCGCTTGGCCGGATCGAGCACGTGGCCCTGCACCAGGATGTCCTCGAACTTGGCGATCGCGGCCGGCTCGATCAGCGGCGACGTCTTCCAGATCTTGAGCCGCTGATAGCGCTGCGCCGCGCCGAGCAGCGCCTGCTCCTTCACGCCCGGGAAGTACCCCTGCAGCACCGCGGCGATCTCGGCGGCCGGCGCCGATGCGGTCCATTTCATTCCGGCGTAGATCGCGTCGGTCCAGCCCTGGATGACCGCCGGGTTGTCGTGGATGTATTTCTCGGTCGCCATGAACGCCGTGTAGTCGGCAAACCCGACCGTCTCGCCGATCGAGGCGAGGAAATGTGCCTTGCCGTCGAGCTCGAGCTGCGAGGCATCGGGCTCGATGAAGATGGCGTATTGGCCCTGTCCGGCGAGCCAGGCGCCGACGCGCGCCGGCACGCCGATATTGTTGATGAGCTTCACGTCGGTCTGCGGGTCGATGCCGTTCTTGCGCAATGCGGCTTCGAGGAAGAGGAGCGGCGTCGAGCCGGGACGGAAGCCGAGCACCTCTTTGCCCTTGAGCGCCTTCCAGTCGAACTTGTCCACCTTGTCGCGCCCGACTAGCATGAAGCCGTCGGTCGCGGTCAGCCCGCAGAAGATGCGCGCCTTGGTCGGCGAGTCGCTGGTCTGCACGTAGATCGCGGTTTCCGGACCGATCAGCGCGATGTCGGCCGCGCCGGAGAGGAGCGCCGCCATCGATTTGTCGCCGCCGTTGGCGGTGCTCATCGCGGGCTCGAGGCCCGCTTTGGCGAAGTAGCCCTTCGTCATCGCCACGTAGGCCGGCGTGTAGAGGGTCGAGCGGACCACCTCGTTGTAGCGGATCTTCACCGGCGCCTTCGCCTGCGCGAGCGCGCGCGGCGCGACGGACAGGGACGCGAGGGCGGCGAGCCCGTCTCCGACGATATGACGACGATCGAGCATGGGGTTCCTCATGGCGTGGTGCGAATGCGCGCGATCCGGCAATGGGTCGAGGCTAACATCATGCGGCACGCCTTGCCACATGCCCGGCGGGGGCGCATCAGCGCGCTTAGCATCGGCTTCGTCAGCGCCCACGGTCGTTCGCCAAAGAGCTGCGCAACCGGCGTGAGCGGCGGATTTGCGCCTCAGCGCTCGTCGCGTGAGTATCAAGCAGGATCACTTGAGTGCGTCCCACGCGACGTTGATCGGCGAGATGATGTCGCCGGTGATAAAGATCTCGTTTTGCAGGATGCCGCGTAGGTTGCGCTTGGCCGGACGGTGCGGCACCAGCTCGGCCGCCGGTTTGCCGTTCTTTGTGATGACGACGCCCGCGCCGGTGCGCGCGACCTCATCCATCAAGGCGAGGCATTTGGGCTCGCTCGACGTGGAACTCGCTGGCGTACGGGCCGCCGTGGCCGGCGCACCAGCGCCTCTCGCGTTTGCATGCCGGTTAAATCGCAGGTACAATCTTGGGCTGCGAAGGCGTTCGGGGGGAAGCGCATGCAGGTTGTCTTGAGCGGTTGGTTCGCGGTCAATATCCTGGCGCCGTTGTTTCTCCCCTTCATCGGATTACTGCCGTTAAAGCTTCTCCCGCTGGACGCAGGTGTCCGCGACAACCTTCGGCTGATGGCGATCGTGAAGGACGGTCAGCTATGCTGGGCTGCGGTCGCGATGGGCGCGGCGAGCCTCTAGAATCATGGATAGCCCTTGAAGCGAAAGGGCACGTCTCCGGCGATGGCGTGCTCCTCCTCATCTGTTTTATGATGTTGCCAGCAGTTATATTAGCAGCTACCGGCGGAGTGTTCAGCACTCCCTTGCTCAAGACGGCGGCCGGAGGGTTTCGAAAATGGTGCGGTCACTACCAAGTGTTCGTCGGCTCCTCAACAGTATGCGCGTTGACCGCAATCGCCTACACGTATCTGCACGCCAAGCTCTCCTGGACTCTGCGTGCGACAGAGGAAATCGGCATATGAACATCAGAAGGTTGTTTGAGCCCACAAATGCGCTCACGACAATCGTCGTCGGAAGCAACATCATGGCCCTCGTCGTCGTGTTCGTGATTGTCGTCTTCTTCAAGCATTTGTTGAATTGGCTTTTCTGAGAGGCGGCCCGCGCTCGCCGGCCGTGGTTCCGTTT
The DNA here is from genome assembly GCA_963703755.1 of uncultured Pseudomonadota bacterium. Classification (GTDB taxonomy): domain Bacteria; phylum Pseudomonadota; class Alphaproteobacteria; order Rhizobiales; family Xanthobacteraceae; genus JAVDCA01. Next base: position 10,063 of record CAVPGG010000305.1, read on the forward strand.
ACGGTGCGCTGCGCGGCGGTGCGATCTCCATACTTCTTGTGAGCATCGAGAGCGCCGAAGGTTTCCGGAAGGCTAAGGGGATGTTTCATCTTAAGGGCCGGTGCTCCTACCGGCGATTGTAGCAATAGTGGACCGGGCAATTACTGGGACGCTATGAGCGGCCGGGCGGTTGCGGAAGGTCGTAACGCTTGAGACCATGGTCCAGGAAGTCTTCCCAGGTGGAATATTGTTCGGCCAGCAGGCCGGCGGCGCGGGCGCCTTCGATGTTCTCGGGGCGGTCATCGAGGAAGAGGGCTTCTTCGGCCGGAACGCCCACTCCGCTTACGGCGTGATGATAGATCGCTGCGTCGGGCTTGACGATTCCCAGCTCGTAGGAAAGGGTCAGGTGGTCGAAGGGATCGAAGAATCCGGGTGTGGCTCGCAAGGCTTCTCCCAAAGATCGAGGGAGGTTGGAGAGCACCGCGGTTCGGATTCCATGCCGCTGAAGTTGAGCGGCCCAGGCCAGGATTCGCGGATCGAAATTATTCCAGAGCTGGACTTCGTGTTGGATGAGCGCGGGGAGCCTGGCTTCGTCGAACGCAGCTCCGGCGGCTTTGGTGACATGGGTCCAGTAGGCTTTAGAATCGAGCTTGCCCGCGTCGTAATCGATTCGATTGGCCCAGAAGACCTGGAGCAGCTCCAGCGTGGTTAGGCCGAACTCCTGCGCGATGGTGTGGAAGCGGTCTTCGGTGGGGTG
>CAVPGG010000306.1:0-20688 GCA_963703755.1 uncultured Pseudomonadota bacterium
TGGTGTGTCCTCTACTGGTTCCGTTGCGTATTGCTGCCCGCCTGCGCAACGCCTAGGCGCAAGGCCGACCGTGGCGCCGCGATCGCGCCTCCAGCGCGCGCTGACAGCGTTGTCACAATCGGATACAATTCGAGCCACGAACGAACCGTCAGACTGCGGCACACCTCCGCGAGTTGCGGCACGAAAATAGCTCGCGGCGCGGCTGCCAGGAGGAAGGTCCCATGTCGATCGCCACCGCGAAATTCTCCGCCATCCTGTGGGGCCTCGCCCAGGCGCTCAAGCTCGCGACGCGGCGCCATCCGGCGTTTCGCGCGCGCCTGAAGGAGCGCAACCTCGTTGCGCAGATCAAGGCGCGCGACGAGGAGACCGCGCGCTGGTACGAGGTGTTCAGCGGCTGCATCACGTCGGGCGCGGGCCAGCACGCCAAGCCGGACGTGACGCTCGCGTTCAAGAACGCCTCGATCGGCGCCGCGCTGCTGATGCCGCCGATCAACTGGCTCGAGCAGATCAACGCCATCAAGGAATTCAACCTCACGGTCGACGGCCCCGACGATCTCGCCAACTGGTGGGCGCAAACCATCATGCTGAGCCAAACCGTCGGCCTGGAAGTTCGGCACGCCCATGCCAGACGGGTCACGCGCTACTGTAACATGACCAATGGCGGCCCGGTCTTCGTCTTCGTGCGCGACGGCAGGATCGTGCGCATGACGCCGATCGATTTCGACGACGACCGATCGGCAGCCATGGACGATCCGCGCGCGCGGCGTGAGCTCACGCCGCCGCGCCGTACCACGCTCGCGCCGCACGGGCAGAATGCCAAGTCGATCGTCTATTCGCCCGATCGCCTGCTGCATCCGATGAAGCGCGTCGACTTCGACCCGAACGGCGCGCGCAATCCGGGCAACCGTGGCAAGTCCGGCTACGTGCGCATCTCGTCGATGAGGCGCTCGACCTCGTCGCCGCTGAAATCAAGCGCTGCAAGCCCGAGCACGGCCCGGGCGCGATCGCGACCTCGCAGGCTCACATCATACCTGGGGCAACATCGGCTACTACCTCTCGGCGCTCTTCCGTTTCTCCAACGCGGTCGGCATGACGCGCGTGCACCACAATCCGGATTCGTGGGAGGGCTGGTACTGGGGCGCGGTGCATCACTGGGGCCACACGCTGCGCGTCGGCCAGTCGGAGACCTACGGCACCGTCGAGGACTGCCTGCAGAACTGCGACATGATCGTGTTCTGGGCGGCCGATCCCGAGACCACCAGCGGCTCCTATGGCGCGCAGGAAGGCACGGTGCGCCGCCAGTGGCTCAAGAATCCCAAGCTTGGCATCAAGGTTGTGCACGTCGACCCGTACTACAACGCGTCGGCCCAGTTCCTGCCCGGCAAGTGGTTTGCGCCGAAGCCCACCACCTCGGTCGCGATGGCGATGGCGATCGCGTACGTGTGGATCAAGGAAGGGCTGTACGACAAGGAGTACGTGAAGACCCACACGGTCGGCTTCGACAAGTGGAGGGCCTACCTGGTCGGCGACGAGGACGGCATCGCCAAGACGCCCGAGTGGCAGGAGAAGGAGACCGGCGTTCCCGCCAAAGACGTGCGCGCGCTCGCCCGCGAGTGGGGCAAGAAGCGCGTCTATCTTGCGCCCGGCGGCTGGGGCAACGGCCACGGCGGCGCCTGCCGCAATCAGACCGGCATCCAATGGGCGCGCGTGATGGTTTGCCTCACGGCGATGCAGGGGCTCGGCAAGCCCGGCATCAACATGGGCAATCTGCAATGGGGCTGTCCGCTCGACTTCAATTTCTATTTCCCCGGCTACGCCGACGGCGGCATGTCGGGCGATCTGGAAAACACCTCGATGCCGGTCGAGCTCTACCAGCGCATGCCGCAGCTGCCGACCATGAACTCGAACTTCCAGCGCATCCCGCGCATCTGGATGCCGGAGGCGATCGTCGACGGAAAGGCCGAGGGCTATCCCTGGGTCGGCAAGTCGATCGAGCACCAGTTCGCAAAATTCGGCTATCCGGCGCCCGGCCATTCGCCGGTGAAGATGTTCTACAAGTACGGCGGCTCGATCCTCTCGACCATGAACAACACGAGCCGGCACGTGCGGATGTACCAGTCCGACGCGCTCGAGTTCGTGGTCAACCAGTCGATCTGGTTCGAGGGCGAGGCAAAATTCGCCGACGTGATCCTGCCGGCCTGTACCAATTTCGAGCGCGTCGACATCTCCGAGTGGGCGGGCCTCGGCGGCTACGGCCATCACGGCCAGCAGCAGCTCAATCACCGCGTCATCGTCTTCCAGGCGCCCGCGATTGCGCCGCTCGGCGAGTCGAAGTCGGACTACTGGATCTTCAACGAGATCAGCAAGCGCCTCGGCCTCGCCAACTACTTCTCCGAGGGCATGAACGAGATCGACTGGGTCAAGCGCGCTGTTCGATGCCTCCGACCTGCCGAAGAAGATGTCGTGGAAGAAGTTCATCAAGCGCGGATACTACGTGGTGCCGGCCGAAAAGGAGAAGCTGCGCGCGCCGGTGTCGTTCCGCTGGTTCTGGGAGAACGAAAGAAAGACGTGCCGGAAGCGCAGCCGCTGCCGTCGGACTACAACGGCGAATATCTGCGCGGGCTGCAGACCCAGTCCGGCAAGCTCGAGTTCGAGTGCTCGAGCCTCAAGCGCTTCCACGATCCCGAGCGCCCGCCGATCGTCAAGTACGAGCCCTCATGGGAAGGCCCGCATTCGGGCGAGCTCTATCGAGCGCTATCCGCTGCAGATGCTCACGCCGCACTCGAAATACAGCTTCCACACCCAGGGTGACGGCAAGAGCTCGTTCCTCAACAACATCCCCGACCACCGGGTGAACGTCGAGGGCTATTACTACTGGATCATCCGCATGAACGCCGCGGATGCGGCGGAGCGCGGCATCAAGAAGCACGACCTCGTCAAGGTCTACAACGACCGCGGCGCCGTGATCTGCGCGGCGCTGCCGACCCAGCGCCTGCCGCGCGGCGTCTGCCACGGCTACGAGTTCCTCCGCCGTCTACGACCCGATGGGCGAGCCCGGCAAGTCGGTCGACCGCGGCGGCTGCCTCAACCTGCTCACGCCGGAGCGCACGCAGACGAAATCGACCCACTCGCTCGCCGGCGCCAACTCGCTCGTGCAGATCGAGCCATGGGACCGCCGCATCGAGCACATGTCGGCGACCTTCGCCGCGATGGAAAAGGATCGATCCGTGAAGGAGACGCTGAAGGCGGCGAGCCTGGTGCCGGCGAAATGATTTCCAAAAACAAACTCTCGGCCGTCATGCCCCGCGAAAAGCGGGGCATCCAGTAACCACGGGCGTTCGTGATTACTGGATCGTCCGCCTTCGCGGACGATGACGGGAGTGGGTGAGGAGAGCGTGATGCAAAAGTGGAATCTCATCATCGACGTAGCCGAGTGCACCAACTGCAACCTGTGCACGCTCGCGACCATGGACGAGTATGTCGGCAACGATTTCCCCGGCTACGCGGCGCCGATGCCGCGGCATGGGCATCGCTGGATCAACATCCTGCAGAAGGAGCGCGGCCAGGCGCCGATGATCGACATCGCCTACGTGCCCACCATGTGCAATCACTGCGACGACGCGCCCTGCATCAAGGCGGCGAAGGACGGCGCGATCGCCAAGCGCGCGGACGGCATCGTCATCATCGATCCCGTCAAGGCGAAGGGGCAGAAGCAGCTCGTCGACGCCTGCCCGTATGGCCACATCTGGTGGAACGAGGAGCTCGGCCTGCCGCAGGCCTGGCCGTTCGAGGCGCACCTCATCGACCAGGGCTGGCAGCAGACGCGCGGCCAGCAGTCGTGCCCGACCGGGGCCATGAAGGCGCTCAAGCTCGAGGATGCCGAGATGGACCACATCGCGCGCGAGCAGGGGCTGGAGACGATGAAGCCCGAGCTCGGCACGCGGCCACGCGTCTACTACCGCAACCTCTGGCGCTACGCGAAATGCTTCATCGGCGGCTCGGTCGCGGCCGAGCGCGACGGCGTCATCGACTGCATCGAGGGCGCGCGCGTGCGCCTGCTCAAAGGCGGCGCCACGGTCGCCGAGACCGCGAGCGACAACTACGGCGACTTCAAGTTCGACCGGCTCGACGAGAACTCCGGCGACTACACGGTCGAGATCGAAGCGCCCGGTCGGGCGAAGAAGACGGTCGCGGCGATGCTCGGCGCCAGTGTCAACCTGGGCGAGATCAGGTTGCAATTCTAACTCGTCATGCCCGGGCTCGTCCCGGGCATCCACGCCTTCCTTCCGTGTCGCAAAGACGTGGATGGCCGGGACAAGCCCGGCCATGACGGGTATCATTCGCCTTCGATAAGAACCAAATAGAGACAGGGAGGAAACTGATGCACGCACGAGCCCTCGCCGCTGCGGCGGCCTTATCTGTCTTTTCCTTTCACGCCGCGCAGGCGCAGATCTCCGACAACGTGGTGCGCATCGGCGTGCTCACCGACATGTCGGGGCCGGCGTCTGACGCGACCGGGCCGGGCTCGGTCGCGGCCGCGCGCATGGCGATCGAGGATTTCGGCGGCAAGGTGCTGGGCGTGCCGATCGAGCTCGTCGTCGCCGACAGCCAGCTCAAGCCCGACATCGGCGCCGGCATCGCGCGCAAATGGTACGACAGCGACAAGGTCGACCTGATCGTCGACGTGCCTGTCTCCGCGGTCGGCCTCGCGGTGCAGCGCGTCGCGCACGAGAAGCAGAAGCTGTTCATCACCCACTCGACCGGCACCGCCGATTTCCACGGCAAGTTCTGCTCGCCCTACGCGATGCAGTGGGTGTTCGATACCCACGCGCTCGCGGTCGGCACCGCCCAGGAGGTGGTCAAGCACGGCGGTGACAGCTGGTTCTTCCTCACCGCCGACTATGCGTTCGGCCACGCGCTCGAGCGCGACGCCTCGCAGGTGGTCGTCGCCAACGGCGGCAAGGTCGTGGGCGCGGCGCGCCATCCATTCGCGACGCAGGATCTGTCCGCCTTCATCCTGCAGGCGCAGGCCTCCAAGGCGAAGATCATCGGCATCGCGAGCGGCCCGCCGGATAACGTCAACGCGATCAAGCTCGGCGGCGAGTTCGGCGTGTTCCAGCACGGCCAGCAGATGGCCGGCCTCCTGGTGCTGATCACCGACGTGCATGCGCTCGGCCTCAAGGCCGCGCAGGGCCTCTATCTCACGACGTCGTTCTACTGGGACATGGACGAGCAGACCCGCGCCTGGTCGAAGCGCTATTACGAGAAGATGCACAAGATGCCGACCATGTGGCAGGCCGGCGTCTACTCGTCGGTCATGCAATATCTCGCCGCCATCAAGTCGTCCGGCACCGACGCGCCGCTCAAGGTCGCGGCCGAGATGCGCGCGCATCCGATCGAGGACTTTTTCTCGCGCCACGGCAAGCTGCGCGAGGACGGCCTGATGGTGCACGATCTCTTGCTCGTGCAGGTCAAGAAGCCGGAGGAGTCGCACGCGCCGTGGGACTACTACAAGATCGTCACGCACATCCCGGGCGACCAGGCCTTCGGCCCGCCCGATCCGGCCTGCTCGCTGGTGAAAAAGTAAAACGCAGCATCCGATGGCTGTCGCACCCGAGGCGGTGCTCGAGGCGTTGCTGCGTGCCGTGGTCGGAGGCGCGCTGGTGCCGCACGGCCTGCGCATCACCTTCGGCTTCTTCCGCGGCACCGGCCTCAAGGACTCGAACCTGACGATGTTGGCGCAGCAGCTCGACGCCGACGGTTATCGCCCGGGCCGGCTGTGGGCCCCGGCGATCGCCGCAACCGAGCTCATCGCGGGACCGCTGCTCGCGCTCGGCCTGTTCACCCGCATCGCCGCGATCCCGGTGGTGATCTTCCTGCTCGTGTCGTGCCGCGAGCGCTGGGTGAAAGGCGGATGGTTCTGGAACACGCAGGGCCTCGAGTACACCCTGATGTGGACGATCGCGGCCGCATATTTCCTGGCGAAGGGCGGCGGCGTGTATTCGCTGGATTATTTGCTCTTCCATTAATCGCAGCGTCATCGCCCGCGAAAGCGGGCGATCCAGTACTCCCGGGTATTCGCGACAGAGCGCTTACGGCACCGACACGGCGTACTGGATGCCCCGCTTTCGCGGGGCATGACGTCCGTGTGTGCAACGAGTGAAGGAGCCCTACCGCCCCGCCCTTAATCGCACCAGCAATTCCGGCGACGGATACGAATCCGCCGGCAGGCCGAACTTCATCTGCATCTGCTTGATGGCGGCGCGGGTGGAGACGCCGACCTTGCCGTCGGCGGTGCCGACGTCGTAGCCGGCACGGATCAGGAGCTGCTGGATTTCGCGCACCTCCTCGGCCGTGACTTTCGGCACCGGCCCGGTCGAGCGCGCCACCGCGGGCGCGCCGGCGAGCCGCGTCGCGTAGTAGGCGGCGGTGGTCGAGTAGACCAGCGAGTTGTTCCACTTCAGGTAGACCTGGAAATTGTCATAGGCGAGAAACGCCGGCCCGAAGCGGCCCATCGGCAGCAGCAGCGAGGCCGGCATCTCGTCGGCCGGCAGCGCGCGGGCGCCCGGATAGGTCACGCCCCACTTCGCCCATTCGGCGCGCGTGTGCTGGATCGTCAGGTCCGCCTGGTCCCACGGCAGCTTGGTCGGCACGTGCACTTCCTGCAGCCATGGCTGGCTGCGCTTCCACCCGAGGCTCATCAGGTAGTTCGCGGTCGAGCCGATCACGTCCGGCACGCTGCGGATCAGGTTGCGCTTGCCGTCGCCGTCGTAGTCGACGGCGTTCTTGAGATACTCGCGACGGCATCATCTGCGTCTGGCCGAGCTCGCCCGCCCACGACCCCACCATCTCGGATGCCGGCAGGTCGCCGCGCTCGATCAGGCGCAGCTCGTCGAACAGGTGGCCGCGGAACATGTCGGAGCGCCGGCAGTCATACGCCAGCGTCGCGATCGAGCGGATCGAGTTGTAATTGCCCTGGTTGGCGCCGAAATCGCTCTCCAGCCCCCAGAACGCCGTGATCACTGCCGCCGGCACGCCGAACTCCTTCTCGGCGCGCTCGAAAATGGCGGCGTGCTTCTTGATGTGCGCGATGCCGTTGGCGATGCGGCCGCCCGCCAGCATCTTGTCGGAGAACTGCAGGAAATCCTGGGCGAAGAATTTCTGCCCGCGGTCGATGCCGACGATGTGGGCGTCATAGGTCAGATAGGGCGAGGCCTGCTCGATGGCGGCGCGCGAGATGCCCTGGGCGATCGCGTCCTGCTTGAACTTGGCGAGCCAGGCCTCGAAGCTGCCGGTGTTGCGGCAGTTCGCCGGCGCCGCCACGGCCGCGCCGCTCGCCAGCAGCGCCAGCGTGAGCCCGAGCGCAATGGTGTTTCCGCGAAATCTCAATGCCGTGCTCCCCATGCTTCGATCCGCCCGTCGATTCGCTTGATCTGCCGGTAATCTACCGACGTATGGGCTGAAAATCTCGGGCGAAAAGATGACCGCGCTCGGGGCCGCTGGTCGCAGTCTCACACCCGATAGCCGAAGATATCGCAGTCCGTCCGTGCCTCGATATGACGGCCGAACCGGTATTTCAGCTCCGGCCCATCGAACGGCGGCTGCTCGAGCTTCTGCTCGGTCGCGGAGAACGGCTCGACCTCCAGGACGACGAACGTGTGCCCGCGGACATTGCCGGCCGCCACGCCCGGAAATCCGCGCTCGAGCGCGTCGAGCTCGCCGAACGCGAATACGCGCTCGAGGCCCATCGCGCGCGCGATCGCCGCATAGTCGTTGTCGCTGCGCGGCAGCGCCGCGTTCGAGGTCGCGCCATAGGCGCGGTTGGACACGAGGATGTGCGTCAGGTTCGGAAGGTTCATCGCACGCTCGACCATCAGCATGCCGGGGTTCATGCAGAACGCCCCGTCGCCCATGAAGGCCCAGACCTTGAGCTCCGGCCGCGCCAGCGCGAGGCCGGACGCCCACATAGTCGACAGGCTCATCGAGGCGTCGAGATAGAAGGTCGCCTCGCTGTCGCGCGTCGCCGCCCACCAGGCCTGGCCGGAGTTGCCCGCCGAGGTGACGACGATCTCGTCGCGCCGATGTTTGGCGAGGACCTTGAAGGCGTCGAGATATTTCATGCCGGCCCCCCGTGCGCTCCAAATTCCTCTTGGCCGCGCAGCAGGTCGCGGGTGAACAGCACCGCGAACGGCCGGCAGAACGTGCGGCTGTGGCGATAGCCGCGCGAGATCATCCCGATGTCGCCGGGCTCGTCGATCACCTGGTAGGGCAGGTCGATCGCGTCGAGCACCGGCCGCAGGTAGAGGCCGTTCGAAGCGTGGTGCTTGTGGTGATCGCCGAGCGCACCGCGCAGGGTGAGCATGAGAAACAGCGGGATCTCGTAGGAGTAGTTGATCTTGGTGATGGCGTAGATCACCGTCATGAAGCCGGACGCGCCCATCAGCGCCGCGGAGCCCATCGCGCCCATATAGGCCCCCGAGCACAGGCCGATCGCCGATTCCTCGCGATTGACCGGCACGTGCACGAAGCGCGGGTCGCGCTCGACCGTCGCGATCACGTTCATCAGCCAGTTGTCGGGCAGGCTCGCCACCAGCTTGACGCCGCACGACGCGAGCTCATCGGCGATCCGCTTGGCGATATCCGACGACTTGTCGTTCACGGCGTCCGTGCCATTTCGGCTTGCGCGCGTTCGCGCGCCGCGATGGTAGTCGCACTTCGCAACGCGCGCCACACCGTCTCGGAGGTGATCGGCAGGCTGATGTCGCGCACGCCGAGATGCCACAGCGCGTCGATCACGGCGTTGCCGATCGCGGCGGGCGCGCCGATCGTGCCGCTTTCGCTGCCGCCCTTGACGCCGAGCGGATTGCTCGGCGCCGGCGTCGCGATGAATGCGGTGTGGAAGCTGGGCAGGTCCGCGGCGCGCGGCATCGCGTAGTCGAGAAAGCTCGCGCTCAAGAGTTGGCCGTCGTTGTCGTAGACTACGTGCTCGGAGAGCGCCTGGCCGATGCCCTGCGCCAGCCCGCCATGCACCTGGCCCTCGACGATCATCGGATTGATCACCGTGCCGCAGTCGTCGACGGCGAAGAAATCGCGCAGGCGCACGCTGCCGGTCTCCGCATCGACGATCACCACCGCGAGGTGCATCGCCTGCGGATCGTTGGTGTCGGGCGGATCGTAGAATTCGGCGACCTCGAGGCCCGGCTCGAGCGAGCCGTCGGCCGGCAGCGCGGCGCCGTGATAGGCGGCATCCGCCACCGCCACGAAGCCGACCGCCCGGTCGGTGCCGCGCACACGAAACACGCCGTGCCGGTAGTCAACGTCGCCCGGCGCGCATTCCAGCATCTGGGCGGCAAAGCGCGTCGCCTTGGCGATCACCTTGTCGGTGGCGCGATAGATCGCGGTGCCGGCGACCGAGGCCGAGCGCGCCCCCCAGGTGCCGTTGCCGAACGGGATCGCGTCGGTGTCGCCTTCGACCAAAGCGATGTCGTCGATCGGCAGGCCGAGGCGGTCGGCGGCGATCTGGCAGAACGCCGTGTCGTGGCCCTGGCCGTGCGAATGGCTGCCGGCGAAAATCGTCACCTTGCCGTCGCTGTGCACCCGCACGAGCGCGCTCTCCCATCCGCCGTGCAGGCCACCACGCTTGGCGAGGTTCGCGCTCGGCCCGGTGCCGGCCTTGTCGATGAAGGCGGCGAGCCCGATGCCTAGGAGAATGCCGCGCCGGCGCAGCTCGGCCTGCTCGCGGCGCAGCGCAGGGTAATCGGCGAGCGCGACCAGCTCGTCCAGCAGCGCGGGCGGATCGCCCGAGTCGTAGACGCGGCCGCCCGGCGCCGGATAGGGGAAGTCGGCGCGCGCGATCAGGTTGCGCCGGCGCATCTCGACCACGTCGATGCCGAGCTCGCGCGCGCCGCGCTCGATCAGCCGCTCGTTGATCCAGGTCGCCTCGGGTCGGCCGGAGCCGCGATAGGCGTCGATCGGCACCGTGTTGGTGTAGACGCCGCGCACGCGCAGATGCAGCTGCGGCGTGTGGTAGAGCCCCGTGATCGTCTGCGGGTAGGAGTTGCCCGGGATGCTCGGGGCGAAATTGCTCAGGTAGCCGCCGAGCGCCGCCAGCGTGTCCACCTGCATCGCGACGATGCGCCCGTCGGCCGCAAACCCCATGCTGGCCTCGGTGTCGTGGTCGCGCGCCTGCGCGTCGGAGAGGAAGCTTTCGCTGCGTGTCGCCGTCCATTTCACCGGGCGCCGCAATCGCCGCGAAGCCCACACCACGGTCGAGACCTCGGTGGCGAAGAAGCCCTTGACGCCGAAGCCGCCACCAACGTCGGGCGAGACCACGCGGATCTTGTGCTCGGGAACGTGCAGCGAATAGACCGAGAGCCAGCGGCGCAGGTAGTGCGGCTGCTGGCTCGTCGCGTAAAGCGTGGTGCGGTCGGTCCCGGCCTCGTAGTCGGCGAGATAGGCGCGCGGCTCGATCGGATTGGCGGCGAGCCGGCTGTTGGTGAGCTTGAGCGTCACCACGCTGGCCGCGCCCGCGAGCGCGGCCTCGGTCGGCTCGCGCTGCCCGCGCTCGATCTCGAATACGAGATTATCGCCGAAGCGCGGATGCACCAGCGGCGCGGCGTCGGCGACCGCCTCGCGCGTGCGCGTCACCGCGGGCAGCGCCGCGTAATCGACCGCGACGGCCTCGACCGCGTCCTCGGCGGCAAGGCGCGTCTCGGCGATCACTGCCGCCACGATATCGCCGACGTGATGCACCGTGTCGCGCGCGAAGGCGGGGCGCGGCGCGTCGTTCATCGGGCGGCCGTTGCCGAACGGCATCGGGTGCACCACGGTGAGCTCGCCATGTCCGGCCGCGTCCCAGTCGGCGGCCGTCAGCACCAGAAGCGTTCCTGGCAGCGCCGCTGCGCGCGCCGTGTCGATCGCGCGGATGCGCGCATGCGCGTGCGGGCTGCGCACGAAGGCGCACCACGCCGTGCCCGCGGGAAGCATGTCGTCGACGTAGCGGCCCTCGCCGCGCAGGAAGCGGAGGTCCTCGCGCCGGCGCAGCGGCTGGCCGATATATTTGCCCCGCTCCTTGTTGCGGTCGGACGACATGATGCGATCAGCCGAACAGCGGCATTGGCGAGCCGTCGGCGCCTTGCGCCCGCGCCGCAAGCTTGCGGCAGAAGTAGTTCCACGAGTGCTCCCAATGCGTCGGCGTCATGATCTGCCCATGCCGCCTGGCGCGCGTCGCCGTGTTCGGCAAGCCGGCGCGGAATTCCGCGCCGCTGCCGGCGAGCTGTGCCTTGCAGGCTTTTTCGAGAAAGATGCCGACGCAGGCGGCGTGCATCACGGATGTCCCGCAGAACGTGACGCCGTGGTTTGCCAGAAACACCGCGAAATGCGGCCCGAGCGCGCGGGCCATCGCGGCGCCCTCTTCCTTTGTGGTGATCAGCGACACGTGGTCCTCGTGGCGCGGCACCGCGGCGAAATAGTCGGCGTCGAGCGTGAACGGCTGCAGCGGATCGAGCGAGGCCGAGAACACGCAGGCATGGAACGGATGCGTGTGCGCCACCACCCGCACGTCGGGACGCACGCGCAGGATCTCCGAATGGATCGGCCATTCCGAATGCCGGCCGCCGCTGCCGGCGATCTGCTTGCCGTCCCAGTCGACCAGCACGAAGTCGTCCGGTCCCAGCACCTCGCCGAGCCCGATCCGGTTGCGCTTCATCCAGAAGCCGCGGCCGGCCGGATCGCGCAGCGAGAGGTGGCCGAGCGTCATGTCGCCGTGCCCCTCCATCTCGAGGATGCGGCACGCGCGCGCGAGATCGGTGAGCGCGGTGTGCAGGTTGATGTCGGGCGCAGGCTCGGTCATCAGCGAACCTTCGAAGGTCGCGCACGATCGGTCAAGCCGCCTCGCGTTGCCAGTAGACCACGCGCCGGCGCAGCAGCAGCAGGCCCTGGTCGAGCGCGAACCCGCAGATGCCGATCGTCACGATGGCCGCGTAGACGTGGGCGAACGAGAAACGCGTGCTCCAGATGGTGATGTAGTAGCCGAGCCCGATCGAATCGCCGATCATCTCGGTCAGCACCACGACCACGATCGCGACCGGCAGGGCGATGCGGAAGGCGGCGAACACGCTGGGCAGGGCGGCGGGCAGGATCACGCGGCGCAGGATCAAGGCGCGGCCCGCGCCGAAATTCTGCGCCGTCCAGATCAGCCGCGTCTGGATCGCGCGGAAGCCGAGGAAGCACGTCACCACCACCGGATAGAGGCACTCGAGGAACGTGAAGGCGATCTTCGGGGCCGCGCCGAGGCCGAACACGTAGGTGAAGACCGGATAGAGCGCGATCTTCGGCACCGGATAGCCGAGCAGGAAGACCGGCTCGAACAGGTTGCGCCACACGGCCGAGCGCGCCATCGCGGCGGCGAATGGAACGCCGATGGCCGCCGCGAGCGCGAAGCCGGCGAGCGCGCGGCCGACCGTCACGGCCGCGTGGTAGACGAGCTGGCCGTTGCCGAGCTCCGTCAGCAGCACCGCGCCGACCTCCAGCGGGCTCGGCAGCAGGCGCGACACGACGAGGCCGCTCCCGGCCGCCGCCTGCCAGATCGCCAGCAGCAGCGGGATCGAGTACCAGCGCGCGAGCAGCCGTGCCGCGGAGACGATCATGCGGCCTGCTCCTGCGTGCCGATCAGCTGGCCGCGCAGCACGTGGCGCCGCACCGCCATGAGGATGCGGTCGGCGGCGAAACCGAGCGCCGCGAAGCAGAAGATGCCGGCGAACATCAGGTCGAAGCGCACCCATTCCTCGCCGTAGCTGATGATGTTGGCGAGCCCGACTTTGGCGCCGGTCAACTCGGCCGCGAACAGCACGATGAAGGCATGCGCGAGCCCGACGCGGGTGCCGGCGAACAGCTCCGGCGCCGCCGCCGGAATGACGACGCGGGCGAACACGGTGCGCGGCGGCGCGCCCATGTTGCGCGCCGTCCACACGAGCAGCCGGTTGATCGACAGGACCGAATGGCGCGCCGCGACGAAGACGGGGAAGAACACCGAGAACGCGATGATGCTGATCTTCGATGCATGGCCGAGCCCGAACAGCATAGCAGCACGACCGGCAGGAACGCGATCTTCGGGATCGGAAACAGGAACGACACCAGCGGATCGAAGAAGCGCCGGATCGCCGGCACGAGCCCGGCGCCGAGCCCGACCATGACGCCGGCCGCGGTGCCGATGGCGAACCCGGCGCTCACGCGCCACAGGCTGGCGGCGAGCGCACCCCACAGCTCGCCCGAGGCCGCGATCTCCCACAGCGCCGCCGTGATCGCGCTCGGCACCGACAGATAGCGTGGCAGTGCGCCCGAGCGGCCGAACACCTCCCAGGCCACCAGGACCAGGACCGGAATCGTGCAGTTCAGCACCAGGGCGGGTTTGATCCTCACGCGCCTTCCTCGTCTTCCGCGTCTTCCTCTTGCGCCCGCGCCTTGAGCACCTCCTCGCGCAGCAGGTCCCAGACCCGGGCACGCAGGTCGACGAACGCCGCCGACTTGCGGAAATCGCCGCTGCGGTCGATCTCCGGGATGCGGATGTCGGCCTTGATGCGCCCAGGCCGCGCCGTGAGCACGATCAGCCGCGTCGCGAGATAGATCGACTCGTCGATGTCGTGGGTGACGAACAGCGCGGTCTTGCGTTTCTCCCGCCAGATCGACTGCAGCTCCTCCTGCAGGAGCTCGCGCGTCTGCGAGTTGAGCGCGCCGAACGGCTCGTCCATCAGCATGATGGCGGGATCGAGCGCGAACAGCCGCGCGAGCGCCACGCGCTGCTTCATGCCGCCGCTCAGCTGCCCCGGATAGAGGTCGCCGTAGCGGGCGAGGTGCACGAGGTCGAGGTACGCGCGCGCGCGGGCAAGGCGCTCCGCCTTCGGGAGGCCCTTCATCTCCAGCGGCCAGGCGACGTTCTCCAACGCGGTCAGCCACGGAAACAGCGAGAGGTCCTGGAACATCATGCCGCGATCGGGGCCGGGCGGGCCGATCGGCCGGCCGGCGAGCCGCATAGCGCCGCCGCTCGCCGGCTCGAAGCCGCCGACGATGTGCAGGAACGTGCTTTTTCCGCAGCCCGATGGTCCCACGATCGAGACGAACTCGTGCTCGTCGATGGTCAGCGAGAGGCGATCGATTGCCGCGACGGTGCGGCCGTCCTGGGTGAACGTCTTGTCGAGATTGACGACCTCCAGCAACGGTCTCGCGGGGGGCCGCACCGGAGGCGTCACTGCGGCAGGTAGCTCGTGTCGACCAGCGCCCGCACGTCGGCGCTCTTGGTCTGGAAGCCCGCCTTCATCTGGAATTCCTGCATCTTCACCAGCGCCTCGATGTCGGGCCGCAGCGTGGGATCGCGATAGTAGTCGTTCATGGTGAGATAGACGTCGGCGCTGACCCGCACCATTTTTGTGTCGATCAGGATCTGGCGCGCCTCTTTCGGCTTCTCGAGATAGAATTTCGTCGCCGCCTTCACGTCCTCGAGGAAGGCGCGCACCGCGCCGGCATTGGCTTTCAAAAATTCGTCCTTGCCCGCGATGACGATCAGCTCCTCGTCGAACGGCACGCCGTATTTCGCGTCGAAGATCTTGCGCACCTTCGCCTGCTTCTCCAGCAGCGCCGCGAACGGCTGGGGGAACTCGCCGACATCGATCTTGCCGGAGCGTAGCGCCTCCTGCATCGCCGGGAACGGGATCGGCGCGATGGTCACGTCCTTGTCGGAGAGCCCGTCCTTCTCCAGCGCCGCCTTGAGCCAGAGATGGCCGGCGGTCGAGAAGCCGTTGATGCCGACCGTCTTGCCCTTCATGTCGCGCACGGCCTTGATCGGCGACTCGGCCGGCACGTAGAACGAGGTCGAGAACGCCCGCGAGCTTTCGCGCGTGATCGACGCGATGATCTTCTGCTGCACGCCCTCGGCAGCCGCGAAGATCACGCCGCTCGCCGAGCCTTCCGACAGGTCGATCGCGCCCGCCTCGAACGCCTGCGCGCGCTTGTCCGAGCCGGTGAACCGGGTGGCGTCGAGCCGGTACAGCTTGCCCTGGTGGCGGCCGAGCTCGGGCCTGGCGATCAGCAGCCACACCTGCTCCTCGGCTGCCGGCCCGTAGCCGAGCCGGATCGTGACCGGCTCGGCCGCTCGCGCCGGCGCGGCGCTCGCGCCCGCGAGCAAGCCCGCCGAGGCCAGGCCGCGCAGCACATCACGTCGGGCGATCTGGCTCATGGTGACTATGGCCCCGAGGTAGAAATTGCGATGCGCACCCGCACGGCGTAGTGCGTTACCGGGCATCGGCCGCCGAGGAAGAGTTCAGCTTATTGCAACCGCGGAACGCCGCAACTGGCACGGCGCCGCAGGCGCCGCGACGCCGTTCTTCGAACGGCGATGCCCGGTCATGACGGGATCGAACCTAAACCGCCACCCCATCCAGTTCCGGCGCCACCTTCTTCTCCACCGCCGCCGCGATCGCGAGCAGCCGCCGGTCGCCGCCGGTCGGCCCCAGGAGCATCAGCCCGACCGGCGCGTCGCCGGCACGGTGGCACGGAATCGAGATCGCGCAGCGGTCGAAGAAGTTGGCCATGCCGGTGTTGCGCAGCAGCAGATAGTTGGCGGCGCGCGCCGCCTCGGGGGTCGCGAGATCGCGCAGCGCCGGCGCGGTGATCGGGGTGGTCGGCATCATCAGCGCGTCGTAGGGCGCCGTGATCGCATCGAGCCGGCGGATCATCTCCTCGCGCGCCCACAGGAGCTCGATGTAGTCGGCCGCGTCCTGCTCCTTGCCGCGCTCGAGCCGCGCCAGCACGAAGGGGTCGTACTCGGCGCCCTTCACCTTGATCAGCGGGCGATGCACCGCGTAGCCCTCGGCCGCCGCAAAGCCGCCCTTGGCGTTCACCTGCGCGAGCTCGTCGAGCTCGCGCAGCGGAATTTCGGTGATGCGCGCGCCGGCCAGGCTCAGCACCGAGATCGCCGCCGCGAAGGCGCGCGCAACGTCCGGGTCGAGGCTGTCCAGCACCAGCGTCTGCGGCACCGCGAGGCGCAAGCCCTCGAGCGGAAAGTCGGGGAGCTTGGCCGGCGCCTCGCCGGCGAGCACCGCATCGACCACGGCGCAGCATTCGACCGTCGGCGCCATGCTGCCGATCGAGTCGAGCGTCTGCGACAGCGGCATGGTGCCGGCGGTCGGGATGCGCTTTGCGGTCGGCTTGTAGCCCACCGTGCCGCACAGCGCCGCGGGAATCCGGCACGAGCCGCCCGTGTCGGTGCCGAGGCCGACGCAGGCCATGCGGTCGGTGACCGAGACCACCGCGCCCGACGACGAGCCGCCCGGGGCGCGGCCGGTCTTGCGGTCGTACGGATTGCGCGGCGTGTCGTAGTGCGGGTTGATGCCGAGCCCCGAGAACGCGAACTCGGTCATGTTGGTACGGCCGATCGGAATGAAGCCCGCGCCGCGCAGGCGGGCGACCGGCACGGCGTCGCGCGCGGCCGTCGGCGCCTGGCGCAGCGCCACCGAGCCGGACGTCGTCACGTCCCCGGCAACGTCGAACAGGTCCTTGATGGAGACCGGGATTCCCGCGAACAGCGAGGGCGTGCCGCCGCTCCGCCGCATCAGGTCATAGGCGTCGGCGGCCGCGCGCGCCGCCTCGCCATAGACCTTGAGGAAGGTGCGTGCGCCTTCGCCCGCCGGATCGCGGATGCGTTCCAGGCAGCGGTCGATCAGCGCCCGGCTCGGTTCGGCAGCCTCGAGCCGGGCCGCGATCTGGTGCAGCGTGCGCATGGGTGTGGCGGCCTTCCCGATGGGCCTGGCAGAACGTGCCCTGGCGGATGGCCGCCCGCGGCGGCCGAACTCGATCCTCACCTGAATACGGGGCCATGTTGAAATTTCAAGCCGTTTCGGATTTGGTCACATGACGCTTAGCGCATGTTCCGGCGAAGTGGACGGACATGCTCTAGCGGCCGGAGCCCGCCGGTGGCATTAAGCCGCTCGCTAAATTCGTCATCATTTGCCGGGAACCCACGTGCCGCGCCGTATCCTCAGCCTGACCCTCACGGATGACCGCCATGCGACGCGCCAGGATGTCGCGATCGACGACGCCGTAGTCGCCGGCTGGACTGGCCGCGATTCGGCCGCCGTCGAGAAGCACATCCGCGAGCTCGAGCAGATCGGCGTGAAGCGGCCCGCGACGACGCCGATCTTCTACCGGGTATCCGCCGCCCGCCTCACCACCGACGCCGAGATCGAGGTAGTGGGCGAGACCTCGGGCGGCGAGGTCGAGTTCGTGCTGCTGCAGCACGGTGGCCGCCTGTGGGTCGGTACCGGCTCCGACCATACCGACCGCGCGGTCGAGACCTACGGCGTCACGGTGTCGAAGCAGATGTGCGACAAGCCGATGTCGTCGGCCTTCTGGGCCTTCGACGAGGTCGCGCCGCACTGGGACAAGCTGATCCTGCGCGCCCACGTGACCGAAGGCGGCGCGCGCGTCCTCTATCAGGAAGGATCGGTCGCCGCGATGCTCGATCCGCGCGATCTCATCGGGCGCTACACCAAGGGCGGGCGGCTCGCCGAAGACACGCTGATGTTCTGCGGCACGCTCGCCGCCAAGGGCGGCGTGCGGGCGACGGTGCGATTCGAGTTCGAGCTGGAAGACCCGGTGAAACGGCGCAGGCTCGCGCACGCCTACACGGCCCGCACGCTTCCCATTCTGGGATGAGTAGAGCAAGGATGACAAATCGTGTCCCGGGCGCAGACCCGGGACCCACGCTATGAGGATGGGTCCCGGATCAGCGGTGCACCAGCGCGCCAAGCGGCGCGCCGCTGCACTGCATCCGGGACAGGAGCCATGAGGAGAGAGCCATGCCGATGAACAAGCCGCATCTCGAATTCCACAAGGTGGACATGAATTCCGGCTGGGCGACCCCGCCCGGCTATCCGGCCGGCATCAAGCAGAAGATCCTCGCCAGCGACCTCGACGAGACGCGCAAGATGGGCGGCCGCACCCGGCTCCTGAAGTTCGACCCCGGCGTCTACACCACCTCGCCCTTCGTGCATGACCACTGGGAGGAGGTCTATCTCATCTCCGGCGATCTCACGGTCGGCAACGATGCGCAGGGCAAGGGCGGCGAGTCCTTTCCGGCGCCCACCTACGCGTGCCGCCCGCCCGGCGTCCACCACGGGCCTTTCAAGTCGGAGAAAGGCTGCATGCTCTACGAGATCCACTACTACGACGAGAGCAAGAAGTAGCCGCTTGCACGGCAATGAAGCGGCTCGCGGCGATGCAGCTCGGCTACCCTCCCGCCCGTTGGCGGGGAGGGTCGAACGAAGCGGCGGAGCCGCGCAGCGAGGGGTGGGGGGACTACACTTGCTCCGAAGCTGCGGGTGCGCGCACAAAGCTTGCTCCGAACAAGCGGTGCCCCCCACCCCTCCCCGCCACTCGCTTCGCTCGCGGGGGGAGGGGAGCAGACGCGCAGCGCCCTGAAGGATGACCAATGACTCCCGTGATGCGCCCCTATCTCCCGGCGACTTCCGACTTCGCGGCGGGCAAGAGCTCGCCGCGCAGCTTCCTCGACCTCTGCCTCGGCGATCTCGAAACCTGGGAGCCCAGGATCGGCGCCTTCGTCGCTCTCAATCTCGCCGGCGCGCGCGCCGCGGCCGATGCCGCGACCAAGCGCTGGCGTGACGGCAAGCCGCTCTCGCCGATCGACGGCATGCCGGTCGGCATCAAGGACATCATCGAGACGTTCGACATGCCGACCGAGCAGGGCTCGCCCCTGTTCAAGGGCTATGCGACCCAGCGCGATGCCGCCGCGGTCGCGGCCTTGCGCGAGGCCGGCGCCGTCGTGGTCGGCAAGACCGTCACCACCGAGTTCGCCTCCACCACGGCGCGCGACACGCGCAACCCGTGGGACTTGAGCCGCACGCCGGGCGGCTCGTCGAGCGGCTCGGCCGCCGCGGTCGCGGCCGGCATCCTACCCGCCGCGCTCGGCACCCAGGTGATCGGCTCGACCATCCGGCCCGCGAGCTACTGCGGCTGCTACGGGTTCCGGCCGACGGTCGGCGCCATCAACCGCGGCGGCAGCTACGACTATCTGAGCCAGAGCAGCACCGGCACGATTGCGGCAACGCTCGCCGAGGCTTGGCAGGTGGCCTACGAGATCGCGATCCGCGTCGGCGGCGATCCGGGCTTTCCGGGCCTTTTCGGTCCGGCGCGCGCACCTGCGGCGCAGAAGCCGGGCCGGCTCGCCTTCATCGAGACCGCCGGCTGGGCGCTCGCCTCGCCCGGCGCCAAGCGCGCCATGGAGGACGCGCTCAAGCGCCTTGCGTCAGCCGGCGTCGAGTTGCGCACGCGCGCGAACGACCCGAAGGTCGAGGCCGTCGAGGACGCGATCGTCGCGGCGCGCCAGCGCTCGGGCGACATCAACGCCTGGGAGTCGCGCTGGCCGCTCAACACCTATCGCGATCGCGACGCCTCGAAGCTGAGCGATCATGCGCTCGACCGCCTCAAGCAGGCAGAGACGATGACGATCGAGGACTATCGCGGCTTGATCACCGAGCGTGCCCGTGCGCGCGCGCTCTACGCCGCCCTCGCGTCCGACATGCCGGCGACCATCAGCCTCTCGGCGCCTGCCGCCGCGCCGGTGGGCATCGGCTGGACCGGCGAGCCCGCCTGCACGGTGCACGCGTCCTATCTCGGCATCCCGGCGATCTCCCTGCCGCTCTTGCGCGACGAAGGCCTGCCGCTCGGCCTGCAGGTCGTCGGCTTCGAGCACCGCGACGCCGACGCTTTCGCGACGGCGGCATGGATCGAGCATGCGCTTGCGTGAGCCAATCACGTTCCCACCCATTCGGCGTCATGCCCCGCGCAAGCGGGGCATCCAGTAATCACGGCGCTTACGGTGATTACTGGATCGCCCGCTTTCGCGGGCGATGACGGAGGAACAAGAGGAAACGTCACATGAAGCTCGCCATCCCGGACATGATCTCCAACTCGTACTTCCCGGCGATCGCCGCGATCGAACTCGGCTGCTTCAAGGACGAGGGCCTCGATGTCGAGCTCGAGATGATCTATCCGGTCGACAAGTGCTACGCGGCGCTGCGCGACGGCGCGGTCGAGTTCGTCGGCGGCTCGGCTCATTCGGCGCTTGCGGCCTTTCCGGAATTCCACGGCGTGAAGCTCATCGGCGCGCAGGCGCAGGGCATGTACTGGTTCCTGATCCTGCACAAGGATTTCGCCGCCAGGCGCGGCGACATCGCGGCCGTGAAGGGCCGCAGCATCGGCGCCGCGCCCTGGGTCGAGATGGGCTTGCGCCGCCTGCTGCAGGAAGCCGGATCGACCTTGCCCGCGACCAGGTGAAGATCGCGCCGGTGGCCGGTACGCAGGGCGCCGGTGTCGACTTCGGCGTCACGGTAGCGCGCGCCATGGAGGAGCGCAAGATATGCGGCTTCTGGGCGAACGGCATGGGCGCCGAGGTCGTGGTGCGCCGCGGCGTCGGCACCATGGTGCTCGATGTCGCCGCGGCGACGGGCCGAAGCCGTGCTTCAACTACACCATGGCGTCGATCGCGACGACCGACAAGCTGATCGCTGAGAAGCCGGACGTGGCGCGTGCGGCCGTGCGCGCCTTGGTGAAGACGAACGCGCGCCGAAGCAGGACCCGACGCTCCGACCGGCATCGGCAAAAAGCTCTTTCCGCCGT
>CAVPGG010000307.1:0-26009 GCA_963703755.1 uncultured Pseudomonadota bacterium
GCTGGCGGGGAAAAGCGCTCCCGGAGAGCAGCCACAGCGGGATCAAGATCAGGTTGATGACGGCATGAAATGCCTGTGTCGAATCCATCGGCCACGCGATCATGAACCCCAGCGCCGTCAGCGAGAATGAAGTCAGCGCGATAATCAGCAGACTATACAGAATTCCCAGCGCGCCGGCGTGTACCCCCGCCAGTGGTGAGAACACCAGAAAAATCCAGCCCTGAATGGCGGCCAGCGTCGCTCCGCCCAGCACCTTGCCCAGCACAATCGCCGAGCGGCGGATCGGCGCCGCCAGCACCGACAGCAGAAAACCTTCGTTCCGGTCCTGGATCAGCGACATCATGCTGAAGATCGCGGTGAACAGCACGATCATGACGATCGCGCCGGGGAAAAAAGTAGCTCAGATAATGCGATGACATCGCGCCGACGTGAACCATGGGTCTGAAATGTCTTCGAAAAGCCGGAGCCCAGCACCAGCCAGAACAGCAGCGGGGAAGCGATGACGCCCACCACCCGCGCCTTCTGACGATAGAAGCGGACCAGCTCCCGCCGCCACAAGGAATAGGCAGGCGTCCATAGAGTCGCGGCGGAATGCGGCGAAGTCTGTCGCTGCCGCGTTCGCCGGAATGCGGGCCGGCACGGATACGGTTGCCATCTACGATTGCTCCTCATGTTTGTCGAGCCAGAATCGGTGCCCGGTACGCTGGATGAAAACATCCTCCAGGCTCGGCTTCGAAACCGAAACGGATTCGATAGCGCCGGGAAACGCCTCGACGACCTCCGTCAGAAAGCGATGTCCCTGTTCGCGCTCCACGCGCACTG
Source organism: uncultured Pseudomonadota bacterium (assembly GCA_963703755.1). Taxonomy (GTDB): domain Bacteria; phylum Pseudomonadota; class Alphaproteobacteria; order Rhizobiales; family Xanthobacteraceae; genus JAVDCA01. Next base: position 823 of record CAVPGG010000307.1, read on the forward strand.
CGTTGCCGACAATAGTCGGGACCACCGCAAATCTGTCAGTGATGCGCGCGCCCAGCACTGCTGCGGCTTCTGCATTCGCGGTTTCGAACTGCACAATATCGCCGCCAATTTCCGCCTTCAGCTCCGCCGGGCTGCCCAGTGCGACCAGTCTACCCGCGTTCAGAAACGCCAGCCGGTCGCAGTGCTCCGCCTCTTCCATCAGGTGCGTCGTCACCAGCACCGTCACTCCCTGCTCATCGCGCAGGATGCGCAGATAATGCCACAGATCGAGCCGCGCGCCAGGATCGAGTCCGGTCGAAGGCTCGTCCAGCAGCAGCACGGATGGTGAATGGATGAGTCCTTTGGCCAGTTCGATCCGCCGTTTCTGGCCGCCCGAGAGTGTCTCCGCCATATCCTTGGCGCGATCGCTCAGCCCCACGCGGGCCAGCACTTCCTTCGAACGCGCTTGCAGGCTACTGCCCACGGAGCCCGTACAAATGTCCCTGATGCATCAGGTTTTCTGCCGACGGTCAATTTGATGTCCAGGCTGGTCGCCTGAAACACGATTCCGGTCTGCTGGCGTACCCGGTTCGGCTCGCTGCGCAACGTCGAAACCAGCAATGCGCGCCCGGCCGCCGGAAGGAACCATCAGCGTGGAAAGGATGCGGAACAGCGTCGTCTTGCCGCTGCCGTTCGGGCCCAGCAGGCCGAAGATCTCCGCCGGCCGCACGCTGAAGGTGAGATCGTTCAGCGCCAGCCGAGAGCCATAATCGTGCGTCAGCCCTTCCAGTTCAATGGGCGGATGGGCGTCGTGTATCGCCGTGCCCGGCGAATGCGCGATTTGTTCCACCGTAGACATCGTCATTCTGAGCGCACAGGCTGCATTCCCTCTGTCTCACCTGACGCAGCGATCTGCTCAATCTGTCCATCAAGCCCTCGGTTCAGCCTGAGTGAAGCGTCATCCATCCCAATAACCCCACATCAATGACTCCTCGTCGCGTCCGCCATCAGCACCGCCAGCAGCAGCGGCAGATAAATCACGCTCGCCTTCAGCAAAGCGCGGGCGTAGTGGCGAGAGTCGCTGGCGGAACATCGCGTGATGCGGGTAAATCGAATCGTGTAGACCAGGTACGCCACCCCCAGCAGAACTGCGGCCACCCAGTACGCCCGTCCGGCAATGTGCAGGTAATAGGGAACCAGGCTGACGGGAATCATCAAAATTGCGTAGGCAAGCGCTTCGGTTGCGGTCGACCAGCCATCGGGCTGGACAACAGGCAACATGCAAATTCCGGCGCGTCCATAATCTTCGCGATAGAGCCATGCAATCGCCATGAAATGCGGAAACTGCCAGACGAAAAGAATCGCGAACAGGGCCACCGCCGGCCATTCAATGCTGCCGCGGGCGGCCGTCCAGCCGATCAGCGGCGGCATCGCGCCGGGGAACGCGCCGATAAACGTCGCCAGCGTGGTGTAGCGTTTCAGCGGCGTGTAGATGCCGACATACATCACCGCCGTCAACAGCGTGAGAGTTCCGGTAATAGGATTGGTGGTCACCATCAGCCACAGCGAGCCGGCCACAATCGTCGCCATCCCGATCAGTACGCCGTAGCCCATTCCCAGCCGTCCGGCCGCCATCGGGCGTTGCGCCGTCCGCAGCATCAGCGCGTCGGTGCGCCGCTCGAAAACCTGGTTCAGCACGCTGGCGCCGCAGGAGACCAGGGCCACGCCCACCAGCGTGTTCCACAAGCGTCAGGTTGAACGAGCTGATCCCCGACTGCATCGCGCCCAGGTAGTAGCCGGCCCACGCCGTCATCACCACCAGCGCGGTCACGCGCAGCTTGAAGATCACGACAGTATCGCGAGCAAAGACATTGCAGGCCTGAACAAAAGTGCGCTGCATCAGCGGCTCTTCGACCGGCATAGCCACCGCGCACAGAGCGCCAGAATCTGCGCTCGCCGGCGTTGAGCCGGTGCGGCGATGCTTTATCTCGGAGGACAGGCGCGCGGCAGAGCTCACAATTCCACCTCACTGCATTCGATGCAGAGAGCGGGCACGAGGGCCGGGATCGAAGCCGGATCGATGCAGATGCGGAACGATCTGCGGAAGGAAGAAAATCTCACCACTGATCAGAATAACAAACGGTCTGCCTCGCCACGCCAACCATGCGTCTTGGTCGCGGATTCAACCGACGCAAGTGCCCGCCTACCGAATCCGGGGGCTGGCTACCGCAACCACGTCCGGCTCGCCGGAAGTATTGGTCGGTCGGATGACGTACTCCTCGATAATGACGGCCACGAGCACAGCGGAAGGAACGGACACGAGCGCTCCGGCGACTCCCGCCAGGCTCACGCCCAAAATGAGAGCGATGAAGACAGCCGTCCCCGCCAGGTCGACCCGCGTTTTCATAATGTGGGGAATCAGGAAACCGTTTTCAATCTGCAGATACACCATTTCAAAGATCATGATGCCCAGGACCTTCCCCCAGGAACTGCTCACCGCAACCAGCATGGCGACGGAGGTAGAAACCAGGGCCCCCACCACGGGAATAATGTTGAACGCGCCCATCAGCACCGCCAGGGCGAACGCATACGGCACCCGCATCAGACCGAACACGATGCCGCTGCATATCCCCAGGATCAGCATTAGGGCCAGCTGGCCAAGCAGCCAGCGGCCCATGCGGATACCGGCGCGTTGCAGAGTTTCATCCAGCCGCTCCCGGCGGGTAACCGGAACCAGCGAGAGAAACCAGTGATACACATGATCACCCTCCGCCAGAAAATAGATCGTCAGGATGATCCCGGTAATGATGTCGAAGAATTTGCCGGCCCAATGGCTGACGGATGAAACAAATGTGCCGATGTGCTGCGAGATGTCCTGTTTAATCTTCGCCTCAACTCCATTGAAGTCCATGTTCCGCAGGATGGGCATGCGCTGGAACTTCTCCAGATACGCCGGAGTGCGGCCCGGCATCGCATTCACAAAACCCTTCACTTCTCTTACGACCGGGGGCACGGTAAGGACCAGGAAACATGTAATGCCGCCCAGCAGAACAGCCATAATGATCAGGATGGCAACGCCGCGGCCGGGGTGCCACTTGCGGATGCGAAGCCGTTCCAGTCCCTGAACCACCGGCAGCAGCACCACTGCAGCCAGCGCGCTGACGTAGATCAGTATCACAACTTCGCGCAAAAACCAGGCCAGAGCCAGCCCGATAGCGATCGCGAATGTAAACAGGATGTCGCCGCGGATGTTTCGGCGGGGCGGGGGATACACGGACGAGCGCTCTGGATCAATCATAGGTGTTTACCCGGCTGGCCGCAGACAGCATTCTTCCATCGGACTAAGATGCTTTGCACAATTTCATCCGGATCGCGTCCCGCAGTCTGGATCGTCCAGTGCGCGGATTCATAAAAAGGTTTTCGTCGCAAAAAACGGCCGGTAAGCTCGGCCTGTTTCTCAAAGACTGGACGCCGCGCTGCCGCTGGGTCGAATCGCTGCTGGTGCTCGCAGCGGGAGATCAATACATCCAGCGGAGCTTCAAGATACAGCAGGGATGTCTCCGTGTCATCGGCGAGTAACTGCCGGTTCGCCGCTGTTTCAATCGCGCCACCGCCCATTGCCAGTACTATGTCATGGCGCTCTAGTACTGTTCGCAGCGCGAGATGTTCCAGCTCGCGAAATCTGCGTTCGCCTGCCGTCTCAAAGATCGACCCAATGCTTTGCTGCTCGGCGCGCACAATCTCCTCATCCAGATCGACGAACGTCCATCCCAGTTCCCGCGCCAGACGCATCCCCACCGTACTCTTTGCCCGCACCCATGAATCCAGTCAGGACAATGCGCCGAGGCAAAACCGCAGGGTCTATTCACATTTAGATTTTGAGGCATATCTTTAGCAATCTTGCTGGATTCTAAGCCAGATATGCCTCTACGCAGACGAACTTTTTTCGACACGGGAGCGCGATCAGGATTTCTCCTCGCCGCCTTTGATTTCCCGCGACAGGGCACTATGGATGCTCTCCCAGACCGCCGGGCTGGGGTCGTGGATGGAAGCAGGAGCTTGGCTTGCGCCGCAATGTAATTCAGGTCCCGGACCAGCGAGGAGCATGTCCCACAGGTTTTCAGGTGTGGATGATCCAGCAGGTCTGCGCCTGTATCGAAAAACTCCGGCAACTGCTGCTGGAATTCATTGCATTCCGTGGGCGTACGGCTGGAATTTTCGCTCACGCCTGTGCCCTCCCGTCCGCGTTTTCACGCAATAGATTACGAAGGCGCATGCGCGCTTTATGCAGTTGAGACTTGCTGTTGCCGATCGAACATTGCAGCATCCCGGCAATTTCATTGTGCTCATAGCCTTCTACGTCATGCAGTACAAAAACCATGCGGTAGCCCGGCGGCAGCTCCTCGACTGCCCGTTCCAGCGTAACGCGGTCAATGGAGCCGGAAAGCGTCAGGTCGCGCGTTCCAAAGTCTTTCCGCGGCTGTCTTCTGGCTCGGTTCCAGTGTCTCCTCCAGCGAAACCAGGGGAAGACCTTTTTTCCAGCCACCGAGCCGCTGCTCGCCTCCAACTACTACCTGATGCGCGCGCTGACGCCGTTCGCCGACGTCCGGCTCGGCGAGCGCGGCTCGCCCTCGGTCGCGATCGCGCGTTTCGCCGAGCAGCGCGTCCCGATGATTGTCCTCGCCGATGTCGGCACCATCGCGCCCGAGGAGCGCACCAGGCTCGCGAAATGGGTCGACGACGGCGGCGTGCTGGTGCGTTTCGCCGGCCCGCGGCTCGCGGCCGCCGACGACGAGCTCGTGCCCGTCAAGCTGCGCCGCGGCGGGCGCATCCTCGGCGGCAGCCTCAGCTGGGAGAAGCCGCAGCCGCTCACCGCCTTCTCGCGCGAAAGCCCGTTCGTCGGCATGGCGGTGCCGAACGACGTCACCGTCACGCGCCAGGTGCTCGCCGAGCCGGACGTCGGCCTCGCCGATCACACCTGGGCGACGCTCGCCGACGGCACGCCGCTCGTCACCGCGGCGCGGCGCGGGAAAGGATTGATCGTGCTCTTCCACGTCACCGCCGACACGCGCTGGTCGGACCTGCCGCTGTCGGGCACCTTCGTCGACATGCTGCGGCGGATCGTCAACCTCGCCGGCACCATGCAGGCGAGCGAGACCGCGACCGCGCAAGCGACGCGCGACGTGCTGCCGCCGACCCGCGTGCTCGACGGCTATGGCGTCTTCGTGCCGCCGCCGCAAACCGCGCGGCCGGTGCCGGCGAACTACGCGGGCCGCGCCAAGGCGGACACGCCGCCCGGCTTCTACGGGCCGGCCGAAGGCATGCTCGCCGTCAATACGCTCACGCCGGCGGACCGCCTCGCGCCGATCGACCTCGCGCCGCTGCATGCGCGCATCGAGAGCTACCGCATCGCCGAGCCGCAGGATCTGCGCGGCGCGATCTTCCTCGGTGCGCTGGCGCTGCTGCTGCTCGATGCCGTCATCGTGTTCTGGCTCGCCGGCGGCCTCTCGCGCCTGATGCCGCGCCGCCGCGTCGCCGCCGTGCTCGCGCTCGGCCTCGTGCTCGCCGGCTTCGGGCACATCGCGCCGTCGCGCGCCCAGGACTCGGCGGCCGACCAGTTCGCCATGAAGGCGACGCTGCAGACGCACCTCGCCTATGTGGTGACCGGCGACAGCGAGGCCGACAATGTCAGCCGCGCCGGCCTCGAAGGGCTCACGCTGTTCCTCGCCCAGCGCACCGCGCTCGAGGCCGGCCAGCCCATGGGCCTCGACCTCGAGCGTGACGAGCTCGCGTTCTTCCCGCTCATCTACTGGCCGGTCGTCCCCACTGCGGCAAAACCTTCGGCCAAGGCGCTCGCCCGCATCGATGCCTACATGAAGCAGGGCGGCACCGTCATCTTCGACACGCGCGACGCCGTGCTGGCGCCGCCCGGCCCGGGCGGCGAGAACCGCAGCCCCGGCATGATGGCGCTGCGCCGGATCCTCGGCTCGCTCGACATCCCCGAGCTCGAGCCGGTGCCGAAGGAGCACGTGCTGACCAAGACCTTCTACCTGCTGCGCGACTTCCCGGGCCGCTTCACCGCCGGCCAGCTCTGGGTCGAGGCGCTGCCCAACACCGACGAGAACGAGGACGACACCAAGCACCCGGCGCGCGGCGGCGACGGCGTGTCGTCGATCATCATCACGTCGAACGACCTCGCCGGCGCCTGGGCGATGCGCCCGGACGGCCAGCCCATGCTGCCGCTGGTGCCGGGCGAGCCGCGCCAGCGCGAGATCGCGTTCCGCGCCGGCGTCAACATCGTGATGTACACGCTCACCGGCAACTACAAGGCCGATCAGGTGCACGTGCCGGCGCTGCTCGAGCGCCTCGGCCAATAGGAGCGCGGGTTGCAGTACGGAATCGCCTTCTCGCCTCTCGTCCCTGACCTCGTGGTCTGGGCCGCGCTTGCGGCCGCGGCCGTGATCGCGCTGCTGCTGCTGGTGAGCCGCACCCGCGGCGGCTTCATGCGCGCGGGCGCACTCGCGCTGTTCGTCGCGGCGCTCGCCAACCCGTCGCTCACGCGCGAGGATCGCGACCCGCTCACCTCGGTCGCGGTCGTCGTCGTCGACAAGAGCCCGAGCCAGAGTTTCGGCGACCGCACCAAGCAGACCGAGGCCGTGCGCGACGCGCTGGTCAAGCGCCTGCAGGGCATCAAGGGCCTGGAGCTGCGCGTGGTCGAGGCCGGCCAGGCGGACGGCGAGACCGACGGCACGCGGCTCTTCCATGCGCTCTCGGCCACGCTCGCCGACGTGCCGCCCGAGCGCGTCGCCGGCGTGTTCATGATCACCGACGGCCGCGTGCACGACGTGCCGGCCGACGCCGCCGCGCTCGGCTTCGCGGCGCCGCTGCATGCGCTGATCACCGGCATGGCGAACGAGCGCGACCGCCGCGTCGCGCTGGTCGCGGCGCCGCGCTTCGGCATCGTCGGCCAGCAGCAGACGATCACGTTCCGCGTCGAGGACGCGGGCGTGCCGGCGGGCGGCCCCGCCGAGGTAAAGATCAGCCGCGACGGCGAGCTCATCGACCAGCGCACCGTGCGGGCGGGCGAGAATTCCGAAGTGCAGATCCCGATCCCGCATTCGGGCCCGAACATCGTCGAGATCGAGGCGGCGCCGCTCCCCGGCGGCGAGCTCACCACGGTCAACAACCGCGCCGTGGTCTCGATCGACGGCGTGCGCGACAGGCTGCGCGTGCTGCTCGTCTCCGGCGAGCCGCACGCGGGCGAGCGCACCTGGCGCAACCTGCTCAAGTCCGATCCCAACGTCGATCTCGTGCACTTCACCATTCTGCGGCCGCCCGAGAAGCAGGACGGCACGCCGATCAACGAGCTCTCGCTGATCGCGTTCCCGACGCGCGAGCTGTTCACCTTCCATCCGACCGGCAGGCTCGACGACTTCCAGCTCATCATCTTCGACCGCTATGCGCGCCAGGGCGTGCTGCCGATCGTCTACTTCGAGAATATCGCGCAATATGTGCGCAACGGCGGCGCCGTGCTGGTCGCGGCCGGCCCCGACTATGCGAGCCAGACCAGCATCTGGCGCACGCCGCTCAACCAGATCCTCCCCGCCGAGCCGACCGGCAACCTGACGCAGACGCCCTTCCGCGCGGAGCTGACCGACCCGGGCCGGCGCCATCCGGTGACGCGCGGCCTCGAAGGCGCCGCCGAGACCCCGCCGCACTGGAGCCGCTGGTTCCGGCTGGTCGATACGCGCAGCCCGAACGGCACGTCGGTGATGCGCGGGCCGGACGACAAGCCGCTGCTGCTGCTCTCGCGCGAGGGCAAGGGCCGCGTCGCCATGCTGCTGTCCGACCACATCTGGCTGTGGGCGCGCGGCTACGAGGGCGGCGGGCCGCATCTCGACCTGCTGCGGCGGCTCTCGCACTGGCTGATGCAGCAGCCCGACCTCGAGGAGGAGGCGCTGCGCCTCGTCGTGCACGGCAAGGAGCTCACCGTCGAGCGCCAGACCATGGCCGACACGGTCGGGCCCGTGACGCTCACGTCGCCCTCCGGCGCGACCCGCACGCTCACGCTCACGGCCGGCGAGCCCGGCATGTGGCAGGCGAGCGTCGCGGCGAACGAGCTCGGCCTGTGGCGCGCCACCGACGGCAAGCTCACCGCGCTGATCAACGTCGGCCCCGCCAACCCGCGCGAGTTCGCCGAGGTGACCTCGACCACCCAGGTGCTCAGCGCCATCACCAATGCGACCGGCGGCGACGCGCGCCGTATTGCCGACGCCTCCGGCGCGCTCGACATGCCGCGCATCCTCGCGGTGCGCTCGAGCGACACCTACAAGGGCGACGACTGGCTCGGCGTAAAGATCCGCGACGCCAGCGTCGTGCGCGGCATCGGCGTGCTGCCGATGTTCGCGGGCCTGCTCGGCCTGCTGCTGCTAGTCGGCAGCCTCGCGGCGACCTGGGCAAGAGAGGGACGCTAGGCCACAAAGCGGCACCACGCCCGCCGCTCCTTTTGCGATCACTGCGCCAATAACAACTCCTCATCCTGAGGAGCCCGCCTTCGCCAAGGCTTCGGCGGGCGTCTCGACCTGTCCGCCGTAGCGCGCAGCGCGAAGGCGGAAGGATGGGCCGCGAACGCAAGTGATGCCGCCGCATGCTCGGCCCATGGTTCGAGACGCGCGGCCCGCGGCCGCGCTCCTCACCATGAGGACTGGGATGTGGCCGTCGTAAGCGGGACAGAATTTAGCTGCTCTCATAGTCGGGCCGGATCGGGCCGGACACACCGTCGAACGCGCCGGGCACGAGCTCGGCGACCAGCAGCCGCGCGGGATCGACCGGACCCGGCATGGCAGCGTTGCCTTTCGGCACGAGCTTGAAGCCGGCGCGCGCGTAGTAGGGCTCGTCACCGACGAGCACGACGAGCCGGTGCGCCTGCGCGCGGGCCTCGGCGAGCGCGCGCTCGATCAGCGCAAGCCCGATGCCGCGCGCGCGAAACGGCGGCTCAACCGTGAGCGGGCCGAGCAGCAGCGCCGGCGTCGCACCGATGCGGATCGGCGAAAGCCGCACCGAGCCGACCAGCAGCGTGCCGATGCGCGCCGTGAACGAGAGCGCGAGCACGTGCGGCGCGCCTTCGCGCAGCCGGTACGCCGTCTTGGCGTAGCGGCCCGGACCGAAGGTGCGCTCGTGCAGCCGCTCGATCGCGTCCGCGTCGGCGGCGGTCTCCGGCCGGATGGTGACGGAAAGATCGCTCATGCCCGAGACGGCGATACCACCGGATCGACGCGACGTCCATTGCGGACGCCCGTCCGCCGAAGCGCGTAAGCGCGAAGGCGGATCACCACCGCTCGCTCACCGGCGCGCCCATCAGCACCTCGGCGATGCGCGCGCGGGTGCCGGCGGTGGTGTCGCCGGGCAGCTCGTCGAGCGCAAAGAAGCGCGCGGCGGCGATCTCGCGGTTGGGCGCCGGCGGCGCGCTCTGCGCGAAACGACTCGATGACGAAGCACGCGACGTGGTCGCGCCGCGACACGCGCCCGTTGAAGAACATGCCGTGCAGGTGCGGCGGTCCGGTCAGCTCGATGTTGCCTTCCTCGACGAGCTCGCGCGCGAGCGCGGCGAGCAGCGTCTCGCCCGGCTCGACCCCGCCGCCCGGCAGGTGCCATCCTCTCACATATGTGTGATTGACGAGAAATATACGCCGCGCGTCGTCGATCACCAGCGCGCGCACGCCGAGCGTAAGGCCGCGCGTCATCCGCCAATAGACGTGCAGAACGCGCCGCATGGCGTGCTCGATCGCGTTTCGCATGCCTGTTCCCCCGCGCGCGTTCACGGCAGTTGTTCACAACGTGCGCGATTGTCGCACCTGCCATCATCGCATGGCTGACTTGTCGACATGGGTTTTGTCATCGCGGTCAGCCCGCGTTATCAGCGTCGTCACGGAGCACGCAACCCTCCACACGTTTCGGCCTCCACAAGTTTCGGCAAAAGCGGCGGGGTGCATCCCCCCACAAATGTCCCCGGCGCTTACGGCGCCCCCGGTTCGCCGGGGGCGCCGTTGTCTTTTGGCCACCGACCACAAATCTTTGCAGCCAATTCTTTGCGCACTGCCTCGCATTTTTGCGCGCGGCGCTGCAATATGGATGGCACGAGCCATTGGGATACCGCAATGAAGCGCTTCGCCGACCTGAGCGAGCAGGAAGTCCTCGCCCTCGCGATCACCAACGAGGAGGAGGATTCCCGCATCTACCAGGGTTTTGCGGACGGCCTGCGCGCGCAGTATCCGAGCTCGGCAAAGATGTTCGAGGCGATGGCGCAGGAGGAGGTCAAGCATCGCAGCATGCTGTACGACCTCTATCGCGAGAAGTTCGGCGAATACCTGCCGCTGATCCGCCGCCAGGACGTGAAGGGCTTCGTGCGCCACCGGCCGCTGTGGCTGGTGCGCCCGCTCGGCCTCGACGAGGTGCGCAAATACGCCGCCGCCATGGAGTTCGAGACCGCGCGCTTCTACCGCAGGGCGGCCGAGACCGCGCGCGACGCCTCGGTGCGCGAGCTCCTGGTGAAGCTCGCCGAGGCGGAGGACAAGCACGAGAGCATCGCCGAGGAGCTGGGGGAAGAGCTCCTCACGCCGCGCGCGCGCGCCAGCGAGGACGAGACCGCGCGGCGCATGTTCGTGCTGCAATACGTGCAGCCGGGTCTCGCCGGCCTGATGGACGGCTCGGTGTCGACGCTCGCGCCGCTCTTTGCCGCCGCATTCGCGACGCATCAGACCTCGCCGACCTTCCTGGTCGGCCTCGCGGCCGCGATCGGCGCCGGCATCTCGATGGGCTTTGCGGAGGCGCTCTCGGATGATGGCTCGCTCACCGGCCGCGGCTCGCCGATCCTGCGCGGCGGCGTGTGCGGCGCCATGACGGCGCTCGGCGGGCTCGGCCATACCCTGCCCTATCTCATCCCGCACTTCCTCATCGCGACCGCGCTCGCCTTCGCGGTCGTCATCGTCGAGCTCGCGGTCATCTCCTATATCCGCTTCCGCTACATGGACACACCATTCCTGCAGGCCGCCTTCCAGGTGATGGTCGGCGGCGCACTGGTGTTCGCAGCGGGAATCCTGATCGGCAGCTCGTAAGGGGGCGAATGGCGCGTGGCGAATAGCGAATAGACAGCCCGCTACTCGCCATTCGCACTCGCTATTCGCCATGTTTGTCCTCGCGCATCTTTCCGATCCGCATCTCGCGCCGTTGCCGAGGCCGCACTGGCGCGAGCTCGCGGGCAAGCGCATGCTCGGCTACCTGCACTGGCGCAAGACGCGCCATCGCATTCACCGCGCCGGGCAGGCCGATCTGCTGGTGCGAGACCTGCGCGCGCAAGCCCCCGACCACGTCGCGGTCACGGGTGATCTCGTCAACATCGCGCTGCCGGCCGAGTTCGCGCCGGCCCGCGCCTGGCTGGGGTCGCTCGGGCTTGCGCACGACGTGACGCTGGTGCCCGGCAATCACGACGCCTATGTGCGCGCGGCGCTTGCCGCGCACGCGGCCTGGCAGGACTTCATGCGCGACGACAGCGCGAACGCGTCGGCGCCGCGCTTTCCCTTCGTGCGCCGCCGCGGGCCGCTCGCACTGATCGGGCTCTCGAGCGCGGTGCCGACCGGGCCTTTTCTCGCCACCGGCCGGCTCGGCGACGCGCAACTCGCGCTCCTCGACGAGCTCCTCCCGCGCCTCGCCGATCACTGTCGCGTCGTGCTGATCCATCATCCGCCCGGGCACGCGCGCGGCGGCCGCTTCAAGCGGCTGACCGACGCCGCGGGCTTGCGCTCCGTGCTGGCGCGGCGCGGCGCCGAGCTGGTGCTGCACGGCCACGATCACGTCAACGCGCTCGACTGGCTCGCCGGACCGCACGGGCCGATCCCGGCGCTCGGCGTGCCCTCGGCATCCGCCGCCACGGTCGAAGGCCACCGCGTCGAGCCGGCCGCCTACAATCTCTATCGTATCGAGGGAAGCGCCGGCGCCTGGCGCTGCGAGGCGGTGACGCGCGGATTTCGTCCCGGCGGCAACGTCGTCATCGAGCTCGCGCGGCGCGCGCTCAAACCTTCAGCACGAACGTGATGAACAGCGCGAGCGTGCCGACCACCGCCGCGACGCCGAGCAGCAGCCCGAAGATGAAGGCGCGGACCGCCCGCCAGCGCGCGCGCCGGCGCGAGCGGGCGTCGCGCACCGGATCGAGCAGCAGCGGGCGGTCGTCGGCCGCGAACGCGCGCTCGCGCTCGATGATGCGGCGCGCGACGTATTTCGTCACCCCGTCGACGACCTCGCGGATGTCGGGCGACTCGGCAAGGATCTTGCGTCCGTAACGGCTGTCCTGCACGAAGCGGTAGGTGCGCTTGTCGCGGCCCATGTCGACATGGGCGACCACGTCGACCCACAGCCGCGGCGGGTCGCCGCGGTTCACGCCGCGGTCGAACATCTCCATGTTGTCGGGGATTTCCGCGAACAGCGGATCGAGCGCCTCGTTGAGGATCTCGAGCCGCGCCACGTCGGCGTCGCGCAGGTCGACGACGACGCCGGTGCGCTCGGCCGATTCGAGCCGCGCGGCGCGGAGCGCATCGCGCAGGCGCCGCGGCTTCTCTTCCGTCTTTTCGGGTTCCGGCTTCTTACGACCCCACATCGCATCCCCGCGCGGTCGCCGGTCGATATCCCCAGACCGGCCCCATCACGGGGCACGATACTACAAAGCGTGATCGGATCAAAAGCGGCAGATCGCCGGCGCGCCGCCCAAGGCGCAGGCTCCTATGGCAAATCCGCGGCGGGTCACTTCATCCAGAGCCACGGCGTCCACGCCGCCGGCTTCCACCGGCCGCCGGCCCGCTGCTGTTGCTCCTTGGCGACCCGGGCCGCCGGGCGGCGGCGATGCGCGAGCATCGTGCGGAAGAACGACCAGTCGGAAAAGTCGGTGAAGCGCTGCGAGCGCGCCCAGACGAACCGCTTGTGTGGCGTGGTCAACATGCGCCCTTCCGCGACAGCCGAAGGCCGATCCGCGCCGCTCGGGCGAGCCGAGCCGGCATCCTTGCGGGATCGATCATGCCGAAGCAGGCCTTAACGTCGGCTCAACGGGGCCATTCGAATGCCACCTGACTCTCCGGAGGTAATATTGTCCACCGCATTTGCATGCCGGGCCGCGAGCGTGCTGACTGGAGGCGAACCTAATTCGCCGGCACGGGCCCCAATGGCGACGAACGAACCTTCCGCGGCGGCCGCCGGCGCGACGACCGGCTCCTGGCTCGCCGCCCTCAACGCCGAGCAGCGGCGCGCCGTCGAGCACGCCGGCGCGCAGCCGTTGCTGATCATTGCGGGCGCCGGATCGGGCAAGACGAACACGCTCGCGCACCGCGTCGCGCATCTCATCGTGCGCGGGGCCGATCCGCGCCGCATCCTGCTGCTCACCTTCTCGCGCCGCGCCGCCGCCGAGATGACGCGCCGGGTCGACCGCATCGGGGCGCAGGCCCTGCGCGAGCGCGCCGCGCTCGCCGGCGGGCTCACCTGGTCCGGCACCTTCCACGCGATCGGCGCGCGGCTGCTGCGCGAGTTCGCCCCCGCAATCGGCCTCGACCGCGCCTTCACGATCCACGACCGAGAGGACTCGGCCGACCTCATCAACCTGATCCGCCACGACCTCGGCCTCTCCAAGACCGACCGGCGCTTCCCCGCCAAGGGCACGTGCCTTGCGATCTACTCGCGTGCCGTCAATGCGGAGTGCGGGCTCGAGGACGTGCTCGGCGCGTCGTTCCCGTGGTGCGGCGGCTGGGAGGACGAGCTGCGCGCGCTCTTTGCCGCCTACGTGGACGCGAAGCAGAAGCAGCACGTGCTCGACTACGACGACCTGCTGCTCTACTGGGCGCACATGATGGCGGAGCCCGCGATCGCGGCGGAGATCGCCGAACGCTTCGACCAGGTGCTGGTCGACGAATATCAGGACACCAACCGGCTGCAGGCGTCGATCCTCCTCGCGCTCAAGCCCAAGGGCGACGGCCTCACGGTGGTCGGCGACGACGCGCAGTCGATCTACTCGTTCCGCGCCGCCACGGTGCGCAACATCCTCGACTTCCCGCATCACTTCTCGCCGCCCGCCGAGATCGTCACGCTCACGCGCAACTACCGCTCGACCCAGCCGATCCTCGCGGCCGCCAATGCCGTGATCGAGCTCGCGAGCGAGCGCTTCACCAAGAACCTGTGGTCGGAGCGCGCTTCCGCCGAGCTGCCCGCGCTGGTAAGCGTGCGCGACGAGGGCGACCAGGCGCACTACGTGGTCGAGCAGGTGCTGGCGCAGCGCGAGACCGGCATCGCGCTCAAGGCACAGGCCGTGCTGTTTCGCGCCTCCCATCACAGCGCCCCGCTCGAGATCGAGCTCGCACGCCGCAATATTCCGTTCGTGAAATTCGGCGGCCTGAAATTCCTCGAAGCCGCGCACGTGAAGGACGTGATCGCGTTCCTGCGCTGGGTCGAGAACCCGCGCGACCGCGTCGCCGGCTTCCGCGTGATCCATCTGCTGCCCGGCGCCGGACCGGCGACCGCCGCGAAGCTCCTCGACCGCGTCACGCAGGCCGCCGATCCGGTGCGCGCCATCGCCGACTTCAAGGCGCCCGCCGCCTGCGCGGCCGACTGGCCCGAATTCCTGCGCACCTTCGAGCTCGCGCGCCATAAGGCCGCCGGCTGGCCGGCCGAGCTCGACCTCATCCGCGGCTGGTACGCACCGCATCTCGAGCGAATCTACGAGGATGCGGTCATCCGCGAGCAGGACCTCGCGCAGCTCGCCCAGATCGCCGCGACGTTTCCGAGCCGCGAGCGCTTCCTCACCGAGCTCACCCTCGATCCGCCCGGCGCCACCAGCGACCAGGCGGGCCCGCCGCTGCTCGATGAGGATTTCCTCATTCTCTCGACGATCCATTCGGCCAAGGGGCAGGAGTGGACGTCGGTGTTCCTGCTCAACTGCGTCGACGGCTGCATCCCGTCCGACCTCGCGACCGGCGCCGAGCACGAGATCGAGGAGGAGCGCCGGCTGCTCTATGTCGCGATGACGCGCGCCAAGGACCACCTGCACCTGATCGTGCCGCAGCGCTTCTACGTGCAGCAGCAACGCCAGAACGGCGACCGCCACATGTACGCGACCGTCACGCGCTTCATCCCGGCGGCGGTCCGCCACCATTTCGTCAGCCGCGCCTGGCCGGCCGCGCGTCCCACGGCGGCGCCGAGCGCGGCCGGACGGGCGCCGGTCGACATCGGCGCCAAGCTGCGGCGGATGTGGCGGTGAGGCGCTCTTACCCTCCCCTGAAGGGCCCTGAAGGGGGATGGCGTAGGCGGCCTTCGGCCGCCGTTTAGCAAGAAGAACGCCGATGCGAAGCATCGGCTATGGAGCGAAGCGAGCCGGGGTGGGGTGTCTGAATCTCCGCCACCCCACCCCGGAGCGCATCTCGCTTCGCTCGTTGCGCTCCGACCCCCCCCTTCAGGGCCCTTCAGGGGAGGGTAAAGAGTCTGCAGCCTCAACTCGTCAGATGGCTGAAGGTATGTCGTGGCTGAAGGTATGTCGTTGACCGACTGACGTCCTTCTTGCAGAATCGCGACAAAAGCATCCCAACGAAAGGATCAGGCCGTGGCATCCTATCGGCGGATCGAAGTCAAGCCTATCGCGGGCGCGCTTGGCGCCGACATCGGCAATGTCGATCTCGGCAACCTGGACGATGAGACGTTCGGAGAAATCAAGACCGCCTGGCTCGAGCATCTCGTTGTCTTTTTCCACCGCCAAAACATTTCGCCCGAGCAGCAGATCGCTTTAGCCAAGCGTTTCGGCGAGATTCACCATCATCCCTTCATGAAGGGAATGGCCGAGTACCCCGACATCCTCGAGATCATCAAGGAGGAGGGCGATACCAAGGCGTTCGGCGAGGTCTGGCACACCGACCAGATGTTCAATCCGAAGCCGGCGAAGGCGACCATGCTCTACGCCAAGGAAACCCCGGACGCGGGCGGCGATACGATGTTCGCCAACATGTATCTCGCCTACGAGACGCTGTCCGACGCGATGAAAGAGATGCTCAAGAGCGTCAGGACCTGGAATGTCGGCGACCGCAAGAAACTCCAGAAGGGCGGCGCGATGGGGCCGCCGGCGCGCGATGGCCGCTACACCGGCAACGACAAGATGGCCGCCAAGGTCCGCGACCCCGGCGACCTGCAGACCGAGTGCGCGCATCCGATCGTGCGCACTCATCCGGAGACCGGCCGCAAGGCGCTCTACATCAGCAGCCACACGCAGACGCTCGATGGCTTCAAGGAGGGCGAGGCGCGGCCTATCCTCGATTTCCTGGCAGAGCACGCCATCCACCCGGAGTTCACCTGCCGGTTCCGTTGGGAGGTCGGCGCGCTCGCGATCTGGGACAACCGCTGCACCCAGCACCGCGCGCTTAACGACTACCCCGGCAAGCGCCGCCGCATGCATCGCATCACTATCGCGGGTGATGCTCCGTTCTGAGTAAACTAATAGTAGTATATCGAAACATCGTACAACCGTTTTTAAATTTTGGCAGAACGAACCCGATTCTGCGAGATTTCAATGGAGGGGTGAATCCAACAACGCCACGGCCGGGCATAGCCGTTCGAAGAACGGCGTCGCGGAGTTCACCCTTGGGCTTGCCGAAGGCAAGACCCGAGGGCTCGCCTATGTCCCGGCCATCCGCGTCTTTCTTTGCTGAATCGCAGCAAGACGTGGATGCCCGCATGCGCGGGCATGACGATGAAGGGGGTCACGTTGTTCGCAGAACGCAGAACAAAGCCATTCGAGGAAAACACAAAGATTTCAGTGACCGTATCGATGGACGCTAGTTCAACCGTTGCGACGGCGGCCGCGGCTCGTTCGTCTCGGCGATTGTCGCGATCGGGCTCGCTTGGTGATGCACCATGCGCCAGACGCGGCCGACGCGCCGGTAGATGTTGGTCGCCGCGAGCGCCGCGCCTTCGACGATCTCGACGCACAGCACCCGCCCCTCGTCGCCGGTCATGATCACGGTGTCGTCCTGATGCGCGATGCGCGGGCGGGTCCGGCTTGCCAGGATGCCGCGGTAGGAATCGAGGATGTCGTCGCGCCCGACCAGCGCCGGCCAGCCCGGATGCACGCAGGAGACGCCGTCCTCCGCCCAGATGCGGGTCATGGCGGCGAAATCGCCGGTCGAGAACGCCCGGTAGTAGGCGGCATTGGCGGCCAGGATCGCGTCGTCGGTCATGTGTGGCTCACGGCTAGACGCAACGCCCGCCGTCGACCTCGACGATGTTGCCGGTGACGAAGGCGGCCTCGTCGGAGGCGAGAAAAAGCGCCACGTTGGCGATGTCCTGCGGCTGTGCCAGCCGCCCGAGCGGCACGGTCGCCTCGAACTTCTGCCGCTGGCCGGGTGCGGGGCCGAGGAAGGTCGGCAGCAGCGGCGTCTCGGTCGCGACGGGCGCGATCGCGCAGACGCGGATCTTGTCGGGCGCGAGCTCGACCGCGAGTGTCCTGGTGAGGTTGTGCACCGCGCCCTTGGTCGCGTTATAGGCGGAGAGGCCGGGCCGCGGCCGCAGGCCCGCCGTCGAGCCGATATTGATCACCACGCCGCCGCCCTGGCGGCGAAACACCGGCACCATCGCCTGGCTGAACAGAAAGAGACCCTTCACGTTGACGGCGAACACGCGGTCGAACTCCGCTTCGGAGATTTCGACCACCGGCTTGTTCACGTGGGCGACGCCCGCATTGTTGACCAGGATATCGATGCGGTCGAAGGCCGTGAGCGTCGAACGGATGGCGGTGTCGATCTCCGCCGATTTCGCCACGTCGCAGCCAAGCGCCAGCGCCGTGTTGCCGATTCCGCGTACGACCTTCTTGGCCGCATCCGCGTCGATGTCGAGCACCACGACGCGCGCGCCCTCGCGCGCATAGGTCTCGGCGATGTTGGCGCCCATGCCGGAGCCGGCACCGGTGACGATCGCGACCTTGTCGGCAAGACGCATGGGTGGCCTCCGGAACGGGAACTCAAACTGGCGAGCGCGCCGAGGAAACCACGTTAGGACTCGATGTTCAATTCCCACTGATGGATCTGCGCGGGCGGGCCCTGGACGTCGGACTCGTATGCCCAACGCGTCATGAAGTCCTGCAGGTCGCTGCGGAACTGGACCAGCGCTGCGTTGCAGGCATCCTTGGCCTTGCCCGTGAACGAATGGTCGTCGGTCTTGATGCCGGCGAGCGGAATGAAGGGCTCGTAGGGCGTCGAGTAGATGAAGGTGTACAGGAAGTTGGTGAGCTCGCCGAGCGTTCCGGTCTTCGGCAGGTACGGCAGGATCTGCTTCCCGTCGATGTCGGCGGTGCGTGGCGGAATTTCCGCGATCTGCAGGCACGGCGGAAAATTCGCCGCGAAGGTCAGCATCGGATTGGCCGCCTGGTTGAGCCGCGAGGTGCCGTGCGAGGTGACGCGGTAGATCAGGCTGGTGAGCACGCGCTTGAGCGCGGCCTTGCCGTCCATCGCCGGCAGTCCCTGCACGTTGCCGCGCGCCGGATCGCCCGATGCCTTGATCCATGCCTGCAGGTGCGCGGCGCGGCGCACCTCGTCGTCGTCTCGGTAGCCGGCGTCGATGACCGCGCCGACATATTTCTCGCACGCGTCCCAGATCTGGAGCAGGTTGCCCACCACCTGATAACGGTCCCAGTCGGCATGCACCGAGAAGTCTTCCTTGCGCAGGCCGTAGGCCTCGAGCGTGGTCTTCGGATCGTCGGCGAAGAATGTCCGCTTGGTCGCAAACGCGTCTATCAGCTCGAGGAACCTGCGTCTGCCGTCGATCGAGGTCGGCGGCGCGATCGACCACACCAGCAGCAGGAACTGGTCGAACGCGATCAGGTATTTCGACTGGCGTCCGAGCAGCTGGCGCACGATGTGGTGCCTGCCGAGCGTCTGGAACATGGTCATCTGCATCGCCGCCGTGACGATGTGCAACTGATAGACGTGGCCGAGCCAGATGCCCCACACCGTAACCGAGGTCTTGGCCGCCTGCAGGGCGTAGAGCCAGCGTGGATTGGAGGGCAGGAAAATCTGTGCATCCGCGTCGTTCTGGCGCGATACGCGGATCGCGATCGGCGCAATCCCGGCCGTCGCCGGGTCGCGCCGCAGCAGCGTCAGCGTCGCCGGCGTGAAGCGCGGGAAGCCCTTGCCCATCCCGGGCGGAAACTTGGCGAAGATCGTCATGTCGATGACATAGAGGTTGCCGGCGTCGAGCAGCGCCTGCATCTCGTCGATCCACGCCAGGCCGAACGTGCTCTTGAGGCTGTCGCGGCGCGCCGGCGTCACCTTCTCGATGATGATCAGGTTAAAGACGAGGCCGAACTGCGCCATCATCGGCCAGAAATCCCGCGTCGCCTTGTCCTTGTCGGTGAGCGTGAGCGCGAGGTCGTTGAGCTTGGGCTCGGCCCGCTTCTCGACGTCGCCGAGCGTCGTCCATCCCATGGCGAACTGCCGCGCGTCAACGAGCGACTGCCGCATGTACGGCAGCTTGCTCCCGTCGCCGTACATGAAGGTATAACCGTCGGTCGTCAGATCGCCGATGGTGAACTCGACCGAGAGCCCCTGCTTCGCGGCCTCGGCCTGGCTGGCGCGGCGCGCGAGCCGCAACACGGTCCCGGGCAGCTCGGAAAGACTGAACGGCACGGCCGGAATGTTGGTGAGATTGCCGAGCCCGATCAGCGACAGCGGCAGCCGGTGCACCCGGAAGACGAACCAGTAGAGCAGCGCGAGCGCGGCGACGATCAGCACCAGCGCGACGATCGCGACGACGGAGCCCGACAGCACCGCGCCGAGGAAGCCCAGGATGCAGCCGATCGCCTTGATGATGAGCCAGATGACGAGCGCGATCAGCCCGACGACGATCGCAAGCGTGAGGACAAGCCCCGCGATGACGAGGGCGAGCACGAAGGCGGGATTAGTCATGGGCGGCTCCGCGGTCGAAATGGCGACGGATGACGGACGCCGCTCTTTCTACCAAGTTGCCGCATGCCGGACTAGACGCGGAGATTGCACTTCGCCGACGCTGCCCTCAGACGCCGAGGCCGTAGCGACGGCCCCAGCCGAGTCCGTCCTCGGTGCGCGCGCGCGGCTTGTATTCGCAGCCGATCCAGCCCGCGTATCCGAGCCGGTCGAGTGCATCGAACACGGCCGGGTAGCTAACTTCGCCCTCGTCGGGCTCGGCGCGCGACGGCACCGCCGCGATCTGCACGTGGCCGATCGCGGGCAGGAATTTCTCGAAGCGCTTGATGAGGTCGCCGCTGGTGATCTGCACATGATAGAAATCGAACTGGATCTTGACGTTGGGCCGTCCAACTTGCGCGATCAGGTCGGCCGCCTGCTCGACCCGGCCGACGAAATAGCCCGGCCGGTCGCGCGGATTGAGCGGCTCGATCAGTAGCGTGACATTTTTCTCCGCCGCCAGATCGGCGGCACGCGCGTAGTTGGCGACGAACACGCGCTCGGCCGCGGGCCGCTGCTCCGGCGGCACGATGCCGGCCATGGTGTGGATCGCCGAGCCGCCGATCGCGACCACGTAGTCGAGCGCCTTGGCGAATACCTCGGCGAACTCGCGCTCGCGTCCCGGCACCGCGCCGAGCCCGGCCTCGCCGCCATTCTGTCGCGGCTGCGTGTTGAGGCCGAGCTGGGCGAGCCCGTGGCGCTGCAGTTCGGCGCGCACATCCGTCGGCGCGAGATCGTAGGGAAACTGCAGCTCAACCGCCTTGAAGCCGGCGGCCGCCGCGGCGCCGAAGCGCTCCATCATCGGCCGCTCGGTGAACATGTAGGCGAGGTTGGCGGCGAAGCGGGGCATGCGTGGTCGTCCTTGCACGGGTCTGGGTGCGCGTATTGACGACGCCACATGTGCCGCCCGCAAGCCCACTTCGGAGCGGTCCATAGGCCCATGCCGCTCTGGCGTTCTGCCCACTGCCCATCCGGAGTGGGCAGCCACTCCAATCCATGCGGCCGCGCGCTGGCCCACATTGCGGTGCAGTCGATAGATCTAATATATTGATTCTATGGGTATAAAAATAGTGGGCTATTGCCCATCACATTGCCCACTGGACTAGTGGGACGTTTTGTGGTTGACCGCGCCAAAAACCGGCGTTTCGATGCTGCGATCCTGAGGCAACCGGGCGTCAAGACCCGCGAAGCATCGGGATCGGTGAGGACACCATGAACGCCCAGCAGCTGCTTCAGGAAATCTCCGACTACTGCCGCCAGACCGGGCTTGCCGAATCCACTTTCGGCCGGCGCGCGGTCAACGACGGCAAGCTCGCGAGCCGCCTGCGCAACGGCGGCCGCATCACCACCGACACGCTCGACCGCATCCGCGCCTTCATGACCGACAACCGCTCCGACGTGGCGGGCCGGCCCGCGCTGATCCCGCGCAGCCCCGAGACCGCGCCGCACGCGATGCCGCCCCTGCCCTCATCCATTGCGGCCGCAATGCCGACGCAACGCATCTCGATGCCCGCCGGATCCGGCGAGACCGATCCGCAGCGCAATTTCCGCTTCTTCGACAACCGGCAGAAATACCTGCTGTTCGTGAACACCTGCAGCGAGAAGTGGGTGGTCGCCCACCGGGTCGCGCTGGAGCTTGCCAACATCCATCCGCGACCGCCGGCGGTGCGCGTGTTCGATGCCGGCGTCGGCGACGGCAGCGTGCTCGCCCGCGTGATGCGCGCCATGCACGACCGCTTCCCGACCATGCCGTTCTACGTGGTCGGCAAGGAGATCAGCCTCGAGGACATCCGCCTCACGCTGCAGAAGGTGGCGGACCGCTTCGTCGAGCATCCCGCGACCGCGCTGGTGCTCACCAACCTCGCATATGCGGACGCGCCGTGGCTGCACGTCAAGTCGCTCTCGGCCGCCTCGAGCCTAGTGTGGCACGAGGTGGCGCTCACCGGCACCACCGCGCACCGCTTCGAGCAGCAGATCATCGAGCTCGAGCCGTTCCTCGCCGACAACTGGAAGGCGGGCGTGAGCCAGAAGACCGGCAACCCGGTCTACGAGCGCCCGGTGGTGCTGGTGATCTACCGCGACGACCACCAGTTCCTGCTCGACCCGATCCTGCCGCGGCCGGGCGGCACGCAGGCGAGCTACGACCTCGTCATCGCGTCGCAGCCCTATCGCGCGCGCGCCCCGCTCGAGTTCAAGGCGAAGCGCGTGATCGTGCCGCTCGCCCGCGCGCTCGGCCCGGGCGGGCGCCTGATCGCGATCCACTCGCACGGCAACGATCCGGGCCACGAGATCATCCAGAAGGTCTGGCCGGGCGACAATCCGTTCATCCACGACCGCCACCAGATCATGAAGGCGGTCAAGCAGGAGCTCGGGCCATCCGGGCGCGAGCTCAACTTCAATGCCTACGCGGACAACCGCTCGCTCTTTCGCTACGACATGCACACGCTGCCCTCGGAGGTCTCCGAGTCGATCGGCACCTCGACGCTGTTCGCCGCCTGGAACGCGGCAATCTACGTCGCGCAGGTCGAGGACGACCGGCTCGAGACCGTGCACGGCGCGCAGCGCTACCTCGACGCGACCCGCGAGGTGCTGCGCCGGCACGGCGGCCTGTGGTTCTACGACGAGTCCTACGTGATCTCGCGGCGGCGCGAATGAGCCCGCTCGCGACGCGCGTCGCCCCGATGGCCGCCCCGCCGCTTGTCCCGACCGCGGAGCCGAACGAGGCCGCGCGGATCGCCGATTTCGCGCGCACCGCGAGCTTCGAGACGACGCGGCCGAGCGATGCCGACCTCGCTGCGCTCATGGCGGCGGCCGCGCCCGGCGCCGCGATCTATATCAGCGCGCTGCCTAGCCGCCCGCCGCAGGCGCAGATCGCCATCGCCAGGCGCCTGCGCGCGCGCGGCTTCGAGCCGGTGCCGCATCTCGCGGCGCGCAACTTCGCCAGCACGATGGCGCTCGACGACTACCTCGCGCAGATGGTCGACGAGGCCGGCGTGCGCCGCCTCCTCGTCATCGGCGGCGACCGCGATGAGCCGGCCGGCCACTTCCATCACGCGATCGAGGTGATCGAGAGCGGCCTGCCGCAGAACCGCGGCATCCGCGAGATCGGCATCGCCGGCTATCCGGAAGGCCATCCGCGCGTCGCGCCCGTCGAGATCGCCCGCGCGCTTGCCGCCAAGATCGAGGCCGCCGCCGCGACCGGGCTCGGCGTGCACGTCGTCACCCAGTTCGCCTTCGCGCCCGAGCCGATCCTCACCTTCATCGCGCGCCTGCGCGACATCGGCATCGAACAGCCGGTGCGTGTCGGAATCGCGGGCCCGGCCTCGGTCGCGACGCTGCTGCGCTTCGCCGCGATCTGCGGCGTCGCGGCCTCGGCGCGCGCGCTCGCGCGCAATGCCGGGCTCGCCAAGCACCTGTTCGGCGCGACCGCGCCCGATGCGATCATCCGCGCGCTCGCCGCCGCGCGCGGCGGGCTCGGCGAGGTGGCGCCGCACTTCTTCACCTTCGGCGGCCTCGGCGCGACCGCTCGCTGGGCCGCCGCCGTTGCGGCTGGGCGCGTGGCGCTCGATCGCAGCGGCGGCTTTCGGGTCGAGGCGCCGTAGGATGGGTAGAGGCCGCAGGCCGAAACCCATCATGGGCAACGCGTCACGTTGATGGGTTTCGCTGCGCTCAACCCATCCTACGCCAACTTCATCATCGCCAGTGCCGCGCGTCCATTCGGGCCGTACGGATTGCCGAGCGACTCCGCCATCTCGAAGTGGTTGTAGCTGATGCCCACGACCAGCTCAACTCGCTTGCCGGCCGCCTTCGCGGCGGCCGCGAAATCGCGGTTCTGCCGCTGGAATTCGGGCGTCTCGTTGGTGCCGTAGGCGACCGTGATCGGCGCGCGCAGCCTGTCGAGATGGCGCTGCGAGCTCATCGCCTCCTCCATGGCGTCGGTGAACTTGACGTAGTTGCCGCGCTTCGACAGGCGCGGCCCGCGCATGTCGTACATGCCGCTCATGCACAGGCCGCCCGCGATCGCGTCCGCCGGCAGGCCGTATCTGGTCCAGTCGGTGACCAGCGCGACGCCGCACAGATGCCCGCCGGATGAATGCCCGCCGATGAAGAAGCGGCCGGTATCGCCGCCGAAGCTCGCCGCATTCTGGTAGGTCCAGGCGATCGCGCGGCGAACCAGGTCGGCCATCACGGCAAGGTCGCCGTTCGCCTTGTCGACCGAGACGAAGTCCGGCGCGACGAAATGCGCGCCCGCCTTGACGAACAGCTCGGCCGCGAACCCGTAGGCCTTCGCCGAGCCGGAGAGCCACGCGCCGCCATGGATCATCACGAACACCGGCGCCTTCGGCCGATCGGCCCGCCAGATGTCGAGCGCCTCGATCTCGGTCGGCCCATAGGCGACGCGGCGCGGCGCGCCGAGGCGGGCGCGCATCTCGCCGCTGCGCGCCGCCATGCGCTTGTGCACCTGGGCCGCCAGCGGCGCATAGAAGCTTTGGTCATAGGCTGCGTCGAGCTCGACCTGGTCGTAGTCGAGAAAAACGCGCGGGCCCTTGTCGTGCGGCGGCGGTCCGATCGGGCAGGACGCCGCGGCGGCCATGCTCGGCGCCAATGCGGTGGCGCCCGCGGCGGCCAGCATCGTGTGGCAAGTCAATGAGGTCGGTATCATGGGCGTTTCCTTGGGCATGCCGCATCAACAATCGCAGATGTCATTGCCGGCGCAAGCGTGGCAACGACATCACTCCGCCGGCCCCGCGAACAGGACGAGGTTGCCGTCGGGATCGCGCACGATGAAATCGCGCGCGCCCCACGGCTCGCGCTTGATCGTCTGGTGGAAGTCGACACCGGCCGATTGGAACGCGAGGAAGAGCTGCTCGATCTCGTCTGCGGTGTCGACCTCGATGGTTGCCGACAGCAGGCTCTCGCGCTCACGCAGCGCCGGATCGATGGGCAGCCCGTCGACGCAGCGCAGGGTGAGGCGGCGCGGTCGCAGCTTGACCTCGCCGTAGAACAGCGGCTCGCCATAGACGAAGGCGACCGAGAAGCCGAGCTTCTGCGTCTGGTAGGCGCAGGCGGCCTTGATGTCGGCGACGAATAGTTGCGCCGACAAGCCGCTCAACACGGGTCGCGAGGCAAAAGGCTGTGCGTGCCGTCGTGAAGGCTGTGCTTGCTCGGGCATGGCTGGGAGGTTCCCTGTTGAGCCCT
>CAVPGG010000308.1:0-21289 GCA_963703755.1 uncultured Pseudomonadota bacterium
AGGTGTCGGCGAACAGCGCGGCCGTCGCCAGCGTCTCGCCGGCCGATACGGTCTGCACCACAAGCTCGCGACCGCTCGCGGCCGTCAGCATGAGGCGCAGGCGCCCACTCGTCACCTTGAAGATCCCTGTCGCGGGATCGCCGTGATGGAACAGCGCATCGCCAGCCGCGAGCCGTCGCGCCGATCCGCTGTCGCGGATCGCCGGCGTGATCCAACCATCCGATGGCTGCGGCCTCGGGCCCATGCCGGAAAATGCGTGCGCGTGTCCCGCGCTACGCCCCTTGCTCCCTCTCCGGGTTATTGTTCCGGCAACTGACATTTCAGCTGCCTTTTGTCTTTCGCGGCGTCCGGCTGCACATGCGTCGGACTCAACACCAGCCGCGATTTCATATTCCCGGCAATCGGCGTGACAAATGACAAATATGACAGGGACGCACGGTCTCGAGCGGCCGCAAGCCACGCCGCAACGGAGACAATCGCTGTGGTTGTGGGCGATGCCGGTTAATTGCGCGCGATGATCTCGCGCTCGTCGCGATGGATGCTCGGCGCGTGTGCGGCACGGCCGGGCTTGCGCCGCATCAGAATGGACGGTCGGCGGCCGCGCAAGGCGCCGCACCGACGCCGGCGCGGCTGCGGCTCGCGCACCCGCACGGCACCGATGCGCGCGAACGGCTCGCGATAGCCTTCGCCGTCGGCGATGAGCAGCGGCCGGCCGAGCACGCGCGCCCAGCGCTGCCACTCGGCGACCACGTCGCCTTCGGCGCCGGTGGCGACCATCAGCGGCACCGAGAGGCCCCGGTCGCGATGCTCCAGCATGACGGCGACCGCGCCCTCGCTGCTTTCGTCGGGCGGGATCACGCGGATGGCGACGCCGAGAAACTCCGAGACCTTGAGGGAGAGCCGCATCGGGATGCCGCGCACGGCGCGCCGCACGGTGACGCGCTCGCGATCGAGCTCGACGAGCCGCATGCGCTCATCGGCACGCGCATCGCTCGTCGCGAAGGACACGGGCAGCGCGGCCGGATCGAGCCGCAACGCGCGACTCGATCCGACGGGCAGGGCCCTGCCGGCACTCATTCGACGCCTCTCTGAATTCGAGGTCCCTGTCGCCGGGCGCCGAATTTGCGCAGGCGCGGCAAGCCGCACTCCGCAATTGCGCCCGATCGTTGCCGCAGAGCTTAACCGGGTGCGGTCTGGATCGGCTTAAAAGGCCTGGTTAACCGCCGGTTTGCGCGGCCTGTTCCGATGCGCATGATTGACGGGACGTTGCCGTCTTCATTCGAATCCCGCCTGTCGGGGCAAGCGTTCGGCCACGCTCTTGATCGCCGGCGGTCGCGCGCCCATTTGTCGGGTCTCCTTGCCACCATTCCCACGCCCGCCTAAACGGTGCCGCAACGGCACCTAACCGGTTCTTGCGCAATGAATTCCCTGCTCGACCAAACCGCCCTGACCACGCTCGCCGACCGGCTCGTCGCCGCCGCGCGCCGCGCCGGCGCGGATGCGGCCGACGCAATCGCCGAACGCGGCGTGTCGCAATCGGTCGAGGTGCGCGACGGCACCGTCGAGGAGTCCGAGCGCTCGGAAGGCGACAACATGGGCCTGCGCGCCTTCGTGGACGGGCGCCAGGCCGTGGTGTCGACCAACGATCTCAATGGTGACATCGACGAGCTCGCGGCCCGCGCGGTCGCGATGGCGCGTGTCGCACCGCAGGACCGCTTCGCCGGGCTTGCCGAGCCCGACCTGCTGGCAACGCGCTTTCCCGCGCTCGACCTGCTCGACCCCGAGCTGCCGCACGTCGTCCATCTCGAGGCGATGGCGCGCGCCGCCGAGACCGCCGCCCTCGCGGTCAAGGGCGTGAGCAAGTCGGGCGGGGCCTCGGCATCGGCCGGCATCGGCGGCATGGTGCTGGTGACCAGCAGCGGGTTCAGCGGCGCCTACCTCGGCTCGCGCCACGGCCTGTCGGTGCAGGCAATTGCCGGCGAAGGCACCGGCATGGAGCGCGATTACGACTTCTCCTCGGCCCTGCACGCGGCCGACCTGATGGCGCCCGACGTCATCGGCCGCTCGGCCGGCGAGCGCGCGGTGCGCCGGCTCAACCCGAAGAAGGTCGCGACCAAGCGCGTCCCCGTGGTGTTCGATCCGCGCATCGCCGGCACGCTGGTGAGCCACCTCGCCTCGGCGATCAACGGCAGCGCGATCGCGCGCAAGACGAGCTTCCTCAAGAATTGCATGGGCGAACGTCTGTTCGCCCCCGGCACAACGATCGTCGACGATCCGCTGCGCCGGCGCGGCCTGCGCTCGCACCCCTTCGATGCCGAGGGCGTGGCGGGCGAGCGGCGTGCGCTCGTCGCCGACGGCACGCTCACCAGCTGGATCCTCGATTGCGCGACCGCGCGCGAGCTCGGCCTCAAGACCACCGGGCACGCCCAGCGCGGCGTCTCCTCGACGCCCTCGCCGGGCGCGTCCAACCTGCATCTCGAGCCCGGCGAAAGGACGCCGGCGGAGCTGATCGCCGACATCGAGGAAGGCTTTTTCGTCACCGACCTGATCGGCATGGGCGTCAACATGGTCACGGGCGACTACAGCCGCGGCGCCTCGGGCTTCTGGATCGAGCGCGGCGAGCTCACCTTTCCGGTGAGCGAGGTGACGATCGCGGCCCATCTCGACGACATCTTCCGCACGCTCACGCCCGCGAACGATCTCGTCTTCCGTTACGGCATCAACGCGCCGACCGTGCGCATCGAGGGGCTCACCGTTGCGGGCGTCTGACACGGTCGACCGCGCGGCGCTCGCGCGCCAGCTCGCCGCGACGGCCCGCGAGGCCGGCGAGCTCGCGCTCAAATCGTTTCGCGCGCCGATCAAGAGCTGGTTCAAGCACGGAACCTCGCCGGTGTCGGAGGCCGATCTCGCGGTCGACGCGGTGCTGCGCGAGCGGCTGCAGGCTGTCGGCCCCGGCTTCGGCTGGCTGTCGGAGGAGACCGAGGACGATCCGGCGCGACTGTCCGCTGACCATGTGTGGATTGTCGATCCGATCGACGGCACCCGCGGGTTCCTGGCCGGCAAGCCCGACTGGACCGTGTCGATCGCGCTCGCGACGGCGGGTCGGCCGATCCTCGCCGCGCTCTACGCACCGGTGACCGACGATCTCTTCCTTGCCGCCGCCGGCGGCGGCGCGACACACAATGGCCAGCCGATGAACGCGAATGACGGTACGTCGCTCGCAGGTGCCCGCGCGGCCGGGCCGGAGCGCCGCCTCCTGCGGCTCGCGCCCTTCGGTATCGTTGCCGAACCGAAGGTGCATTCGCTCGCGCTGCGCATCGCGCGGGTGGCCCAGGGAACGCTCGAGCTCGCACTCGCGGGCGGCAACAGCCATGACTGGGACCTTGCGGCGGCTGATCTTTTGGTGCACGAAGCGCACGGGGCGCTGACGACGTTGGGGGGCGAGACCTTGATCTACAATCGACCCGAGCCGACGCATGGCGCCCTTATCGCCGCCGGGCGCTCACGCCATCAGGCGTTGAGCGAACTCATGCGCGAGGGCCGTGTCACATTCAGCTAGCGCGATCGCGAAGGGCCGGACCGCCCTTCGATCAGCGATCATGCGCGAGGGCCGCGCGGCCGCGCCAACCCGAGGGCACGCGAATGTCGAACGAGACCACACCGAAGCAGCTCCTCCATCTTGTCTTCGGCGGCGAGCTGACCGAGCTCGACCACGTCGAGTTCAACGATCTCGCCAAGCTCGACATCGTCGGCATCTTCCCCAACTACGCCACCGCCTACGCGGCATGGAAGGCGAAGGCGCAGGGCTCCGTGGACAATGCGCACATGCGCTACTTCATCGTCCACATGCACCGCCTGCTCGAGCCAGACGCCGCGGCGTCGTCCCGGCACTGACGGGCAGGCACCGCACGATGGGGCTCGTCAAGCGTTTCGCGCGGTCGCGCCCGGTGCAGCAGATGGTCGGCGTCGCCGCCGCCGAATATCTCCGCCTCGTGTGGGCCACCAGCCGCAAGGTGCTCGAGCCCGCCGACATCTACGCGCAGATGCATCCGCAGCTGCCCGTCATCATCGCGATGTGGCACGGGCAGCATTTCCTGGTGCCGTTCATCCGTCGCGACTATCCCGCCAAGGTGCTGATCTCGCGCCACCGCGATGGCGAGATCAACGCGATCGCGGCGGAGCGCCTCGGGGTGGGCACCATCCGTGGGTCGGGCGACGCGAGCGGCCGCTTCGATCTCAAGGGCGGCGTCGGCGCGTTCCAGATGATGCTCGCCGCGCTGCAGGAAGGCTGCTCGGTCGCGCTCACGGCCGACGTGCCGAAGGTCGCGCGCGTGGTTGGCGGCGGCATCCTCAAGCTGGCGCAACTCTCCGGCCGTCCGATCCTGCCGGCCGCGCTGACCACCAGCTGGCGCAAGGTGCTGCGCAACTGGGACCGCACGACGATCAATTTACCGTTCAGCCGCCTGGCAATGGTTGCGGGCGAAACCGTGACGGTGCCGGCGGATGCGGATAGTGCTACGCTGGACGTTTGCCGCCGGGCGCTCGCGGACAGTCTCAATCGGGCGACCGCGCGCGCTCACGAGCTTGCCGATCGCCGGCCGGGAGATGGGACCGTTGGCTGAGCGCTTGCCACTGACGCTGCGCGCCTACGCGCTGCTCACCACGGCGGCGGCACCGCTCGTGCCCTATTTCCTCGAGCGCCGGCTGCGCCGCGGCAAGGAGCACCCGCAGCGGATGGCAGAGCGCCGCGGCGAGGCCGCCGCCAAGCGGCCGGCCGGCACGCTCGTGTGGGTGCATGGCGCGAGCGTCGGCGAGCTCGCGGCCGCGATTCCGCTGATCGAGCGCCTGCGCGCCGATCGGCTCAACATCCTGGTCACCACCGGAACCGTGACGTTGGCGGCGTTCGCGAGCACGCGCCTTCCGCACGGCGTGATTCACCAGTTCGTGCCGCTCGACGCGCCCGGCTTCGTCGCCAAATTCCTCGACCATTGGCGGCCCGATCTCGCGCTGTTCGTCGAATCCGACCTCTGGCCCAACATGATCATGGCGGCGGCCGGGCGCGGCGTGCCGCTGATCGTGATCAACGGCCGCATGTCGGCGCGCTCGTTCGAGCGTTGGCGCTACATGCCCGACACCATCGAGGCGCTGCTCAAGCGTCTCGATCTCTGCCTCGTGCGCACGCAAGTCGACGCCGAGCGCTTCGCGGCGCTCGGCGCGCCGCGCATCACCACCACCGGCAACCTCAAGCTCGATGTTCCGCTGCTGCCGGTCGACACGGACAAGCTTGCGAAGCTCACCGCCGCCGTGGCGGGACGGCCGCTGATCGCAGCCGCCTCGACCCATCTCGGCGAGGAGACCGCCGTGATCGACACGCAGCGGCGCCTCAAGTCGACGTTCCGCGGCCTGCTCACCATCCTGGTGCCGCGCCATCCCGAGCGCGGGCAGGGCATCGCGAGCGCGATCGCGGCGGCCGGCCTCACCTCGGCGCTGCGCTCGCGCGGCCAGCTGCCGCACGCCGGCACCGACATCTACATCGCCGATACGCTGGGCGAGCTCGGCCTCGTCTATCGGGTCGCGCCGATCGTGTTCATGGGCGGCTCGCTCATCCCGCATGGCGGACAGAACCCGATCGAGCCGGCAAAGTTCGGCGCCGCCATCCTGCACGGGCCGCACGTGGCGAACTTCGCCGACATCTATGCGGCGCTCGACCGCGCCAAGGGCGCCGAGCTCGTGCCCGACGGCGACCGCCTGCCGGTGCGGGTCGGCGCCCTGCTCAAGGACGACGCCGAGCGCCGCCGCGTTTCGACTGCCGCCAAGGCGACCGTCGACCTGCTCGGCGGCGCGCTCGAGCGCACGCTCACGGCGCTCGAGCCCTACCTGATGCAGCTTCGGCTCGAACACAGCGATGCGTGAGCCGGCGTTCTGGTGGCGCAAACCGGGACTGACGGCCGCGCTGCTCGCGCCGCTCGCCGCACTCTACGGCGCGGTCGCGGCGCGCCGCATGCGGCAACGCGGGCAACGCGCCCGCGTGCCGGTAATCTGCCTCGGCAACCTCACACTGGGCGGTTCCGGCAAGACGCCGGCCGCGATCGCGGTCGCGCGCCTGCTGCAGGCCGAGGGCGAGCGCCCAGCCTTTCTCACCCGCGGCTATGGCGGACGGATTGCCGGGCCGGTTGCGGTGTCGGCCATCCACACGGCCGCCGACGTTGGCGACGAGCCGCTCATGCTCGCGCGCGTCGCGCCGACCGTCGTGGCGCGCGACCGAATTGCCGGCGCGAATGCGGTACCGGCCGACACGACCGTGATCGTGATGGACGACGGTTTCCAGAACCCGTCGCTCGAAAAGGACATCGCGGTGCTCGTCATCGACGGCAAACGGGGCGTCGGCAACGGCAAGGTCTTCCCGGCCGGACCGCTGCGCGCGCCGCTCAAGCCGCAGCTCGATCGCTGCCTCGCGCTCCTCGTGGTCGGCGAGCCTGGCGAATCGGCCCACGGTCTCATAGAGGCGTCATTTCGAAACCTATTGCCCTCGTTGATGGGCCGACTTGTGCCGGATCCGGATGCGATCGCGCGGCTGGCCGACCGCCAGGTCCTCGCCTTCGCCGGAATCGGCGATCCAGAGAAGTTCTATGCGACGCTGCGCGCGGCCGGCATTGCGGTGGCGCAGACGCGAAGCTTCGCGGATCATCATGTGTTCACCGCCGGCGAAGCGGCCGAACTGATCGCCGACGCCGACGCGCGCGGCCTGATGCTGGTGACGACCGAGAAGGATCATGCACGCATGACCAGCGATGCCGCGCTGGCGGCGCTCGCGACGCGCAGCGCAACCTTGCCGGTGCGGCTGGTCATCGACCACGAGGACGCGCTGCGGTCACACCTCGCAAGCTTCGGCCGCGGAAGCCGGAGCAGCGTCAACAAATCCCAGACTTGAAATCCTAGACTTGCTTCCGATCAAGTGGGATCGGAAGCCGGTCTAGATTCGATATTCGGTCGCATTTTCTGCGGAAAACCGGTGGCCACTTTTCCTGAAAATGCTCCGGGAACGCAATCAGACCTTCGCCTGCCCGGGGTGCAGCCGCTGCAGCACGGCCTCGGGCGACGCATAGGGTTCCTGGCGCTCGACGCTCCAGTACTTCAGCTCCTCGAGCGGGATGGCGACGCCGGTGACGGCGCAGCGCACGAAGGCGCCCGGCCGGACCACGCGGAAATCCCCGTCGAGGTAGCGGATCTCGGCCTCGCCCGGGGCCGAACGATGATCGTAGCGATTGAGCACCTGTGACTTCCTCTGCTGGGGCGGTCGCACCGGCCCGTGAACATAATGCGTTGACGCCGCGCGCGAAACCCTTCCGATGCCCTTCCGATGTCGCGACGAGGCGCCTGCTCAAACAAAATGCAGGTGGCATCTGGAGTGGTATAATTTCATACGGGGCATTCGAGTGTTTCGCATGCGCACGTCGCGGTCGCTTCTCGCCGTCGTGTCTATGCTGGTGATGGTCACGATCCTGGCGGCCGCCGGCGCGGCGGCGCCGCCGGCCGCGATCGCGCCGGCGCCGGTCGACATCCCGCTCGACAAGGGCGTGCTCAAGTCGATGCTGTACCGGCCCGCGGGGGCCGGCCCGTTCCGCGCGGTGGTCGCGCTGCATGGCTGCGCCGGGCTGGTGACGCGGGCGGGCGCAATGTCGCTCCGCTATCGCGACTGGGCCGAGCACCTCGTCGCGGCCGGCTTCGTGGTGCTGTTTCCCGACTCCTTCGGCTCGCGCGGCCTCGGCTCGCAATGCACTGTGCGCCGCCGCACAGTGCGCAGCGACCGCGAACGGGTCGCCGACGCCAACGCGGCGCGCCACTGGTTGCAGGCGCAGCCCTACGTCGACAAAAATCACGTCGCACTGCTCGGCTGGTCGAGCGGCGCCACCGCAACGCTGTGGACGGTGCGCCGGCGCGTCGCGCTCGCCTCGACCGATGACGTTGGTTTCCGCTCCGCGGTGGCGCTCTATCCGGGCTGCCGGCGGCTCGACAACGCGGCGTGGAGCGCGCGCATCCCGACCCTGATCCTGATCGGCGCGGCCGATGACTGGACGTTGGCTCAGACCTGCCGCCGCATGGTCGACGGCGCGCGCGGCCGCAGCGCCGAAGCGCTGATCACCGTCTATCCGGGCGCCTATCACGACTTCGACTATCCGGACCGGCCGCTGCGTGCGCGCAGCGGCGTCGCGTTCGCGGCCAGCAGCTCCGGCACCGTGCATATCGGCACTAACCCGGCCGCGCGCGCCGATGCGTTGAAGCGCGTGCCGGCGTGGCTGGGGCGGTAGTCGGCATCGCCCCTATTCGCGCACCATCGCCGACGACACGCGCTAGCCGGACGCGACAAATTTGGCTATGTCGACCTCCCGGCACTCCGGCGCGGGCCATCGTCATCCCGACACGAAAACCTGCACACAGGGGAAGCCGGTCCGCCGTCGGCGGGTCGTCACGTCATCCGGGAAGAGCCCGAAGGAGCACTCCATCATGTCACGCATTCGTCTTACGGTCGGCGCCGCCGTCGTTGCGGCCGCGCTCGCGATCTCGGCTCACGCGCAGCCGGCGCCCGCGCCGGCCGCCCAGCCCGCCCCCGCTGCGGCTCCGGCTGCCGCGCCCGCGCCCGCCGCCGCGCAGCCCTCGACCATGGACAAGGTGAAGAGCTGGTCGCAGAAGAAGTGGGATGCGGCCAAGAAGGAAATGTCCAAGGACAAGGCCAAGTGGGACGCGTGCTCGGCGTCGGCCAAGGAGCAGAAGCTCAAGCTGACGAGCCGTGCGGGCTGGGCCTTCATGTACGACTGCATGAAGAAGTCGTCGTAAGCAGATTTTGTCTTGCGAGGCCCATCCCGTTCCGCGGAACGGGGTGGGCTTTTGCTTTTTTGCACGCGGGGGAAGGGTTGGGGTGAGGACGCGCCTCTGCAAGTGGCTACGCCTGAGTACGCGGAGGCGCCCCCTCATCCCGACCTTCTCCCCCGGAAGGGGGAGAAGGGGGGCCAGCTCAGAACAAGGTGCCCTGATCGTCGCTGGTGACGCGGCGTCTTGGCCGCGGCCGCCGCATGGCGATGGGTTCGCGTTGCCCGGTGGCGCCGGTCTCGGCGGTCGCGCCCACGTGGCCGTCCTGGAACTCGATGTCGAGCCGCATGCCGGCCGCGACCGCGGCCGCGGTGCGCAGCGGTTGGCCCTCGGGGCCGCGCACCAGGGCGAAGCCGCGCGCCAGCACCCCATGATAGGAGAGCGCCGCGAGCAGCTGGCCGGCGCGCTCGAGACGATCGGCACGGCGGTCGATCAAGGTGAGCAGCGCGCGCTCGCTGCGCGCGATGAGGGCCTCGACGCGCTCGCGCGCGCGGGCGATGCGGGTACGCTGCGCCTCGGCATTGTGGCGCAGGCTTGCGGCGAGCAGCCCGGCGGCGGCCGCGAAGCGGGCGCGGCGGCGCTCGACCTGCGCGCGCAGGAGCTGCGGCGCGAGGCGCGCCGCGATGCGCGAGAACGCCGTGTGATGCACCTGCGCGTTGGCGCGCAGCGCGCGCGGCAGGCGGTCGGCGCCGGCATCGAGGCGCTGGCGCGGGATCGCGAGCAGCGCGTCGGCGCTCGGCAGCGCGCGGGCGGCGGCGCGCAGCTCGGTGCGGCGGTGATCATGCGCGCGCGACCAGCTCCCGAGCGACCGGCGTGCGAGGCTGTCGATGCGCGCGATCAGCTCGGAGCGCACCGGCACCGCCATCTCGGCCGCCGCGGTCGGCGTCGGCGCGCGCCGGTCGGCGACGAAGTCGATCAGCGTCACGTCGGTCTCGTGGCCGACTGCGGAGATCAGCGGGATCATGCTGTCGGCCGCCGCGCGCACCACGATCTCCTCGTTGAAGGACCACAAATCCTCGATCGAGCCGCCACCGCGCGCGACGATGAGCAGATCGGGCCGCGGGATCGCGCCGCCCTCGGGCAGGGCATTGAAGCCGCGGATCGCGGCCGCGACCTCCTCGGCCGAGCCCTCGCCCTGCACGCGCACGGGCCACACCAGCACGTGGCGCGGGAAGCGGTCCGCGAGCCTATGCAAGATGTCGCGGATCACGGCGCCGGTCGGCGAGGTGACGACGCCGATCACGTCGGGCAGCCAGGGCAGCAGCTGCTTGCGCGCCTCGTCGAACAGCCCTTCGGCGGCGAGCTTCTTCTTGCGCTCCTCGAGCAACGCCATCAGCGCGCCGATGCCGGCGGGCTCGAGGCGATCGATGACGATCTGGTAGGACGACTTGCCCGGATAGGTGGTGAGGCGCCCGGTGGCGATCACCTCCAGGCCCTCCTCGGGCTTGAAGCGGATGCGGCCGAACACGCCCTTCCAGATCACCGCGTCGATGCGCGCGCCCTCGTCCTTGAGGGAGAAATAGACATGGCCGGAGGAATGCGGCCCGCGATAGCCGGAAATCTCGCCGCGCACGCGCACGTAGCCGTAGGCGTCCTCGACCGTGCGCTTGAGCGCGGCCGAGAGCTCGGACACGGACCATTCCGGGATGTTGACGCGGGCCTGCTCGGTCATCGGTGCGGTCATGGGTGGAAGATAGGTGTGATTCGGAGGTTTGTCTGCGGCGCCCTACTCGTCATTGCGAGGCCCGCGCAGCCGGCCGAAGCAATCGCGGTCGGCGGGGTGCATGTGCAAGTCGAGTGCATGCGCAAGTGAAGGGGGATTGCTTCACTTCGCTCGCAATGACGAAGGTGCTACGGTGTCCGTCCTTCCAACCGTGACCCAACCACATCCGCCGGTACCCGCATGAAAATCGGACTGTTCGATCACGTCGAGTGGGGCGACCGCCCGCTCGCGACGCTCCTCGACGAGCGCCTGCAATTCGCCGCCGCGGCGGACGAGGCCGGCATCTGGGGCCTGCATGTCGCCGAGCACCACGCGACGCCGCTCAACATGGTGCCGGTGCCGGGCGTGTGGCTCGGCGCGGTCGCGCGCGCGACCAAGCGCATGCGGCTCGGGCCGCTGGTCTATCTGCTCCCGCTCTACTCGCCGCTGCGGCTGATCGAGGAGATCTGCATGCTCGATCATTTGAGCCACGGCCGGCTCGAGGTCGGCGTCGGGCGCGGCGTGTCGCCGTTCGAATTGAAGTACCACAAGATCGACCACGACCAGTCGCGCGACATCTTCATCGATGCGTTCGAATGCGTCCGCGCCGGCTTGCAGACCGACACCCTCACGTACAAGGGCCCGCACTATTCGTACGAGAACGTGCCGATCGCGTTGCGCCCGCTGCAGCAGCCGCATCCCGCCTTCTGGTACGGCTCGTCGAACACCACGGGCGCGACCTGGGCGGGCGAGCGCGGCATGCACTTCTTGAGCCTCGGCCCGACCGGCTTCGCCAAGAAGAACATCGACGCCTACCGCGCGGCACTGCAAAAGCGCGGCGGCCCCGCCAACCCGAAGGCGGAATTCTCCGGCGGCGTCGCGATCGGCGTGCAGCGCCACATCTTCGTCGCCGACACCGACGCCGAGGCGGTGCGCTTCGCCAAGCCCGCGATGGAGCGCCACCTCGCGCACTTGAACTGGTTGCGCGTCAAGCACGGCGTCGGCGCCGCCGACCTGCGCTTCAACGTGCCGCGCGGCGCGAGCTTCGAGGAGGCGGTCGCGGACGGCTCGACCATCGCGGGCAGCCCGCAGACGGTCTATGCCGAGCTGGAGAAGCAGGTCGGCGAGCTCGGGATCAACTATCTGCTGACCTACCTCTTCCTCGGCACCATGTCGCTCACCGAGGCGCTGCGCTCGCTGCAGCTGTTTGGCGCCGAGGTGATGCCGAAGCTGGCGAAGCTGTAATCATTGGGTTTTTTGACCTAGGTTCGTTCTGCCAAAATGCCGGCGAGCCCGAGGCGCTCGCTGCGGCTTTGCGGTGGCGAGGCGATGCTCAAACCGGTAACGTTGTAATCATTAGGTTTTTCCCGAATGGCTTTGTTCTGCCAAACCGCCAGCGCGTGCCCGAGGCGGCTCGCTACGGCTTTTCCGGGCAAAACAGCCGCGAAACCCGGCAATACTGAAATCATTGAGTTTTTCCGCCATGGCTTTGTTCTGCCGAAATGTCTTTCACCGTATACATACGCCGAGGCTTAAACGATATTCAGCCGAAAAGTATTATAACCGAGATACTCCGAAATAACAATTATGAAAGCGGCCGGCTACGCACCGGCCGCTCTCCCTCTTCATGGCGCTCTTTATGGCGCAGGGTTCACTGGCGCGCGGCTGTCGCGATCACGGACGACCCTGCAGCTGGAAGTCGTTCTGATAGGGGTCAGCGCGCCGACATCGCGCAGCGCATCCCACACGCGCTCGGGCCGCGCCTTGGTCATGATTTCCTTGCGAATCGATGCCACGGCGCTCACGCCTTCATTTGTTTGGCGCATGTTCTGGTCGGCGAACCGGCGTTCGCCGGAACATGCGCTAGCAGCCGCGGGCGCGGCGCGCGCGACGGCTGCGACAGGCCGCCGCTCGCCAGCACCACGCCCACGCTGACCGCGATGATGGCGCCCCAGGTCAGCCGGGTCGGGAATTCGCCGAGCAGCGGCATGCCGAGCAGGGCGACGATCACGGGCGTCAACCCGCCGAGCACGGCGGCGCGCGAGGCGCCGAGCCGGCGAACGGCCTCGCCGAACAGGAAGAGCGCGATGACCCCCGCGACCACGCCCTGCATCACGGCTTGCGTGATCACCTCGTGCAGCGGCGCCGACATGAGCTCGCTTCCGAAGACGAGGAAATAGACCGGCGCGAGGGCGAGCAGCGAATAGAAGTTGACGATCGCGGCCGCCTGCCACGGGCTCACGCCCGAGCGCCGCAGCGTCACGGTGTAGAGCGCGAACAGGGCCGCGCCGGCGAGAAACAGCAGGTGCCCGCGCCAGGCGCCCGACGCGCCGTCGAAGAGACCATGCGCCGCGATGCCGAGGACGCCGGCGACGACGATGGCGAATCCGGCGACGCGCATCCAATCGAAGCGCTCGCCACCGACCAGGGCGGAAAAGACGGCAACGAATACCGGCATGGTGGCGACCATCACGGCGCCGACGTCGGACGCCGGCGCGAACCGCATGCCGGTCGAGGCGACCAGCAGGAATGGAAGCCCGGCGCCGCCCACGAGCAGGAGCGTGCGCTTGAGCCCGATCTGGCGAAGGCCGAGCCCGTGGCGCCACAGCACCGGGGCGAGGAGCGCGGTCGGGACAAGGTAGCGAACGAACGCCACGTCGACCTGCCGCAGGTGCGTGGTCACGGCGAACCGCGTCGCGACGACCCAACCGGCCCAGCAGATGGCGACGAGCAGCCCGGCACCGATGCCGAGGAAGAGATTGCGTCTATCCGTATCGGCTTGCGCCGCATGCGTGGCCTGCAGCGGGCCGGACAATGCACTCGAGCGGATGGTCATTGGCTTACCTCCTGGACACGCGGCGCGCGCCGCCGCGCATGCTCCTAACTACTAACCGGGTTAGGAGTTATATCCAGACGACTGCCTTGTCAACCGGCATGCTGGTTAGTATGTAACAGGGCATGGCTGACGCCCGCCGACCGAATAGCCGCCTCGTTCCCGCTCCCGGCGAGGAACTCTGCGTGGCCTTTGCGAACACCCGCTCCTGGCGCGGCAGCGAGCCACCGGCGGAAAGCCTGCACGGGCTCGGCAACGTCCTGGCATGGTGCGAGAGCGCGCGCGTGATCGACGCGCGGACCAAGGCGGAGCTCGAGGCGTGGGCGAGCCTGCACGCGGCCGACGCGGCGCATCTCTTCGACGAGGCGATCGCGGCGCGCGAGACGATCTATGCCCTGCTGAGCGCGCAGGCTGCCGGCCACGCGGTCTCGGCGCGCGAGGTCGACGCCCTCAACGGGATTTTCACCGCCACGCCGTCGCGAACGAGCCTCGCGATCGGCAAGAACGGGAACCAGCAAGGGACCATGTGGCGGCTGCCGCCCGCAGCCCCCGCGACCGCGAGCCTGCTCGCGCCGGTCTTGTGGTCGGCCGGCGATCTGCTCGCCGGACAGCGGCTGCAGCGGCTCCGGCTGTGCGCCAACGACAAATGCCGCTGGCTGTTCGTCGACGACAGCAAGAGCGGCACGCGGCGATGGTGCGCGATGAGCGCGTGCGGCAACCGCGCCAAGGCGCATCGTCACTACCTGCGCAAAACCGGCGCGGCGGCGGAGACGGCCGGGTAGACGACCATTGCCGCAAAAAAATCGCGATGATGGCGCCTTGTTGCCGCATCGCCCCAGCGGAGGATCGGCCGTGAAATTCGCCGTCGGCTACAAGCTCAACGGAAAGGCCGGCCACGAAATCGTGGACGCCGAGGATGCGCTGATCGCGGCGTTGCGCGTGAAGGCGGAGCGGCCGGACGCCGCGATCATGTATGCGCGGCGGCAGAACAAGCGCGGCGACGCCCGCCATCCCCAGAGCGAGAAGCGCTGAGGCGCATTCGCGCGCCGAGCGGCGCTGCCAGCATCGCTGAACCGCAGGCAGTCGCGACACCAGCGCGGCCCGGTTGGCGACTGGCCGGGGGCGCAGACCTTCTTTTTGGCGTCGAGAGTATGGGCATGCGCCGACTTGATCTGCTCGACGATCTGAGGGGACATGCCGCATTTCGTCATGTTGGCCTCGGCGAACTTGAGCCACTCGAACTCGGCGTCGGAGTAGACGCTGACGAGGTCGCACATTTTCGCGCGGGTCGGTCTCTTCTTGCTCTCGGCCTGGGCCTCCTTGGCGTGATTTTCCACGTCCGCGCGATAGCCGGCGAGTTCCTCCAGGCATTTCTGCTGCTCCGCGGTGGGGCCGGCGGCCGCGCCGGCATCGCTGACCTGTACGCAGCCGCGACACCACCGTGGACCTGCCGGCGATGGGCCCGGACCCCACAAGCGTGGATCAATCGACGGAACGGATTTTCCCGGCGACGGGATGGACGAGAAGCCGTCACGGCGCGACCGCAGCAATTGCTGCCACGCGAGATCAGCGCGGATGCGCCGCTTGAGCGTGCCGACCGCGATGCCGTACTGGGCCAAAGCCGCTGTGAGTTGCGCGGGCGTGAGGCGCATGCGCGCGGCCATGTTGGCATAGGCCTGCTCGACCGCCGCATCGGAAACCTCGCGCTGGCGCCGTCGCGCCTCGTGCAGGGCGAGCGTCTCGCGACGCAATTCGTCGAGCACCTGCTCGCGCGAGGGCGCCTGGTGGGTCGCCAGGAGGTCGAACCTGGTGCGCTGGTCGATGTCGTGGGCCGTGATCGTCTCGCCGTCGACGACAATATCCTGATCCTGCGCGCGGGCGACATCCACGGTCGCCAACGCGGCGAGCAGCAAGGTGGCGGCCAACAGGCCGCGATCCGCCAGCCATGCGCCGCGCGTCATGTGCATCCCCCGGCAAATCGATCGCACGATCGCGACCGATCGGCATGGCAACTTGATGGCGCTCGGCACGGTTCGTGCCCGCACAATTTTGCCGGCGCGGCGCCAAGCCGGCTAGAAATGCTTCCGAGTCCGGGCGGGCGCGTGAACGCATCGCGGCATAACCATCGGGAGAGAGCGTCGCTCCATGTCGCAGGACAACTTCGCGATCGAACGGCCGCAGAGGTTCGCGGTGATCCGGCTCAAGCGAAGGGAGCAGATCCGGATCGTCTCGTACGGCAACGTGCTCGAGGAGAAAGTGATGGGCTTCATCGCGGCCGTAACCGGCCTGGCGCAGGTCGACACCGTCGGGGGGTCCGTGACGGCGGCGCGGCGCACTTCCTCCGAGCAAGCGGCGCCGCCCCCCACCCCCGACCCCTCCCCACCACTCGCTTCGCTCGCGGGGGAGGGGAGCGGCGAGTCAGCGCATGTCCTCGTTCCGAGTCACGCCGCCGCTTCGGCCGCCTCGCGCGCCGCGGCCTTCTCGCGGGCGCGCGCCGAGTAGAACGAGGCGTTCTGCTCGCCGCGCAGGGCCTCGCGCGAGAACTGGATCAGGTGGTGCGACGTGAAGCCCATGCCGAGCACGGCCTCGACCTGGCCGCGCTTGAGCGCGGGCCACGCGGTGCCCCAGAATTCGCGGCGATAGTCCGAGCGCCAGCCGACGCGCGTCGCGACGTTCCAGGCAAGCGTCGCGCCGAGCCGCAGGTTCGGCCAGTTGAGCCGACCGCGCGCCGGCGGATGGAAGCGGTGCGGATAGGTCGCCTCGACCTGGTGCCTATAGCGGGCGAACAGGCGCTGCGGGTCATAGGCATGCGCGACGCAGCGCCGCCAGGAAGCGACCACCTCGTCGTGCGGGCGCAGGAAGCGCACGTTCAACTCGAGCGTCGGATCGTTGACGATGCGTCCCGCCGCCGCGAGGCGATCCCACAGCGGCGTCTTGGGCAGCGCCTGCAGCAGGTTGAGGGTGAGGATCGGGATGTTCGACTGGTCGATGAAGTCGATGACGTGCTGGTCGGTATCGGGCTTGTCGGTGTCGAGGCCGACGATCATGCCGGCCGTGACCTCAAGGCCGTAGCGGTTCAGGGTCGCAACGGACTCGAGCAGCGGGACCATCAGGTTCTGGTCCTTCTTCATGCCTTTCAGCGCGTCGGGCTCGGGCGTCTCGATGCCGACGAAGACCTCGCAGAAGCCGGCCTCGCGCATCAGCGCGAGGATCTCGGTCTGCTTGGCGAGGTTGAGCGTCGCCTCGCAGGCGAACAGGAACGGATAGCCGTTGCGCTGCTGCCACGCGAGGAGATGATGCAGCATGTCGCGCGCGGCCTTCTTGTTGCCGATGAAGTTGTCGTCGACGAAGTAGACCACGGTCGGCCGCGCCGGCTGGCGTAGCATGGCCTCGAGCTCGGCGGTGAGCTGCGCGGGCGATTTCAGCCGCGGCTGGCGGCCGTAGAGGCCAGGGATGTCGCAGAACTCGCAGCGGTAGGGGCAGCCGGAGGAGAACTGCAGGCTGCCGATGAGGTAGCGCGCGAGCGGGATCATGTCGTAGGCGGGCAGCGGGAAGGCGTCGAGGCCGAGGCGCGTTTCGGTCTTCAGCATCACCTGCGCGCGTGGGCGCGCGACGCCCGCATCGAGCAAGCCGATCAGCTCGTCGGTCGCATCGCCGATCTCGCCGACATGCAGGTAGTCGAAATCCGGATACATCTCGGGCGCGCTCGAGACCGACGGCCCGCCGAGCGCCGCAACCTTGCCGGCGGCATGCGCGCGCGCGCAGATGTCGCGGATCTGCGGCGCCTGGATGTGCATGCCGGAGACGAGCACGACGTCGGCCCAGGCGAAGTCGGCCTCGGTCGCGGGCGCGATGTTCTCGTCGATGAAGCGCACCGGCCAGGATGGCGGCAGGTAGGCGGCGATCAGCAGCAGCCCCTGCGGCGGCATGAAGGCGCGCACCCGCCCCATCAGCGCGAAGGCATGCTGGAAGGTGCCGAACGACGGCGTGTAGGCGGGAAAGACGCAAAGAACCCGGCGCTCGTGCCGGACGGAGACCGCGGATCGCAATGGAAAACCCCGATTCAAAGCCCCTGGGGAACTATAGCGCAACAGAGGACGGTGGAAATGGGGCGGCTTTGAGTCAAACGCCGGGGGTGGCGGCGCGTTCCGAGCTTGCAGCTGACGTGGCGGATATCCGACTCAGCGCCTACGCGCGCAGCCCGAACATCCGCTCGGCATTGCGGTGGCATATCTTTTCCATATCGGCGGCCGGCAGGCCGAGCAACTCCATTACCGCGATGGTCGAGCGGATGTAGCCCGTGCCCTTCTCGGGATCGAACGGGCAATCGGAGGCGAACAGCACATGGTCGGGCGTGAAGAACGAGATGCCGCAGATGGTCGGCCCACGCGCGCCCGCGAGCGCGGTGTCGCCGTAGAAATCCTTGAAGTAGTCGAACGGACGCTTCTTGAGGCGCTTGAGCAGGGCCGCATAGTCCTCGTCCGAGGTGCGCGCGCCGAGCTGGTCCCACGAATGGGCGACGCGGCCCTCGAAATACGGGATGATGCCGCCGAGATGATGGGTGATGATCTTCAGATCCGGATAGCGGTCCATGACGCCCGAGAAGACGAGGCGGGCAAGCGCAGCGCCGGTCTCGAACGGCCAGCCGATCACGCTGCAGATCTCGTATTTCGACTTGGTCTCGGTGCGGTAGTCGGCCATCTCGCGGGTGCGGATCGGGTGCAGCAGGATCGGCCTGCCGGATTTCGCGATGATCTCGTAGATCGGCCAGAAATGCGCTTCGTCGATCGGCGCGCCGTCGACGTTCGTATGGAGCTGGATCGCGTTCGCGCCGTTGGCGAGCGCGCGCTCGGCCTCGCGCGCGGCGGCCTGCGGCGCGTTCATCGGCAGCGATGCGGCCCAGCCCGGGAAGCGGTCGGGATGGCGGGCGGCGAGCTCGGCGAGCTCGTCGTTGCCGATGCGCGCCCATTCGGGCGCATGCGTGGCGTCCCACAGCCGGTCGATCGCCGGCATGGCGAGCGAAAGGATCTGCGAGTAGTCGGGGAACGCGTCGACGATGCGCAGGCGCTCGTCGAGGTCGAACAACGCCGGGATGCCGCGGATGCGCTTGCCCATGTCCTTCTGCGCCGCCGGCGTCTCGAGCACGCCGGCG
Organism: uncultured Pseudomonadota bacterium; assembly: GCA_963703755.1. GTDB lineage: Bacteria > Pseudomonadota > Alphaproteobacteria > Rhizobiales > Xanthobacteraceae > JAVDCA01. Next base: position 18,556 of record CAVPGG010000308.1, read on the forward strand.
AAGAAACGCTCGGGGAAGAAGTGGTTGAAGGCGTCGATGTAGCGCATGCATGGTCCTCGTGGCAGAGTTGGCGATATCTCAAGCTCGCGTAAGGTGGGCGAAATCGCAATTGCGATTTCGCCCGCCCGCGTTTTACAAGTCCGGGTGATCATGGATCAGCGTGGGCGTCGGCCAGGCGGCCGGCGCCCACCCACGAGTCAGCAACCGTATGGGCGACCCCATCATCGTCGTCGGCGCCTCGCAGGCGGGACTGCAGGTCGCCGAATCGTTGCGCGCCGAGGGCTATGACGGCCCGCTCGTCATGCTCGGCGACGAGCCGCACCCGCCCTACCAGCGGCCGCCGCTGTCGAAGGCGCTGCTCACCGGCGAGTCGACCGAGGACCGCCTGGTGCTGCGCGGGCGCGATCTCCTCGCGAAGAAGAACATCGAGCTCGTCACCGGCGTGCGGGTGACGGCGATCGAGCGCGCGGGCCGCCGCGTCGCGCTCGCCGACGGGCGCGCCCTGCCGTATCGCGGCCTCGCGCTCACCACCGGCGGGCGCCCGCGCGCGCTGCCGATCCCGGGCGCCGACCTCGCCGGCGTCGTGATGCTGCGCACGATCGAGGACTCGCGCCGCATCGCGGCCGGCATCGGGCAGGCGCGATCGGTCGCGGTGGTGGGCGGCGGTTTCATCGGGCTCGAAATCGCGGCGGCGGCGCGCAAGGGCAAGAAGCCCGTGGTCGTGCTCGAGGCGCTCGAGCGGCTGCTCGCGCGCAGCTCGGCGCCGTTCGTCTCCGACTTCTTCCGCGACGTGCATGCGGCCGCGGGCGTCGACGTGAAGCTCGGCACCCAGGTCGCGGCGATCGAGGGCAAGGACGGCCGCGTCACGGCCGTGGTGACCAGGGACGGCCGCGCGCATCCGGCCGACCTCGTGGTGGTCGGCGTCGGCATCGTGGCGAACGAGGAGCTCGCGCGCGCGGCCGGCATCGCGTGCGAGCGCGGCATCGTGGTCGACGGCTGCGCGCGCACGAGCGACGATTCCGTGGTCGCGGCGGGCGACTGCACGGCGCGGCGCATGGCGGACGGCACGCTGCTGCGGCTCGAGTCGGTGCAGAACGCGATCGAGCAGGGCAAGTCCGCGGCCGCCGCGCTCATCGGGCGCGAGCGGCCGTTCACGGCGGCGCCGTGGTTCTGGTCCGACCAGTTCGACGTGCGGCTGCAGATGGCCGGGCTCTCGGCGGGGCACGACCGCATCGTCGTGCGCGGCGCGCCGGGCGAGCGCAAGTTCTCGGTATTCTACTTCGCGGGCGAGCGGCTGATCGCGGTCGAACTCGGTCAACCGCGCGCCCGACCACATCGCGGCGCGCAAGCTGCTCGACGCCGGCAAATCGCCGACCTTCGGGCAGGCGCAGGACAACGGCTTCGCGCTCGCCTCCCTGCTGCGGTGAGCCTGCGCCTGACATGTTTCGCCGCTGCGAATTAACGCCGCATCAACCGCGTCGCGTAGAAATCGCCGCACCGCCGCCGCGCGGGCGCTAGCTTGTCGAATCGACGCAAAGTTGAGTAGCTTCGCATGGGAGCGGCGAGCGTCACGGAGGCCGGCTGTGGCACGCGTGCTGGTGGTCGACGACGATCCGGCGGTGCGAGCGACCGTCAAGCTCGTGCTCGAGCGGGAGCATCACGCCGTGACGGTGGCGGCCGACGGGCGCGCCGCCCTCGCGGCGCTCGCGGCCGGAGGTATCGACCTCTTGATGCTCGACCTGTTCATGCCCGGCATGGACGGTCTCGAGACGCTGCGGGAGGTGCGCAAGCACCAACCCAGCCTGCCCGTGATCGTGATGTCGGGCGCCGCGATCGACGGCGAGCGGACGCCGACGCCGGATTTCCTCGGCATGGCGGTGAAACTCGGCGCGGTGCGCAGCGTAGCGAAACCGTTCAAGCCGCGTGATATCATCGCCGCGATCGCGGAATGCCTCGGCGGCGCCGCCGCAGGTCGCGGCGGCGCCACGTGAACGCGCACGGATCGCCCTCATGAGCCTCACGACGCGCCTCGCCGCCGCCATGGTTCTCCTGGTGCTGTTGACGGTGACGGCGGTCGGCGTGCTGACCTATCGCGGCGTCGAGACCACGGTGCTGCCGGGCGAGCTCGACCGCGTCGAGGCGCATGCGCGGGCGCTCTCGACCGAGCTGCAGGCCTATGTGCGCGGCGCGCGCGCCGACATCGTGGCGTTCCGCGCCGCCGTCGCCCTCGACGGGCTGATCCGCGCACGTCTCGCCGGCGGCACCGATCCGCGCGACGGGCGCAGCGAGACGCAATGGCGCGACGGCCTCGCCGACCGCTTCATCGCCGAGCTCGGCGCCAAGCCCTCCTACCTCCAGTTCCGGGTCATCGGCGTCGCCGACGGCGGACGCGAGATCCTGCGCGTCGACCGCTCCGGTCCGGCCGGCGCGCCGCGCCGCGTGCCCGACGCCGGGCTGCAGCAGCGCGACACGCGCGACTATTTCACCCAGACCATCGCGCTGCCGCCCGGCCAAGTCTACGTCTCCCCGATCGACCTCAACCAGCGCGACGGCGTGGCCGTGGTGCCGCACGTTCCGGTGATGCGCGTCGCCACGTCCGTGCAGGCGCCGAGCGGCGAGACGTTCGGCATTCTGGTGATCAATGTCGACCTGCGTCCGCTGTTCGCATCGCTCCACGCGGCAGGAACCGACGGCCGGCAAATCTTCGTCGTCAACCGCCGGGGCAACTATCTGC
>CAVPGG010000309.1:0-11298 GCA_963703755.1 uncultured Pseudomonadota bacterium
GCCTGCTAAGATCTGTCGGGTGGTCGGGTCCGCGGCGACCTGCTCAACGGTCACGTCCGCGGCGACGTGCAACGGCCGAGGGTACCGGTCGTCATGAGCGTCGGCGCCCCATCGGTGGTCTTTGATCTGAGTGGACATGCTGTGCTCCAAGGGTCTCAAGGATGCTGGCTTTGCCGTCCACCTACCACCGTCCTCACCGTCGGCGGAGCGCGCAACCGCCGTCGCGATAAATCGAGGTAACGATCTGCTGCGCTCCGTGGCAATGAGACGGCGGGAATGGTCACCCAGTTGCCGCGACGGTCAGCCCCGTAGGGCCCACTCGATCATGCAATGCGATGCATGGCCGATTCGAGCCACTGCGACAGGGCCGGACCGGATGCCTCACGCACGGACTCCAGCGCGGTCAGGGTGGGATGCCCAGCCGCGAGCAGGGCACTGTCGGTACCCGGGACCAGCGGCGTCTGTACCTCGACCTGCGCGAGGCGCAGCTGCCCGTCGTCCACCCGGTCGACGGTGCTCTGCACGGCGCCGAACTCCGCGAGCGCGGCGTAGCGCAACGTGCCCAGCGCCTCCGCGGGCCGGTCTGGAATGTTGAGGGTGAGCACGACGCCCCGCGGTGCACCGATCAACAATTCCAGAACATCCGGCAGCAGGTGTCCGGCGCTGGCCCAGTGCGGCGCGCCGGCCGGGTGCCGGTCGACATCGAGGGACACGGCCAAGCCCGCGCGCGTCAGCGCCAGCACGAGCAGGCCGCATCCGATGAGGGCCGTGCCGCCCGCCGTCATGGCGCGCACACCGATGCGTTGGGCGAGATGACCGGATTTCGGCGCGATCAGGAAGAAAACGAGCGCGCAGGGCATGAGCGCAAGCCCGGCGCTTCCCGGCGACAGGGCGCCTGACGCCTGCCAGGTCAATGGCAGCAGGAAGATCATGCCGTAGATGCCGAATGTCATCGACGCGGTCGCCGCGATGGCGCCGACGAAGGAGCAGTTGCGAAACAGCCCCAGCGGAACCAGTGCCGCCGCGTCGGCGCGCCGTTCGACCAGGACAAACAGCGGAACGGCCACAACGGCGAGCACGAGAGCGATGACGGCCGGCCATCCGTCGGAAAGGCCGGTGATCGCCGCGAACACGAGCCCGCCGAGGACGAGCGATCCAAAAACCTGGCCGGCGAGATCGAAATGCCGTCCGCGAGGATCGGACGAATTCCGGCACGACCAGCGCGGCCAACAGGAGCGCGGCGAGCGCGAACGGCACCGCCAGCAGGAAGACGCTCGGCCAACCGAACCACTTGATGAACAGCCCGCCGATGCTCGGCCCGATCACGAAGGCAAGGCCGTTGCAGCTTGCCCAAACGCCGAGCCCACGGCGGCGCGCGTTCGGCTCCGACCAGACGACGCGAACGATCGCCAGCGAGGCCGGCAGCAACAGCGCCGAGCCGATGCCGGCCACGGCCCGCGCGGCGATGAGAATGTCCACCGAGGTCGCAAGGGCGCAGCCGATCGACGCGACGGTCAAGATGGCGGCGCCGAACTGGAAGGCACGGCGGCGGCCGTAGAGATCCGCGACCAGGCCGCCGGTCAAGAGCAGCGCCGCGTAGGTGAGATTGTAGGCGTCGAGCACCCATTGCAGGGCGGAGACCGAGGCGCCGAACCGGGCGCCGATCGGCTGCACCGCGAGGTTCACGACCGACGTATCGATCTGCGCGATGAGCACCCCGAGACATAATGTCAGGAGGATCAGGTTCCGCCGCGTCATCTCGCCGGTGGCGGCGCATACCGTGTCGGTCATTGCCAATGGCCCATGTTGCGTATCCGCCCGCCAGATAGGCGACCCCTCCTGACAGCATTCTGTCAGGAGGCTAAGCTGCTTTCCCGGCAGATCGAGAAGGCAGCCATGCGCCGTTCCGACCGCTTGTTCGACATCATCCAGGCGCTGCGCACCGCGAAGGGTCCGATGACCGCCGCGGCGCTCGCCGCGCAGCTCGAGGTCACGGTGCGCACCATCTATCGCGATGTTGCGACGCTGCAGGCGCGCCGCATCCCGATCGAAGGCGCGCCCGGCTTCGGCTACGTGCTGCGGCGCGGGTTCGATCTTCCGCCGCTGATGTTCACGACCGAGGAGATCGAGGCGATCGCGGTTGCGATGCGGATGCTGCGTCGTACCGGCGATCGCGGCTTGCACGCGGCGGCGCGGAATGTCTTGTCGAAAGTCACCGTCGCGCTCCCCGATGCGCTGCGCGAGCAGCTCGCGACGCCGCAGGTCTTCGTCTCGGGTCACGGCGCGCCGGCGCCGCCCGTTGCCGATCTCACCGCCATCCGCGCCGCGATCCGCGACGAGCGCAAGCTTCGCCTTGCCTATGGCGACGGCAAGGGGGACCGCACGCAGCGTATCGTTTGGCCGTTTGCCATCGCCTATTTGGCCGAATCGACGCTCATCAGCGCCTGGTGCGAGCTGCGCAATGATTTTCGCCATTTCCGCGCCGACCGGATTCTCGACTGCGCCGTCCTTGACGAGTCTTTTCCCGCGGAGGGCAAGGAGCTCTTCGCCCGCTGGCAGGAGCGCTTTGTGCCCGGATACGAAACGCAGCCCGTTTGACGATCGCGCGCCCTGATCCGCGGCGCCCCCGCGTCCGCTATCGCGGCAGGCCGGCGTGCGGGCTACGTCGCCGGCCGCCCCGATCCTCCGCGCAGCGGGCGCTCCGGCAGGCGGATCAGCGCCATCAGGCCGATGACGAGAAACGCCGCCGCTGCCGCAAACACCCAGCGAAACACGCCGGCCGCATCGCCCGCCGCGACTCCCGCCGTGATCAGCGCCCCGGCGCCGCGCGCGCGGTCGGCGGCGACGCCGAAGCCGGCCAGCATGATCGCCCCCATGATGGCGACGACGAGCGAGGCGGTGAGCGCACGGAAGAAGTTCATCACGCCGGTCGCGGTGCCCATCTGGTGCACCGGCACGGCGTTCTGGATGCACACCGTGGAGAGCGGAAAAACCGAGCCGACGCCGGTGCCGACGAAGGCGAGCGCGACGATGACGATCCACGGCGAGGTCTGCGGCCGCCACGCCAGATAGGCGGTCGCGATGATCGCGAACGCCATGCAGATGATCGACACCCGCTTGTAGTGGCGCAGGAACATCATGGCGCGGCCCGCCATGATCGAGCCGGGCGTCGTCATCACGGCGATCGGGATCAGCGCGAGGCCCGACTCGCTGACCGAGAGCTTGTGCACGAGCTGATAGTAGAACGGCACGAACACGGTGAGGCCGATCGAGGCGCCGACCGCGCAGGCACTCGAGGCCGCGCCCATGCGCACCACCGGATTGCGCAGGATCGGCAGCGGCAGATAGGGCTCCTTGGCGATGCCGATGCGCCAGCGGAACGCAACCGCGAGCGCGATCGCGAGACCGAACAGGCCGACGATCGGCGGCGACGCCCAGGGATAGCGCGTGCCGCCCCAGGTGAGCGCGAGCAGCAGCGCGACCGCGCCGCCCATCATCAGGGCGGCGCCCGCGATGTCGAGCTCGTGCCAGCGCTCGTTGCGCGGCAGGCGCTTGAGCGCCGCATTGGTGAGGTAGGCGGCCGCGATGCCGAGCGGGACGTTGACCCAGAAGATCAGCGGCCAGGACAGATGCTGGGCGATGAAGCCGCCGACCACCGGGCCGCCGATGCCGGCGCCGACCCACACGATGCCGATATAGGCCTGGTAGCGGCCGCGCTCGCGCGGCGGGCTCACGTCGCCGACGATCACCTGGGCGAGCGGCATGATGCCGCCGCCGCCGAGCCCCTGCAGGCCGCGCCCGAGCACGAGGATGAGCATGCTGGGCGCGAGCGCGCACATCGCCGAGCCGGCGACGAAGATGCCGATCGCCGCGAGCATCATGGCGCGGCGGCCGTGGATGTCGCTGAGCTTGCCGTAGAGCGAGGCGACGACCGTCGAGGTGAGCAGGTAGGCCGTGACGGTCCACGACAGGTTCGCGAAGTCGTCGAGGTCGCGGCCGATGGTGGGCAGCGCGGTGGCGACGATCGTCTGGTTGAGCGCGGCGAGGAACATCGCGAGCAGGATGCCCGAGATGACGCTGCGCGCCTCGCTGAAGGAAAGATAGCCAGCCGGCGCCGGTTCGGCCGCGACGTTCATCCGTTCTCGCCCCGCCCCCGCAATGGCCGCTCTTCCACCGCCATCATGGCAAGGCAGGCAACTGCGAGAAAGACCGCGGCCGCGATGAACACCCAGCGGAACGCGGCCGCGAAGGCAACGCCGGCGTGGCCCACGCCCGCGAGCGTATCGAGGGTCGCGGTCTCGTCGGCGGCGCCGAGCACGAGCGCGCCGAATGCGGCGACGATGATCGAGCCGCCGAGCTGGCGGAAGAAGTTGAGCGTGCCGGTCGCGGTGCCGGTGTGGTGCGGCGCAACCACGTTCTGGATCACGATGGTCGTGGTCGGATACATCGGCCCGAGGCCGGCACCGGCGACCAGCAGCAGCACGCAGATGCCGGCGAGCGAGTGGCCGGCGGGATCGACCGCGAGGTCGGCGAGCAGCGCGATCGCGATCGCGAGACCGATGAGCGGCACGCGCTTGTAGCGCTGCATGCGCGCCATGGCGCGGCCCGCCGCCATGGCGCCGATGGTGGTGCCGACCACGAAGGCGATCAGCGCGAGGCTCGAACTCGCCCGCCTTGAGGCCGAGCACGAGGCCGAGATAGAGCGGCGTCATGATGGTGAGGCCGATGATGGTGCCGATCGAGAAGAAGCCGGTGACGACGATCGCGGCGACGACGCGGTCGCCCAGCACTGCGGTCGGGATGAACGGCTCGGGCGCGCGCGCAAGCCGCCACGCGAACAGGACCCACAGGACGCCTGAGGCCGCGATGAGCCCGACGATCTCGTGCGAAGCCCAGGCATAGCGCCGCCCGCCCCAGGCGAGCGCCAGCAGCAGCACGAGGGCGGCCGCGACCATCAGGCCGGCGCCGAGCAAGTCGAGCCGGTGCGGCCGCTCGTAGCGCGGCAGCTTGCGCAGCACGCGGTCGGTCATCACCAGCGCGATGGCGCCCATCGGCACGTTGATCCAGAAGATCAGCGACCAGTGCAGGTATTCGGTGAGGAAGCCGCCGAGCACCGGGCCGAGGATGCTGGCCGCCATGAACATCACGGCCGAGTAGCTCTGGTAGAGCGGCCGCTCGCGCGGCGACAGGAGGTCGGCGATGATGGTCTGCGCGATCGGCAGGATGCCGCCGCCGCCGATGCCCTGCAGCGCGCGGGCGGCGATCAGCGCGCCCATCGAGGGGGCAAGCGCGCACGCGATCGAGCCGACGATGAAGATCGCGACCGCGATCAGCAGCGCGAGGCGGCGGCCGTGGATGTCGGCGAACTTGCCGAATAGCGGCGTGACCGCGGTCGCGGCGAGCAGATAGGCGGTCACCACGAAGGACAGGTTGTCAACGTCGGCGAGCACGCGGCCGAGCGTCGGCAGCGCCGGCGCGACGATCGTCTGCTCGAGCGCCGAGAGGAACATGGCGAGCATGATGCCGACGATGATCCGGCGCACCAGCGCGTCGTCGAGCGGTGCCGCGTAGATGCTCGCGGCGCCTTCCGCAGGTGCGGGCTCGACTTCGGTTTCGATTTCGCCTTCTTGGGCGCGCGGCCGGGTGCGCGCTTCGAATTCGGTCATCACGGTCTCGGGTGAAGGGGGTCGCCACGCAAGTCAGGCCTGCCTCACTTGCGCACTATCATCGCCTTTGGGTCGGCGCACCGTATCGCCCCGGCGGCACGCCCTGACAATGGGGTCGATTGCGGGGCTGGTATGAGCCTGCGCCCACGGCCACTCGGCGCCGCTTCACGCCGCCTTGATCCCCGCCTGATCCCCGCCTGGTCCCCCACTGGTCCCCCCTGCCCCTTGCGCCGTGGCGCCCGCGTGCCGATTTTTCTCAATTCGAGAGCAAGGAGCGAAGTGCCGGCGCGGCCGCCCTGGCCCAAATAGGCGGGCAGAGACGGGCAAACGCGGTTTCCCACCGCTGTTTCCCTTGGCGACCCATAGGAGCATGATCATGATTGCGCTGGCGATCAGCAACGACGGGCAGATGACAGCAAAGCGAGCCCGCAGTTACGCGACCGACGAGGCGCGCTGGGACGCCGTGCAGGCGCGCGACCGCGCGGCGGACGGCGCGTTCTACTATTCGGTGCGCACGACCGGGGTCTATTGCCGGCCGTCCTGCGCGTCGCGCCGCGCGCGGCGCGAGAACGTCGCGTTCCACGCGAGCCCGGCCGCGGCCGAGAAGGCGGGCTTCCGCCCGTGCAAGCGCTGCCGCCCGAACGGCCCGGCGCTCGACGAGATGCGCGCCGAGGCGGTCGCCAAGGCGTGCCGGCTGATCGAGCGCTCGGAAGAGATGCCGAGCCTCGACGCGCTGGCGAAAGCCGCCGGCATGAGCCGCTTCCATTTCCACCGCGTGTTCAAGGGCGCAACCGGCGTCACGCCCAAGGCCTATGCGGATGCGCACCGCGCCCAGCGCGTGCGCGATGCGCTCACCAGCAGCGGCTCGGTCACCGAGGCGATCTATGGCGCGGGCTTCAACTCGAGCGGACGGTTCTACGCCGCCTCGACCGACATGCTCGGCATGACGCCGCGCGATTTCCGCGCCGGCGGCAGCGGCGCCGACATCCGCTTCGCGGTCGGCCAATGCTCGCTCGGCGCGATCCTGGTGGCGGCGACCCACAAGGGCATCTGCGCGATCTCGTTCGGCGACGATCCGGACGCGCTCGTGCGCGACCTGGAGGACCGGTTCACGAAGGCGCGGCTCATCGGCGGCGACAAGGAGTTCGAGAAGCTCGTTGCGCGGGTGGTCGGCCTGGTCGAAGATCCCGGGCGCAAGCTCGACCTGCCGCTCGATGTGCGCGGCACCGCGTTCCAGCAGCGCGTGTGGCAAGCGCTGCGCAAGATTCCGGCCGGCGCGACCGCGACCTACACGGACATCGCCAAGCGCATCGGCCGGCCCAAGGCGGTGCGCGCGGTGGCGGCGGCGTGCGCCGGCAATCCGGTCGCGGTGGCGATCCCGTGCCATCGGGTGGTGCGGCTCGACGGCAACCTCGCCGGCTATCGCTGGGGCGTTGCGCGCAAGCGCGCGCTGCTCGCGAAGGAGCAGGCGGCGTGAGCCCCCTTCGCGCAGCGCGCCCCGGCGGCCAGGCCCGTCCGCACGAAGCCGCGTCGCTTGCGGTCCGCGTGGCGGCGCACGACTGGAGCGTCGTCGCGGCCGCGCTCGATGCGCAGGGGTGCGCGGTCGTCGGGCCGCTGCTCGACGCGGACGAATGCGCCGCGCTCGCGGCACGCTATGACGAGGATGCGCGCTTTCGCAGCCGCATCGTGATGGCGCGGCACGGGTTCGGGCGCGGCGAGTACAAGTACTTCGCGTATCCGCTGCCCGACGAGGTGGCGGCGTTGCGCGCCGCGCTTTATCCGCCGCTTGCCGCGATCGCCAACCGCTGGAACGCCGCGATGGGCATCGCGACGCGCTATCCGGACGCGCACGCACGTGTTTCTGGCGCGCTGCCATTCGGCCGGCCAGGAGAAGCCGACGCCGCTGCTGCTGCGCTACGACGCGGGCGACTACAACTGCCTGCACCAGGATCTCTACGGCGAGCACGTCTTCCCGCTGCAGGCGACCGTGCTGCTGTCGCGGCCGGGGACGGACTTTTCCGGCGGCGAGTTCGTGCTGACCGAGCAGCGGCCGCGCATGCAGTCGCGCGCCGAGGTGGTTCCGCTCGCGCAGGGCGAGGCGGTGATCTTCGCGGTTCATCAGCGGCCCGTGCAGGGCACGCGCGGAACCTACCGCGTCAACATGCGCCATGGCGTGAGCCGCTTGCGCGTCGGCCGGCGGCACACGCTCGGCGTCATCTTTCATGACGCGCGCTGATCCGCCCGGGGCCGCCGGTGGGCGGTATTCGGTAAATCAGCACCGAATTTGAGGGAATATTGCTGCATGACGGAACGATTTTGTGCGACGCCGGTTTTCCGACGGGAAAATCAGGGTCGGGCATGTCATGCGCGCAATATTATTGGCGCCAAGCCGATATTTGTATGCGTCTGTCGCTGTTGAGTGAGGACAGTGGGGTCGCCGAATTGCTCATCAACAAGGCCATGGAGCTGATGTCCCAGGCCGAAAGCGCCGCCGCGGGCGAAGGCTCCGACGTGCGGCGTGACGAGGAGCGCAACGGGCCCGGCGGTGACCCGCACCATTAGCGCCACGGTAGGCTGAAACCACCCGCCAGCCTCTCCCCGGCCGACGGTACGCCAAGCATCCTCGGCGCGCATATGCGAAACGCGCGCCCGCACCGCACACCGACAACCTTGTGACGCCTGCACGCGAGAGTATCCTCGAAAGATGCGCGGACAGAATCGAGAATCCGCGCGGGCGGGCGGACACGCAGGAGGAAACAGCATGGCTACGGCAGCCACATACGCGGCAATGTCGCCGGACGATCACAGCGCGCAATTGCGCAAGGCAGTCATCGCGTCGACCATCGGCACGACCATCGAGTGGTACGACTTCTTCCTCTACGGCACCGCCGCCGGGCTGGTATTCGGCAAACTTTATTTCCCCAACAACGATCCCTATACGGCGACGCTGGCGGCGTTCGGCACCTATTTCATCGGCTTCGTCGGCAGGCCGATCGGCGCGGCGATATTCGGTCACTACGGCGACCGCATCGGCCGCAAGGCGACGCTGATCGCGACCCTGCTGTGCATGGGCATCGCCACCTTCCTGATCGCGTTCGTGCCGAGCTACGCGTCGATCGGTATCTGGGGCGCGGTGATCCTCACCGTCCTGCGCATGATCCAGGGCATCGGCGTCGGCGGCGAATGGGGCGGCTCGGTGCTGCTGGCCATGGAATGGTCGCGCACGCACGGCCAGCGCGGACTGGTGGCGTCGTGGCCGCAGTTCGGCGTGCCGTGCGGCCTCTTCCTCTCGAATCTCGCGGTGCTCGCGTTCAGCACGTGGTCGGGCGACCAGTTCGCGACCTGGGGATGGCGCGTTCCGTTCCTGCTGTCGATCATCCTGGTCGCGATCGGCCTGTGGATCCGGCTCGGCATCCTGGAAACGCCGGTGTTCCAGGAGCTCCTGGACAATCAGAAGATCGAGAAGGCGCCTGTCCTCGAGGTGATCAAGAAGCAACCGAGGGAGATCCTCCTCTCGGCGCTGCTGCGCATGTCCGAGCAGGCGCCGTTCTACATCTTCACGGCGTTCGTCTTCGCCTATGCGACCGGCACGCTGAAGCTGCCGCGCGACCTGATCCTGTGGGCCGTGATGGCCGCGGCCGTGGTGTCGTTCGTCACCATCCCGCTGTCGGGCCACATCTCCGATCGCATCGGGCGGCGCAAGATGTACCTGATCGGCGCCGCAACGACCGGCCTGTTCGGCTTCCTCTACTTCGGCATGGTGGATACCGCGATCTATTCGGCGGTGTTCATCGCGATCGTGCTGTCGCTCATCCCGCACGACATGCAGTATGGCCCGCAGGCCGCGCTGATCGCCGAGGCCTTCACGCCGCGCCTGCGCTACAGCGGCGCGTCGATCGGCTACCAGCTCGCCTCCATCATCGCGGGCGGCCCGGCGCCGCTGATCGCCGCATGGCTCTTCAAGACCTACAACTCCGGCTACGCCATCTCGATCTACATCGCGGGCTGCGCGGTCGTGAGCCTGGTCGCGGCGGCGCTGATGCCCGACTATACGGGACGGGATATCTCGGCGGAGTACGACGATCACGTTCGATCGTAGCGTCGCCGTACGGTAATACCTTCGGCTGCGCGCGTCGGCCTGCGTCGCCGCGGCGTGCCGGCTGCCGCGAAATTACCGCCAAGCTGCATTCACCTTGCGGTGTGGCGGTCATTGGCCGGGCGCGACCGTTCGGCTAAGACGAGGCGGGCGGAGCGACACGCCGCAAGGGGTGCAAGGGGTGCAAGGGGTAGGACCGTTGAGCCATCTCTATCCCGGTGAGGGACCGCGTCGGGGCTGGAAAGCGCGCTTCAAGCGCTTCCTCCTCGATCTCAACTCGCGCCTCGACTTCGGCGTCTTCCAGAGCACCATCTGGGGGCGCGAGCTGTTCGAGCGCTTCGTCGAGTTCATGGACCGCTTCCATGTGGCGGGCTGGCGGCGCTGGCTGGTGGTCGAGCCGCTCTCCGAGCTCGCGACGCTGGGCCTCGGCGGCCTCGTGCTCATGCTCGGGCTGGCGATCCCGGCTTTCCGCGAGACCGCCGACGACGACTGGCTCAAGAAGGCCGATCTCGCCGTCATCTTCCTCGACCGTTACGGCAACGAGGTCGGCAGCCGCGGCATCAAGCACAACGACTGATCGCGCTCGACCAGCTGCCCGATCACCTGATCAAGGCCGTGCTCGCGACCGAGGACCGCCGCTTCTACGATCATTTCGGCATCGACCTCGCCGGCACGCTGCGCGCGCTGGTCGCCAATTCGCGCGCCGGCGGCGTCGTGCAGGGCGGCTCGTCGATCACCCAGCAGCTCGCCAAGAACCTGTTTCTGTCCAACGAGCGCACCATCGAGCGCAAGATCAACGAGGCGTTCCTCGCGCTGTGGCTCGAGCGCGGCTGACCAAGAACGAGATCCTCAAGCTCTATCTCGACCGCGCCTACATGGGCGGCGGCACCTTCGGCGTCGACGCCGCCGCGCAGTACTATTTCGGCAAGTCGGCGCGCGACGTGAGCCTCTCCGAGGCAGCCATGCTGGCCGGCCTGTTCAAGGCGCCGTCCAAGTTCTCGCCGACCGTCAACCTGCCGGCCGCCCGCGCGCGCGCCAACGTGGTGCTCGACAACCTGGTCGAGGCGGGCTTCATGACCGAGGGCCAGGTGTTCGGCGCCCGCCGCAACCCGGCGACCCCGATCGACCGGCGCGACGCCGGCGCGCCCAACTACTACCTCGACTACGCGTTCGACGAGATGCGCAAGCTCGTCGACAAGCTCCCGCCCTCGGTGACGGAACGCGCCTTCGTGGTGCGGCTCGCGCTCCGCGGCGACTCGCTTGGCCGAGCCGCTGCGGACATCGCCGACGGCAAAGACGCCAGGCCTATTGGTCTCCAGCGGCAAGGGCCCCGTTCCGTCCTGACCGCCGGCTGTGGCCAGCGCACCGGCCCCGGTCCGGACGAATCCGTGGTCGTCAACGTCAACCAGGCCGCCCAGCCAGTCTGTGCACGGTATGGCCCCGATGAAGACGAAGAGCGCGCGCGCCCGAGGCGCGGCGCCGGCGGCGCTGGTGCCGGCGGCGTGATCGCCTCCAGGACCTGGTTGACCGTGCGGT
>CAVPGG010000310.1:0-15378 GCA_963703755.1 uncultured Pseudomonadota bacterium
TCCGCTCGCGCGCCTCGACGTCCTTGGCGACGATGACGATTTCGGCAAAGGATTCATCCGGCAGTTGCGGGTGAGGCCGGAGCCAGAACCGCGGCGAGCCCTGGCCGACATAAGCGGTATAGGTCGAGATGTCCTGGTCGTCCTTCAGCAAGTGCCTCGGCCTCCTTCACCGATTGCTGGGTGACGCCGAACGCGGTGCCTTCGGGCAAGCGCAACTGCAGGAACAGTTCGGGCCGCTCGGAGAGCGAAGTCTGCTGCTGGACATGGCCGAAGCCGACGATGGACGCGGCAAACCACGCCGCTCGCGCGCGCGTAATCCGTTTGGGTGACAGCCGCGCCCGCGCTGGTCCGCGCATGTACGGCGCGCGCGGACGTTCGTGGACACGCGCGTCGGCGCCGCTGACCCGCAACGTGGGCGTCGCGGAGGAGAAATCGGCGCGGAGGGTGACCCGCTCGCCGGCGAGGGTGAGGCGCTCGCCGGTGGACTCGCCGGTGGGGTCGAAGGTGAAGCGGATCTCGTGAGGGCCGGGGTCGAGAGACGTCGCGCATACCCGTGGTGCGCCGTCTACGGCGAACTCGAACGGTCCCGGCAGCATGAGCTGCTACTATGCGACCCGCGAGCTCTGCCAGCAGACGCTCAGCGGCATCGGCGGGATCTGCGTGCAGAGCCCTTACTACGGGCACGGGCCGCGCGCGCAGCCGCAGCCCCGCCGCAACCGGCGGGATTATTGACGTTCCGCACGGGTGCCATCAGCGTCGTTCGTCGGCGGTTGTCGCCGAGGCCACGCCGGCCGTTCGATGATCGGATGGTACGGCCGGCGCCGAGCGTCCGTCGGCGCGCGCGAGAGCTTTGGTCACCGGTCCGTAAGCGAGGGTGGGGGTGATGGCGAGCGCGGCCAACGCGAGGCGCGAGCCCGGCAGGATGGGCTTGCGCATGGCTGTCCTCCCTTGGACTTGCGACATGCGGCGTCTGTCCGGCGCGAAGCCGGAAGGTTCATGCGACGCGGACGATTATTTTTTGCGGTCGCACAGGAATGGTGGCGCCTCAGCTTAAGGGCGGGTGTATGGAATTCAAACTGTGGTTGTGGTCGCATGCCGCGTCATGTTAAGCACCGCTGTCGGCGAATTGGCGTGGGATGCAACACGAGGCGAGGAACGTCATGGGATGTATCGTGCCGAACGAAGTGTGGCCGCGAGCCGGCTGCACTGATCGCCTGATGTGGGACCGCTGATCTATTGTACCGGGTTGCTCCTGGCCGTGGTGGATCAATCGATGGTTCACCTCGCCGGGAGCGCCTTGTCGGTCCCCCAACTCGCCTTCATTCGCAATTGCGGCGGCCTGCTCGTGGCCATCGCGATGGCAGCCGCGAGTCGCCACGGCTATGCGGTGGTTCGGACGAGGGCTATTTGGCTGCAATTGACACGCGCCTGCGTCATCGTGATCGCGCAGCTGGTGTTCATGCTTGCGTTCGTTGCCATGCCGATGTCGCTCGCAACGGCGGTGCTCTATTTGCAGCCGCTGTTCATGACCATGTTCGGCTTTATGCTCGGCGAGACCTTGCGTCCGCGTCATTTGCTGTCGATCGCAGCAGGCCTGATTGGCGCGATCATGATCGTCAAGCCCACGGTCGCTGCCTGGAACTGGGTGTATCTGATCGCCCTTTCGGGGCCGCTGCTCAATGCCGGGGCCGCCGCACTCGGCAAACAACTGGAAAAACGCGACCCTATACCGACGATCCTGCTTTACGTATCTGTCGTCGGGGTGCTCGTCACCGGTCCGTTGTCCGTCGGAGGGCACATTCCGAGCCTGCCCTGGTGGCTATGGGTCAGCCTGTTGCTGGCCAGTCCGGTTGCCAACTATCTCGCGCTTCTGGCGCTGCGCTATTCGGACGTCGCCGCGCTGGCGCCATATCCGTTCATTCGCCTGCCGATCGCCGCGTTGATCGGACTTGCCATCTTTCACGAGGTGCCCGACGCCTATAGTTTTGCCGGTGCGATCATCGTCCTTCTTGCCTGCTCGGTGTCCTGGGAAAAAGGAACAAGACCCGGACCGCCTACCACAAAGTGAAGCGCGTCTGGTTCGAGAACGGCGCAGAGGCGCGACACACCGCCGGCCGCGCAGCTCCATGCCGTAACCAGGGCCGCCGGCCGTTACCGGTTCGGCCTTACTTCTTTTTCAATCCTGCGCGTGATGACCGCGCCGCCTTCCTGCTCGGTCACCCACGCTTCCGCATCACCCCAGAGGGATCGATTGCCCGGTGCGCCGATAGGCGGCGGCGTCGGCGTGCAAACGAGAAGCGTCACGCTGCTGCTCACGGTCTCGCCTTTATGGTCGACCTCCGCGAAATTCAACATCCGGAACGTCTTCGTCCCCTTCGATGATCCACCAGGCGTTGATTGGGACCGGGTTCGGAACGTCCGGCGAGCGAAAGCTCCAGCGTCTTCATGACGGCCTCGGCCCACTTCTTTGCCATGTGCTGGCCCGGGAAATATGCGTCGGAGCCGTCGCTGAACCAATGCCGTCCCAGATGCTCGCGCAAAGCCTGTCGTACTGCACCGTCAGCATTCACGACGGATGCAAGATGGCTGTCCACCACCGCCTCGAGGCCGTGGTAGGTCGGACCGAGCCTCCTTATCTCGTGGAGCAATGCGGTCGAGGAACTCGCGTGCTCTGGCATGGACCGAAATCTGATCCAACCAGTACAAAACGGGGCCCTTTGCGACGGGCGTCCTTTGCATCGGCGCGGGACCCATGTGAAAATCCTTTCGTCGGTTGATGATAAATTTGCCTCGTGATGACCAGGCAACGCTGCGGCATCATTTTTCCTTTGTCAAATCCCTGATTGCCGCCCTCGCGCGCTTCACCTCTTGCGATTCCAAACCGTCAGGCATTCGAGCCAGGCACAGACTGAGGAGCTCGCCAGCCTCATGCGGACGATCTGCCCGCTGCAACAGGCCGGAAAGACCCAGCCCCGCCTTGAGCATCAGCGCGCAGGCATTTTGATGGCTCGCTATGGCCAGGCTGGACCGGTAGGCCTGCTCCGCCGCTTCCGGGTTGGGCTCCGGCTGCAACGCCAGAATGTCGCCGCGCAGTCTCTCGATTTCCGCGGCCCACGTCTTGCCGTTTCCGCTCGCTGCGCGACCGAGCGCGCCTTCCGCTTCAGGAAAGCGATGGGCCCGGAGGTAGAGCTCGGCCAACAGCGTATAAAGTCCCGGCAGCGCCAGCAAAGTCCCCGTCCCCTCCAAAGCGGAGAGTCCGTCGACCATTTCATTGATGCCGTCCGACAGGCGGCCTTCGGCGCCAATGACCCAACCAAGGTGGCAGCGGCTCAATGCTCCGTAATAAGCGTAGTGATTTCGCTTCGAGATATCCAACAACTTTTCAGCCAACTGTCGCTCGGTCGCGAGGTCGCCACAGAACTGATAGACGCGCACCGCCAAGGTGAGAGCGTTCACATAGCCGTAGATATGTGACGGCTCGCGCCCGCGTGCTTCGGCAATCGACAGGCTGCGCTCGATCGCCGCTTTTGCGCCAGCGAAATCCCCGAGGAAACACAGGGTGTGCGCCAGATATGAAAGGCAGAACAGACCCGGGTTCTGTCCGTGCGTGGAAAAATGCGGTACGTCCGTTTCGGGACTGCTGAGCTCCAGACCCTTCTCGAACAGTGCTTTGGCTTCGTCGAATTCACCGAGCACTATCGCAACCATGCCATTCGCGAGATACGCATCGACAATCGGCCTGTCCGGGTGACGCTCGGCATGTTTGAACAGCGCAGAGGCGATCTCGTGTGCAGCGGGAAGATCGGCTCTCACAATGCTATACTGGAACAGACCCCATTCGACATTGAACCTTTTATCGTCGCTCCCGGTCGTCTGACACAAATCGCGCGCCCGCACGAGGCGTTCGTGGAATTCCGCGCTCGGATAGCCGCGCAGCCAGCGAAGCGCCATGGTCTGGGTCAAGACCAGGTCGAGCTCGAGAACCGGCAGCCCCTCACCACGCAACCTGTGGAAATCGTCGAACGCCGAGTCGAGCATTCCCAGCGCCTCTTCGTGCGCCGATCGCGCGACGGCGTCGGTCGCGCCGCGCGTCCAGAAGTCGACGGCCTGCCGATGCTCCCCGCCCAGCGAATAATGCTGTGCGATCACGTCATCGCCCGCACCCGCGGTCTCCGGCGATGGATGCGCCAGCTCGGTTGCGATCTTCAGGTGGATGTCGCGGCGGGTCCGGTTGAGCAGCGAATGATACGCAATGTCGCGAATCAAGGCGTGCCTGAACTGGTAGACGTCGGCGGCCGCGTCGCTTGGCGCGACGATGCCGGAATCGACCAGCGAGTTGAGATGCGGGATCAGCTCGTCGGCCGAGTTGGTGGTGATCCGCGTGAGCAGGCCCAATGAGAATTCCTGGCCGATCACCGCGGCGTGCTGCGCGATCTCTTTCGCGTGGCCGAGTTGATCGAGGCGGGCCATCAGAGCATCGCTGATCGTGTGGGGCACCGCGAAAACGCGCGTGCGGCTTTTTCCTTGCGCATCCGGCATCTCCCTCGCCTGAAGAAGGCTTTTTGTTAGTTCCTCAACGTATAATGGCAGACCTGCGGATTTTTCCAAGAGGGCGTTCATTTCCGCGGCGGATATTGCACAATCCTTTACCGCCACGGTTATCAACTGCCTCACATGTGATTGGGAAAGCTCCGCGATCTGGCAAAAGCTCATGTGCGGCACGATCGTTCCGCCGCTCTCGGGCGCACGGTCTTCGCCGAAGATCGCCGCCCGGTTGGCGTCGGCATCGCTTCTGACCGTTATGACGATGAGAACGCGGACATCTTCGGCCCAATCGGCGAGGCGGCGCAGGAATAACCGCGACGTCGGATCGATCCACTGCGCATCCTCGACAATGATGATCAGCGTACGGTCGGAGACGCGTGAGGCGCACCAGTCGATCAACGCATCGATCAAAAGGTCACGTTTTTCCCGCGAGCCGCCGGCAACCGGTCGATAGCGCTCGTTGGCCTTGATGCCCAATAGCTCGGCGATGAGCGCGGGCGCCTGGCCGGGTGCGGGCAGCGAATGCCGGATCAGCCGGTCGAGCTTGTCGAACTTGTCCTGATCGGTGTCGGACCGCTCGATTCCGGCGAGACGCGTGAGCTGGCGCACGATCGGATAGAGCACGCTGTTCGCGTGGTAGGGGGCGCACTGGAATACCAGCGGGATGTCGCTCGCGGATTCCATGTGCCGCATGCGCGCACAAGCCTCGGCGATGACGCGCGACTTGCCGACGCCCGCCTCGCCGGAAACGATCAGGACCTGGCCTTCGCCCGCCGCGGCGCGCTTGCAGCACCGCAGCATTGTCTCGATCTCTTCCTCGCGGTCGACGAACGGCGTCTGCGCGGCGCTGCGCGCCTCCAGGCGGGTCACGTCGCGTTCGGCAACGACCTCGTAGGCGGCCATCGGCGCCTCGAAGCCCTTGAGGTTCTGGTTGCCCAGATCGCGATATTCGAACGCTTCCGCCGCGATCGTGCGCGTCAGCGCCGACACGACGACCGTGTTGGGCCGGGCGAGGCCCTGCAGCCGGGCCGCGAGGTTCGCGGCCTCGCCGGCGACCGCGTCCTTCTCGGTCACGCCGCCGCTCGACACGTCGCCGACGACCACGAGGCCGGTCGCGATGCCGACCCGCGCCTTGAGTTCGAAGCCTTCCAGGTTGTCGGGCTCGTCGTTGAGCCGCGTCACCGCCTCGACGAGGTCGCGGCCGGCGCGCACCGCGCGCTCGGCATCGTCTTCATGCGCCGACGGGTAGCCGAAGAAAGCAAGAATGCCGTCGCCCACGTAGCGCGCCACGTGGCCGTCATAGCGCCTGATCGATTGCGTGCAGGCGCGCTGGTAGGCGGCGATGACGTCGCGCAGATCCTCCGGGTCGAGGCGGTTCGATAATCCGACCGAGTTGACGAGATCGCAGAACATCAGGGTCAGCTGCCGCCGCTCGGCGTCCGCGGCGGGCGCCGGCGCGGGCGGGGCGAGACGTCGCAGCTCGCGCAGCAGCGCCTGCGTCGCGGCAGGGGAGAGCCCGAGCTCCTCGAGCTCGCGCTCCGTAAGGTTCACCAGGTCGTGGAGATGGAGGTGCCGCCCCGCGAACAGGGCGGCGTACTGCTGCAAGCCGGCGCGTTCGAGCAGACGGTCCACTTCGCTCATGGGTCGATGCCCGCAGGTCGCCTTCGAATTCTGTCGCTTGGGCGCCCACACCGGCCCCGGGTCGGCTTTTCTAGCGCGGTATCTGGGGACACGTGAGATTAACATGTTCGCGCTCGCGCGGCCACCGTTAGGGGCGGCGCGCGTTGCAATCTCGGCGAGCGATATAGCCAGTGGTTGCATGACCAGAACTTCGTCGTCGTGGCGGCATCCGGCTGCGCGTGGCGGACATCCGCACGTGCAGCGGGCCGAGCGTCACGTTGCGATCTTCGCTTGAGGGGCATTTTCGCGGAGTGCGTTTTCGCACCCCATAAATCGCGGCCGCCCTCTACGGTCCGCTCAACCGAGACGGCGTCATGCCAATGGTGGATGGGGTCGATAGCTCGGTCGCAGAGAGATCAAACGGAGACTTGCCATGAAGACGCTCATCATCCTCCTCACCACGACCGCTCTCGTCGCCGGCGTCACCAGCGCGATGGCGGCCGATTTCCAGGCGAGCGACGAAGCCGCAAGCTACGAGCTCGCCCACAAGTCGGGCTGGGGCGGCGCCTACAACTCGGTTCGCATCCCGGGCGATGCGCGCAACAGCACCTACGACGTGCCGCGCGCGATCGTCGACTTCCAGGCCGGCGGCAGCAATTGATCGCCTGAGCGCATCGCGCGTCCGGTTGCGGATGGCCGGCCCCCAGGGCCGGCCATTTCGTTCATGCGTCTTCCACCGCTTCATCCACCAGCCGCCGCAGGCGGTCGACGTCGGTGAGCGCGATCGCGCCGCGCCGGCGTTGGATCAGCCCGTCGCGCTCCAGCGCGTTGAGGTGGCGCACGACCGCTTCGCGCCGCGTGCTCACGCGCGCCGCGATCTCGGCGTGGATGGGCGGCGGCGAGACGATGGCGCGCCCCGGCTGGCCCGGCTCCGGCCGCGACAGGCGCAGCAGCTCCGCCATAATCCGGTGCGGCACGTCGAGGGTCGCGAACTCGTGCACCCGGTTGGTGAGCGACCTGATCTGGCCGGCGAGCAGCGCCAGCAGCTGGTTGCAGGCGTCCGCGTGCTCGTTGATGGTGGCGATGAAAACCGTCGCGGGCATGCGCGCGAGAATCACGTCCAGCACCGCCACGATGCCGGACGAGCGCGGCTGCCGGTCGATCGCGGCAAGCTCGCCGAAGAATTGGCCGGCCTTGATCTCGCGAAACAGCACCTCGCGCCCGCCCGACTGGATGATGACGCGCACCGCCCCGGCGACGACGAAGAAGACGTTGTTGCTGGCGTCCTGGTAGTCGAGGAGCCACTGGCCGCTCGTCGCGTGCCGCCACATGCATTGCGCGTCGAGCGTGGTGATCGCGTTGGCGGGCAACGTGCGAAACAGCGGAATTCTCGCGAGCGTTTCGGTCTTGCGATGCGCGGCCATCAGGTGCCTCCGCCGGCGGCGCGGGCAGGGAATGGGGCTGACGCGGAATCAGTCATGGGGAGACAGCCAGCCACGACCGCACGCATTCATCGGCGATCCATCGTTCGTGCAGACCAGCATAGCACGCCACCAACCCTTCAATTTACGCACTTTCTTACCCACTTTGCCGCGAGCGGATTGGGGCGCCTCTCTGTCGTGCCGCTCGCCGCCGCCCGCGGCGCGAGCCGGCACCCGATACCGAACCCGAGGTGTGCGTTTTCGCACGCCGCGCGCCGCGCGTCTTCCCTAGCGTCACCTCATCGAGATCGGTCCAAGCAACGACGCGCCGACCCGCACGGGCCGGCAGCCTCATTCGACCGGCCGATGGGAGACGTGTGATGACCACCGCCGCAGTCGTATCGCTGTCCATTGTCGCGCCGCCGGCACGGCGCTGTCCGCCGGGCGGCAAGCCGAACCGCGCGACAAGCCGGATCGACGCGACCATCCTTCCATTCAAGCCGCGCAACGCGGCCCGCGACCCGGACCATGCCCTGGTGCGCGCCATTGCGACGGGCAGCAAGTCGGCCATGCGCGCCCTGTTTCTACGCCATCACGCCCGTGTGCTTCGCTACATCGCGCACACGGTGCGCGATCACGCCCTGGCGGAGGATCTCGCGAGCGAGGTGTTCCTCGGGGTGTGGCGGCGCGCCGGCCGCTTCGAGGGCCGCTCGACGGTGACGACGTGGCTCTATGGCATCGCGCGCCACAAGGCGCTCACCGCGCTGGAGGCGCGGCCGGTCTGCCGCGACGACGACCTCATGCTGAGCGTCGAGGATCCCGCCCCCGGTCCCGCGGGCGAGCTCGAGGCCAAGGACGACGTTGCGCTGCTGCGCCGCTGCCTCGCGGCGCTCTCGCGCGAGCATCGGCAGATCATCGATCTCGTCTACTACGGCGAGAAATCGATCAGGGAGATCGCCGACATGCTCGGGATCGGCCTCAATACGGCGAAGACGCGGATTTTCTACGCGCGCAAACGCCTGGCGGCGCTGATGGCGTCCGCCGGGTACGCGCCGGCACGGACGTAGCGGGCCGGCGTGCTTCATCGGCGAGGCGGCCGGGAGCTTGCGCAGCCGGTCACGCGACCTTCGGCGCCACCGCATCGTCTCCGAGAATCCCCACGAGCCGCCCGCGGATCAGCTGCTCGGCCTCGGCCATGATGCGGTCGATCAACTCCTGCACGCTCGGAATGTCGTGGATCAGGCCGACCACCATGCCGCAGCTGAACACGCCCGCATCCATGTCGCCCTCGGTCATGATCCTGGGATAGACGCCGGCGACTTGCTCGCGGATGTCCTCGAAGCGCACGGCTGCGCCCTTCTCGCGCTCGATTTCGAGCACGCGCTCGGCCGCCGCGTTCTTGAGCACGCGCTCGGTGTTGCGCAGCGGCCGCATGATCAGCCGCGTGTCGAGTTCGCTCGCGGCGACGATCGCCTGCTTGACGTGCTCGTGCACGGGCGCCTCCTTCGTGGCGATGAAGCGCGTGCCCATGTTCATGCCCGCCGCGCCCATCGCCAGCGCCGCGACCAGGCTCCTCGCATCCGCCATGCCGCCCGAGGCGACGAACGGGATCGTCAGCGCGTCGGCGGCGCGCGGCAGCAGGATCATGTTGGGGATGTCGTCCTCGCCCGGATGGCCGCCGCATTCGAACCCGTCGACGCTCACCGCGTCGCAGCCGATGCGCTGCGCCGTGAGCGAATGGCGCACCGAGGTGCACTTGTGGATCACCTTGATGCCGGCCGCCTTGAGCGCCGGCATGTATTTCTCGGGGCTGCGCCCGGCCGTCTCGACGATCTTCACGCCTCCTTCGACGATCGCGGCGATGTAGTCGGGATAAGGTGGCGAGGCGAGCGACGGCAGGAACGTCAGGTTGACGCCGAACGGCTTGTCGGTCATGTCGCGGCAGCGCGCGATCTCCTTCGCCAGCAGCTCCGGCGTGCGCTGCGTCAGTCCCGTGATGATGCCGAGGCCGCCCGCGTTGGCGACCGCCGCGGCGAGCTCGGCGAAGCCGACATAATGCATGCCGCCCTGGATGATCGGGTGGCGGATGCCGAACAGCTCGGTGATGGCGGTTTTCAAGGAGGGCTCCGGGATTTTCTGGCACTGCGCTCGCGCTTCTGCAGAGTTTGAGCGCGCGAACCGTAGCCCGGATTGAGCCGCGGCGAAATCCGGGAGGCGGGCGGCGGTTGCAGCCCGATCGGGTCTCGATCGGCGGCAAGCGTCCTGTGCCGACATGTGTCAGCGGTGCGCCTTGACAGGCGGAAAACCGACCCGATAGCGTTCCCGCCTGCGAGCTGGTCATCAGTACGAAACGTTCCATCCAATGGAACAGCTAAAATGATTGCCCGGGGTCGGAGCGGCGGCGCGCATGGATCTCACCCACGACAACGTCAAGAAGATCCTCGAGATCATCGACAGCTCGGAGAATCTCGAGGAGGTCGAGGTCGCCTATGGCGGCTTCCTGTTGCGCATCCAGCGTAGCGGCGGCGCCGACGCCCCGGCGCGCCCGCGCGTTCAGGCCCCGCCGCGCGCCGCGCCGGCGCCAGCCGCGCCGCCACCCACCAAGGCGGCCCGGGCGGAGCTGGTTCTTGCGCCCGGCGAGATCGCGGTGCGGGCCCCGATGCTTGGCACGTTCTATCGCGCCGCCTCGCCGGGCGCGCCGGCCTTCGTCGAGGTGGGGCAGCGCGTCAAGGCCGACGACATCGTGTGCTTGATCGAGGTGATGAAGCTGTTCAACTCGATCAAGGCGGGCGTCGACGGCGTGGTGACACGAGTCCTCGCCGAGAACAGCAAGCTCGTCGAGTTCGACCAGCCGCTGATTGTCGTGTCGACACAATCCTAGGACCTCGCTGGACATGCCGCCCTTCCGGCGCCTCTTCGTGGCCAATCGTGGCGAGATCGCGGTGCGCATCGTGCGCGCCTGCGAGCGGCTCGGCATCGAGAGCGTGGTCGCGGTGTCGGATGCCGACCGCGACACGCTCGCGGCGCGGATCGCGACGGCCGCGGTGTGCATCGGGCCGGCGCCGGCGGCGCAGAGCTACCTCCGGCCCGAGACGCTGGTCGCGGCGGCGATGGGCACCGGCTGCGGGGCGCTCCACCCGGGCTACGGCTTCCTGTCCGAGCGCGCCGGCTTCGCGCGCCTCTGTGCGCAAGCCGGCATCGCCTTCGTCGGGCCGTCGCCGGAGGCGATCGAAGCCATGGGCGACAAGATCACGGCGGTGCGACTCGCCGAGCAGGCCGGCGTGCAGCGCGTGCCCGGGACCGGCAAGCTCGACAACGTGGCGGCCGCGCGCGCGGCGGCCGCGCGCGTCGGCTACCCGGTGCTGCTCAAGGCGACCGCCGGCGGCGGCGGCCGCGGCATGCGCGTCGTGGCGGTGGAGCGTGACCTCGCCGGCGCCATGGAGGCGGCGGCGTCGGAGGCCAAGGCCGCGTTCGGCGACGGCACTCTTTATATGGAGAAGTTCCTGCGGAACGCCCACCACATCGAGATCCAGGTCCTGGGCGACACCCAGGGCAACATCATCCATCTCGGTGAGCGCGACTGCTCGACCCAGCGCCGGCACCAGAAGCTGATCGAGGAGGCGCCGTCGCCCGTGCTCGACACGGCGTTGCGCGAGCGCCTGTGCGACTCCGCGCTACGCCTCGCCCGGCAGGCGAACTATCGGTCGGCGGGCACGATCGAGTTCGTCTACGACAAGGTAGCCCACGACGCCTATTTCCTCGAGATGAACACGCGCATCCAGGTCGAGCATCCGGTGACCGAGATGGTGACCGGACAGGATCTCGTGGCCGAGCAGATCCGTATCGCGGCCGGCGAGCCGATCTCGTTCCAGCAAAGCGATGTGCGGCTTGCCGGCCACGCGATCGAATGCCGCATCAATGCCGAGGACGCGGCGAGGAACTTCATGCCGAGCCCCGGCCGGCTTGAGCGCTGGGCGCCGCCCGCCGCCGCCGACATCCGCGTCGAGACCCACTGCTATCCCGGCTACGTGGTGCCGCCTTACTACGACTCGCTGCTCGCCAAGGTGATCGTGCGCGGCGTCGATCGCAACGCCGCCATCGACCGCATGATCGCGGCGCTCGATGCGTTCGAGGTCTCGGGCGTCGCGACCACCATCCCGTTCCAGCTGCAGGTGCTACGGCACGACGATTTCCGCGCCGCGCGCGTGCACACGCGCTGGGTCGACGACGGCGCCATGAACAAGGTGGCCGCATGAACGATCACATGAGGGATCAGGCGGCCATCGCCACCGCGTCGCCGTCGACAGCGGCGACGTTGCGCACCATCGCGGTCGTCGACCAGACCCTGCGCGATGCGCATCAATGCCTGTGGGCGACGCGGATGACCACCGCGCACATGCTGCCGGTGGCCGAGATGATGGACCGTGCCGGCTTTGCCCGCATCGAGGTCATCGCCGCGATCCAGTTCAACGTCTGCGTGCGCTTTCTCAAGGAGGATCCG
Organism: uncultured Pseudomonadota bacterium; assembly: GCA_963703755.1. Taxonomy (GTDB): domain Bacteria; phylum Pseudomonadota; class Alphaproteobacteria; order Rhizobiales; family Xanthobacteraceae; genus JAVDCA01. Next base: position 12,088 of record CAVPGG010000310.1, read on the forward strand.
TGGGAGCGCGTCCGCCTGATGCGCAAGCGCATGACGCGTACGCCGCTGAGCTCGTTCTTCCGCTCCAAGAACCTGGTCAGCTTCGATTTCGTGCCCGACGACATCGTCGCGCTGTGGGTCGAGCGGCTGATCGCCAACGGCGTCACCGAGATCGGGTCGTTCGACGGGCTCAACAACGTCGACAACATGCTGGCGGCGCTCAACGTCGCCAAGCGCATGGGGGTGCGCACGTTCGGCGCCCTCTCGTACTGCCTCTCCCCGGTCCACACCGACGAGCTCTACGTGCGGACCGCCAAGGAGCTGGTCGCGCGCGGCAATGTCGACGCGATCTGGCTCAAGGATGCGGGCGGCCTTCTCACGGTCGACCGCATCCGCACCCTCGTGCCCGCCGTGCGCAAGGTGATCGGCAACCGGCGCTTCGAGCTGCACAGCCACTGCCTCACCGGCATGGCGCCCTTGGTCTATCTCGAAGGCATCAAGGCCGGCGCGGATTGCGTCCACACCTCGATCGCGCCGCTCGCCAACGGGGCGGCGCAGCCCTCGATCCAGTGGACGGCAAAAAACCTGCGCGCAATGGGCTACACGGTCAACGTCGACGACGCGCTGATCGACCAGGTCGGCGATCATTTCGGCCGGATCGCCAAACAGGAGGGCAAGCCCGTCGGCGAGGTGCTCGAATACGACGCCTTCCACTACGAGCACCAGATCCCGGGCGGGATGCTGAGCAATTTCCGCGTCCAGCTCGCCGAGCTCGGCCTGTCGCACAAGTTCCAGGAGCTGCTCGAGGAATGCGCGCGCGTGCGCCAGGAGCTCGGCTTTCCGATCATGATCACGCCGTTCGCGCAGTTCGTCGGCATCCAGGCGGTGCTCAACGTGATCCACGGCGAGCGCTACCGGCATGTGCCCGACGAGGTGAAGAAATACGCCCTCGGCTACTACGGCAAGCTGCTCGCGCCCGTCGCGCCGGACATTCTTGACCGCATCGTCGCCAACGGCTCGCCGCGCATCGCGCTCAAGCCCGAGCCGCTCGCGCCCGGCCTCGCCAGGTTGCGCAAGCAATACCCCAACGCCGGCGACGACGAGCTGGCGTTGCGCTCGATGTATGCGGGAGGCCAGGTCGATGACATGATCGCCGCCGGCCCGACCAAGACCGACTACGTGTTCGAGAAACCGCTGGTGCGCCTGGTGCGCGAGCTTGCCGCCCGCCGGGTGGCGCGCGTGCATATCAGCCAGACGCCGCGCTGAGACTGCGAGGAGGTTTCATGCCGCGCCCCGCCCCGGACTTCAAAGGCTCGATCGGGCGGACATTCCGGGACTCCAAGCCGTGGTGGCCGGAGCCGCGGCAAGCGCCTGCCGGCGCGCCGAACATCGTGTTCATCGTGCTCGACGACGTTGGCTTTGCGGATCTCGGCTGCTATGGCTCGGAAATCGCGACCCCGCGCATCGATGCGCTTGCCGGCAACGGCGTGCGCTACACCAATTTCCACGTCACCTCGATGTGCTCGCCGACCCGGGCCTGCCTGCTTACCGGGCGCAACCCGCAGGGCCAAGCGGCCGCGTCTGCTCAACGTGGAAGGGACCGACGATGCTCGGAAGGACTCGAGCAATGACGGTTGGAACGCCGCCGCGGCGCCGCAGCCGCCCATAGACAAATCCGAAGGATACCGTTGGCGGCACGTGGAGTCGGAGGTGCTCCTCGGCCTGCCTGCCGACGAACGACCGGATCTGGTTGTCTCGCCCCAGGCCACCAACGACGTGGTCGCTACCAATGCGGCCATCTGCTTGTGCGGCTTGGTGATGGCCGAGGTCGCGACCGATTGATCGACGCTGTGTGCGACAGTGACTTTGCTTGCCGATGCGATGCGCGGCCGCGGAGGCTTTAGCCGAACTGCCAGAACCGGGGACCGTGTCCGAAGTAAAGCGACTGATCGACCGCTACGGCGACTTCTCTTCCCCTGCCTACTTGCCTGAGTGCATGCTGAACTTGCTCACGGTCTGGCGACACGTCGACGCCGGCACCGAGGAACGGTTCGTCGCGGCGGCGAAGAGCCCGGCTGGCGGCGTCCGGCTGGCGGCCATCCGAGGTTGGCTGCGGCCGGGGACCGCCGCCTTGCCCGAAGAGGCCGCTGACCTGCGTACTGACCAGGACCATCGCGTTCGCGCGGTGACCATCGGCGCCGTTGCCCGGCGGCACCATCCGATGGCTCTCGAAGTGGCCCGCACATCGGTCACCGATTATCGGGCGGAGGTTCGGCTGGCGGCCATCGCTGCTCCGTCGGTCAGCGACGTACGAGCTTCTCCCATCCGCGCGAAGACGCGTGAGCACAATCCTAATGGCGCGAGCTCCGGGCGGCAGGGGTCCAATGGCAGGCCATTTGGGTTTGTATTAGACTGTCAGGGTTTGGGAGCCCGGTGAAGCTGCCGGGCCTGTATGGTAGTGTGAAGAGCCTACAGGGACGCCGTCTAAGTGCTAGGTCTTAGGATAGTTCAAATAGTTCTGCAATGGTATATTGTATGACAGAAACTTAAACTGGCTTTCGAGGCCAGAGAGCGAGGAATGCCCTACTAATAAGGGAAGTTCAGCTGTGTTATCCCGCGGGGATACGTCGCACCTCCGCCGCACCTTCGCGCACCTATGAGGTCTTGGCATTCATGACATAGACATGGGTTCGGCGATGGCTTTGGCGGCTCCTTGCGAGAGTTTGGTGTCGCTGGCGTTGCCGCATTCAACGATTCTTTGGGCGAAGCCGGTGGGGGCCGGGGAGTTCACGCTGCCGACGCCGGGACGAGGCCCGAATCCCAATGCCGCGTTCAAAAATCTGCCGGTGTTTTGCCGCGTGGCGGCGTCGCTCAAGCCGACTAGCGATTCCGATATCCGCATTGAAGTGTGGCTGCCAATGGCGGGTTGGAACGGGAAATTGCAATCGGTCGGCAACGGCGCTTGGGCGGGCAGCATCAGCTATCCGGCGCTCGCGACTGCGCTGGCCGCGGGGTACGCGGCGGCCAGTACGGACACAGGTCACGAAGGCAACAACCCTGACTTCATCGTGGGGCATCCGGATAAAGTGGCCGATTTCGTTCATCGCAGCGTGCATGAGATGACGGTGGCGGCCAAGGGCGTCGTCAATGGGTTCTATGGCAGCGCGCCTAAGTATTCTTATTGGAATGGATGTTCCACGGGCGGGCGTCAGGCGTTCACCGAGGCGCAGCGTTATCCGGACGATTATGACGGCATCATCGCGGGCGCTCCTGCGGCTTATGTGACGCGTTTGCAGGGCATACAGGTGTGGA
>CAVPGG010000311.1:0-10883 GCA_963703755.1 uncultured Pseudomonadota bacterium
GGCGAAATGCGCGAGCCGGTGCCGCGCATAGGCCAGCGGATGGCGAACGATCGCCTTGATCCACAGGTCGGGCAGATCCTGATTGGGCGCTGCCGCCATGGCGCCTTGCGCAGCGAGCTTTTCTACCGACGCCTGCTGATCGCGCGCCACTGCGAGCCGGTTCCAGAAAAACCGGCACTCTCCCCAAGGCGAGAGGCGGTCCCAAAAGGTTGGCACGTAGCAGCGGGTGACCTCGTCGCGCGTGAAGCGGTTGCCGGCCCCGAACACCGCGAGATCGGCGGAGTGGAACGCGATGCCGGTGATGTCGAAGATCTGCAGGGCGCGTATCGGCCGGAACGGCTGCGCGTCGAGAAGGCGTTGGTTGACCACGTTGGCGGCAGGGACGAGCGCCAGCGCGACCGGGAGCGAGAGCGCGAGCAGGCGCCAGGGGCGGCCGAGCCAAATTGGGCGAACGAGATAGGCAAAGAGCGGCACCACCGCGAACACGGCGTTGGCGCGCACCAGCGCGCCATAGAGCAGCAGCAGCAACGTCGCGGCGGCGATTGCGAGCGGCACGTCGCGGCCCTGCACGCGGTGCCAGAACACGGCCGCGAAGGCGGCGAGGAATGTCACGGCCATGCCGACATCCTTGAGAAGGACGACGTTCAACGCGAGGAAAGGCGGAAACAACGCCACACCCAGCGTCGCCCAGGCCGCGGCCGCCCGGCCTGCGCGGGCGAGCGCGAACGCGATCAACCCGAAACCGAGCCAGTAGAAGGAAACCTGGAAGCTGAACATCGGGGCGTCGCCGTCGGCGACGAGCCTCAGGGCCAACCACAGCCAGGCCATGATCGGCGGATGCCAGTCATCGAGCTGTCCGGCAACGACCTGCGCGTATTGCGATTGGCTGTCGGGGCCAGGCTCGCCCGGAAACCCGGCGGCGAGATTGGCGGCCGCGAACAGCGCGGCCGCGGCCGCGAGCAGGGCCGGATTGGTCACGGCCATGCTTACGTTCGGGCTGACACGGCGCACCGAATCCATGATCGGCATTCGAAGCTCTCGGGCATCCGCGGGTGGAGACCGACCGGGCGAATGGATGTCCTCCCTCCCGTGCGGTCAATCGAGCACATTGACGCGGCGACACGGTCGGCGGCTGCAGCGTACCCGTCGGGCCAACACGCTGTCGATCGCTGACGCGCCTCCATTCGACGTGACCAGGATCGCGCTCCCGGGCACAATGGGGCCATGAATGACCACGGACCACCGGCGAGCTCGGCGCCGACAGACTGGTATGCGGCGGGCTGGCCGCATGTCTGGCTGCCTTATGCACAAATGAAGACGGCCGCGCCGCCGCTCGCGGTCGCGCGCACCGAGGGCTGCCGCATCATGGTCGCGGACGGGCGCGAGCTGATCGACGGCATGGCGTCGTGGTGGACGGCCTGCCACGGCTACAACCATCCACATATTCGCGCCGCCGTGATCCGCCAGGCCGAAACCATGCCGCACGTGATGTTCGGCGGGCTGGTGCACGAGCCGGCGCTGCGCCTCGCGCGCCGCCTGGTGGACATGCTGCCGGGCGACCTCGACCGGGTGTTCTTCTCCGATTCTGGCTCGGTCGCGGTCGAGATCGCGCTCAAGATGGCGATCCAGCTCTGGCGCAATCGCGGGCAGGGGGCGCGCACCCGCTTCATCACGTTCCGCGGCGGCTATCATGGCGACACCACCGGTGCCATGGCGGTGAGCGATCCGGACGAGGGCATGCATGCGCTCTTTCGCGGCGTGCTGCCGGAACATGTGTGTGTCGCGTTGCCGACGGACGACGCGAGCGCGCACGCGCTGGAGCAGGCGCTGGAACGCCACGCCGAGACGCTCGCGGGATTCATTGTCGAACCTCTGGTGCAAGGCGCCGGCGGCATGCGGTTTCACCATGTCGCGGTGCTGCACCGCTTACGTGCGCTCGCGGACCGCTATGAGCTGCTGCTGATCTTCGACGAGATCTTCACCGGCTTCGGCCGCACCGGCACGATGTTCGCGTGCGAGCAGGCGGATGTCGCGCCCGACATCATCTGCCTCTCCAAGGCGCTGACCGGCGGCACGCTGCCGCTCGCCGCAACGATCGCGAGCACGCGGGTGTTCGACGCCTTCTGGTCGGACGACCCGCACCATGCGCTCATGCACGGCCCGACCTACATGGCGAACGCCCTCGCCTGCGCGGCCGCGAACGCCTCGCTCGACCTGTTCGCACGCGAGCCGCGCCTTAAGCAGGTCGAGGCGATCTCGGCGCGGCTTGCCCGCGGAACTCGAACCATGCCGCGGGCTGCCGCACGTCAAGGACGTGCGCGTGAAGGGCGCCATCGGCGTCGTCGAGCTCGATTGCATCGACGACCTCGACGGACTGCGCCGCCGCTTCATCGACGCCGGCGTCTTTGTGCGGCCGTTCGGCTCGATCGTCTATCTGACGCCGGCGTTCACGATCGCGCAGGCGGAGCTCGACCGATTGACCCGTGCCGTCGTGCAAGTCGTTCAGGGCTGACGGTCAGAACCCCACCGCGGTCCCGTGCAAATCGTCGGCGTCCGCGCGCTCGATCCGTACCGTCGCGATCTCGCCCAGGCGCAGGGGGCGGTGCGCCGCGACATAGACCGCACCGTTACCGGCAAGGTCGGCGCGGACCCGCTCGCGCAAGACGGCGTGAGAAGGCCGGCCGCCACGGCATGGAACAAAGGTTCGAACAATCCGGTTAACTCGGCATGGACCAACTCGCCGGAAAACCCCGTGGCCGTCACGCAGCTCAATCCGCCTCTGCCCATGCAGACCTCGAAAGGGTCGGGGTGGGCCCACTTCGTCATCGATCAGGGTCAGGAATCTCACTTGTTCTGGGTCATCTTCATGGATGACGACGGGGCGTGCTGGGTGGTGCCCAACCCGGACGTGCGCCTCTATTTCAACTGGTCGCTCGGCCGCGGTTTGAGCCACCGTCCCGGCGAAGCGCCGCCGCAAGCCGGCGGGCCGATCCCGCTGCGGCCGGCGGGCGGCAACGTGTAGGCGCCCAGGCAGAGATCGATGGCATCGAACGACAACAGCCGGCTGACCGCGCTCGCGTTCAATTGCAGCCTGAAGGGAAGCGGCAACAGGGAAAAATCGTCGACCGACGTGCTGCTCGCGCAGGTGCTCGTCGCGCTGGCCGAGCATGGCGTGACCGGCGAGATCGTGCGCGCGGTCGACCACGACATCAAGCCGGGCGTGACGTCCGACGAAGGCCCCGGCGACGCGTGGCCGGCCCTGCGCGACCGCGTGCTTGCGGCCGATATCCTGGTGATCGGATCGCCGATCTGGCTCGGTCAGCCGTCGAGCGTCGCGAAGCGCGTGCTCGAGCGCATGGACGCGTTTCTCGACGAAAAGGACGAGCACGGCCGCATGCCGTCCTATGGCAAGGTCGCGATCGTCGCGGTCGTCGGCAACGAGGATGGCGCGCACCACGTCGCCGCCGAATGCCAACAGGCGCTGACGGAAGTCGGTTTCACGATCCCGGCCGGGGGCGTCACCTACTGGGTCGGTGAGGCGATGACCGGCAAGGAGTACAAGGAATTTGCAAAGCCGCCCAAGCAGGTGGCCGAGTGGACGCCTCTACTCGCCTCCAACGCGGCGCACCTCGCCCGGATCCTCAAACCGAGACCTTATCCCGGCACGGCCTCGACCAGTGGACATCGCGCGCGCAACCCGAGCGGAGCGGATTAAGGGACTATTCGCATGGCCCGAACCGCCCGCCATACGATCCTCTCCGAGATCGCGCCGTTTGGCGATACCAAGGACGACTTGCGGATCGTCATCGAGACTCCGCGCGCCAGCCGCACCAAATACAGCTACGATCCCGATTGCGACTGCATGCAGCTCTCGACCGTCTTGCCCGAAGGAATGGTCTTTCCGTACGATTTCGGATTCATCCCCTCGACGCTCGGCGACGACGGCGATCCGGTCGACGTGCTCATTCTGATGGATGCAGCGGTCGTGCCGGGCTGCGTGGTGCGCGCGCGGCTTATCGGCGCGATCGAGGCCGAGCAGAAAGAGAACGGTAAGTGGACCCGCAATGATCGCCTGATCGCGGTCGCAACGCACGCCCAGACCTACGACAACGCCAAGCGCCTTTCCGAGCTGCGGCCGCATCTCGTGAAGGAGATCAAGCAATTCTTTGCGAGCTACAACAAGCTCCGCGACCGCAAGTTCAAAGCGGGCGCCAACGTGGGCCCGGCGAAGGCGCAAGCGCTGATGGAGGCGGGCCTGAGGAAATTCAAAAAGGCCCGCCGTAAAAAATAGCGGATCATCAGGCGAGATGCCGCCGGGTCCGACGCTTTCGATTGGTGCTTGCGCGCAGCATCAACGGCGCCGCGAACCACAGGGTAAAAAGTGCAAGGCCGGCCGCGGCCGCAGCTGTCGTCCCAAGGCTCGTCGATTGCGTGGCGAGCGCGACGGCGACATAGAGGTCGCACGCAATGCCGATGGCGAGCGGCGCCGCGCTCGCGATGACGAAAGCCGAGCCGAGGCGATGAAAATCCTCCGAGTTCTCGCCGCCAAATGCGAGCCGGTGGAACGCCGCCGGCGCCATCAGCAGGACGACCGTGACCGCGATGCAGCACAGCGCGATGAGATGCGTGACTTGGGATAGGGCGGGCAAGCGACCGAAACTTTCCGTCAGCAAAATCGCGAGCTGGAAGCCGAACAACGCCTGCGCGCCCGGAATGAGGACGCGCGCCTCGGTCAACATGTGCTCGACCCGCTCGTCGAGGGAGGTGTCTTGTTGAGCCGTCATGACTTCTTCCTTAACGCCGCGATGCCAGCGGATGACGCCTTCCGCGCCGTACCACAATAGAAGCGCCAGCAACCCGATGCCGGCCGCCACGCCTGTTCCGGCACGCGCTCCGAAGCGATATGTCACCACGATATAAAGGTCGATCGTGAGACCGACTGCGAAGGGCAGCAGCGCCCAATCCGCAAAACGCGTTGTGACGCGCAGGATGCGCGTGCTTGCATGCCCGCCCTCGACGATGCGGTGCTGCATGCTGGGAGCGATCAGCAGTCCGATCGCGCTAGCCATGCTCACGAACGCGAACGCGTGGAGTGCCCGCAGGCTCGGCGCGACGTGCGTGAAACCTTGCTGGAACGCGGCGTTCAGATGAAATCCGAAAAGAATCTGCGCACCCAGAATCAGGAGCCGCGTCTCCCCGAGCGCGGTTTTGATTTTCGTGCCGAGGTCGGCGCTCATGCGCGGGCTGCCCGGTCAGCATTTGTTCGATAAGCGCGTGCATACGCGTCGAACAAAGGCCCGCCGCGCCAACGCGCGGCGGGGGACGCAAGCTGCCGTGAGCTGCGCGGCGCTTACACGCCCCAGTAGGGCGCGGCGCGATAGTAGTCGTAGACGCGGACGTCGTTGTCGCGGTTCCAGGCCCAGTCGCTGCCCTGGCGATATTTGGGCGCCTTGTCGAGCTGGTCCTTGGTGAGGTTGACCAGGTAGCCGCCGAGGCGCGTGTCGTAGGTGAGGTTCGACCAGGGCGTCGGGTACAAATCCTCGCCCATGCCGAGGAAGCCGCCGTAGCTCAGAACCGCGTAGGCGACCTTGCCGCTACGCTTGTCGAGCATCACGCGCTCGACCTTGCCGATCTTCTTCTCGTCGGCCCCGTAAACCGCCGTCCCTTCGACCTTGTCGCTGCCGATCAGGGCGCTGGTCTCGCGCGCCTCGACCGAGGATGAAAGTGCCGCCATGGTATCCTCCAGATGAGTATCGACGCTTTCGCGCGCCGCTTCCGAGAGGTAAGCGCAAAGCGGGGAGGAAGGTTCCGATGCGGCGTGACCGGCGCGCAGGGAACATCCGGTCGCTCCCCGTGCTTAATCCCGCGATTGCCGGGACCACGCGGCAAGGGACATGCCATGAGTTCCCACAGTGCGCGCCAAGGCGACCCATCTGGCGACCAATCGCCCCTCGAGGCTCCCAAGCAGGAGGTCCGACGCAAAGCCGCGGCGTCCGCGGGCGTTTTCGTCAACCGGGCGCGTGAACGCGGCCGCGGCCGGTGGGCCGCGAGCCCTGCCGCCATTCCGTGGCGCGGGTGGAAAGACATTCTTCTGCGGGTCTATGACCAAGCCAACGAAAACCGCGTCGTGACCCTCGCGGCCGGCGTCGCGTTCTACTCCCTTCTGGCGATCTTCCCGGCGATCGGGGCACTCGTCGCGGTCTATGGCCTGTTCAACGACCCGGTATCGATCGCGGGCCATCTCGATAGCCTGGCCGGCCTGTTTCCCGACGGCGCGCTCAATGTCGTGAGGGACGAGCTTGAACGTCTCACGTCCCATCGCGGCGGGACGCTGAGCATCGCTTTTTTGATCGGGCTCGGGACGTCGCTGTGGAGCGCCAACGCCGGCATCAAATCGATCTTTGACGCCCTCAACCTCGTCTATGCCGAAAGGGAAAAACGCGGGATCATCAGGATCAACCTCATCTCGCTTGCCTTCACGACAGCCGCGATCTTGCTGACGCTCACGGCGCTTGGCGTCATGATCCTCTTGTCGCCGGTCCTCGATCACTACGGCCTCACGCGCGCCACCTCACTGATCTTCAAAATCGCGCGGTGGCCGGTCCTCTTTTTGGCCGCGGGTGGCGCGCTCACCGTCATCTATCGATACGGGCCGAGCCGTCGCGTCGCCCAGTGGCGCTGGGTGACGCCGGGGAGTCTCTGCGCATCGCTGGCATGGCTTGCGGTCTCGGTGGGATTCTCATGGTACGCGGCCCATTTTGGCAGCTTCGACAAGACCTATGGCGCACTTGGTGCCGTGATCGGTCTCATGATGTGGATCTGGCTCTCGGCTATCGTCGTTCTGCTCGGCGCGGAAATCGACGCCGAGATGGAACATCAAACCGCGCACGACACCACCGAGCCGGGCGGCAAGCCTTTGGGAGAACGCGGCGCGACGATGGCCGATACCATCGGAGCCGCCCAGGCGACTTGGAATTAGGCCCCATTGCGTGTCATAGGTCAACCCAGTCGCACTCTTGGCGATCACGCGCAACGCCGGAACGCTTCTGGAGCAACCGCCTGCGCGGTCACGCGGTCAGAGACCTTGCGCGTCCACATTGGAGACATTGGAGACGTCGGGTGCGCGGGGCAGGCGGAAGTGCTTCATCACCTTTGCGGTCAGGAGCGCCGGGTCACGGCAGTCGACTTCGGCGGCATCGATAACGGTGCGCGCCACGATCTTCGCGAGCAGATCATTTGCTTCCGATAGCCCGAGCTCGCGGCACACATTTTCGAAGGCGCGTCCCATCACTTTTACCACTTCCGGGTTAAAGGCCCGCTCCTCAAGATATGGTCGTATCGGCATGGTGCATACCACTGACAAAACCCCCGCAGTTCCGGAACGCAGGGCGTGCCCGACGGTTCCGACCGGAAGATCCGTTTTTAACTATGAGATGACGGCGAGGGCGGGCGGCCGCTGTGGTCGCGCTGACCGTGCCGCGCGGCCGTCTTCGATTTGCTGCGCCGGTCGACAGCGAGTGACTACCGACATCGACCTGGCGGCTCCCGTGGACTTACCTTTCGCGGCGCGCCGCACTTCGCACTTGTCGCCGCAAATAGGGCTCGCGCCGATCTCGCTGTCTCGCCGGCACGGCCTTCACCGCGTCGTTCTGCCGAAAACAACGAAGGGCGAGACCGGAGCCCCGAAAACGCGCCGGGAACCAAGTCGACCCGACCTCTTTTAGAGAAGGAGGCGCAGTGTGGGCTGGTTTTGAGGCGCTGAGGTCACGCGCCTTGCGCGCAAATGGAAAACTTATCCGGGCCGCGGCTAGGCTCCACGCCTCCCGGATCAAAAGCGAACAAGGAGGACTGCCATGGGCGCCAAATCATCATCCAAGCCGGCCTTCGAGCGCAAAGCGGCGGATGCGGCGAAGCGCGGGCGCGAGGTCCAAAAGCGCATCGATGGGATCGACAAGAAGCGCGGGCCGCAGAAAGAATCAAAAGCCGCCATGCAAGCCGGACAGCGCGAATATCCTTCATCCTTTCCCAAGCAGCATCTCGCCAAGCCCGGACACGAAGCCGACCTCGAGCAGCCGCCGATGTTCGAGGCGCCGCAATACAAGGGCTCCGAAAAGCTTGCGGGGCGCGTCGCGCTGATCACCGGAGCGGACTCTGGCATCGGTCGGGCGGTTGCGGTTCTGTATGCGCGCGAAGGTGCCGACGTGGCGATTGCCTATCTCGATGAGCACGAGGATGCGAAAACGACCAAGCAGGCGGTCGAGAAGGAGGGGCGGCGCTGCATCACGTTCTCCGGCGACGTGGCGGACCTGACGTTCTGCGAGGCCGCGGTCGCTGACACCATCAAAGCCTTCGGCAGGCTCGACATCCTCGTCAACAACGCCGCCTTCCAGGAGCATGTCCAGAAGCTCGAAGATCTGACCGAGGAGCATTTCGACCGCACGCTCAAGACCAACCTTTACGGCTATTTCCACATGGTGAAGGCCGCCGTACCGCACATGAAATCCGGCAGCGCCATCGTGATGACGGGCTCCATCACGGGGATCGCGGGCAACAAGCACCTTCTCGACTATTCGATGACCAAGGGGGGCATTCATTCCTTCGCGCGTTCGCTCTCGGCGCATCTGATGGACCGCGGTATCCGCGTCAACGTCGTCGCACCCGGCCCGGTCTGGACGCCGCTCAACCCGGCCGATCGCGACAGCGAGCAGGTTGCGACGTTCGGAAGCGAGACGCCGATGCAGCGTGCGGCGCAGCCCGAAGAGATCGCGCCCGCCTTCGTGTTCTTCGCGGCGCCAACCTGCTCCAGCTTCATCACCGGCGAAATCCTGCCGATCATCGGCGGCTACGCCGGCGGGTAACGCCCCGCCATCGAGAATGACCAACAACATCGAGGGAGCATGCAGGTTCGCGATCCCGAATGCGGAATTTTTTTCCCAGACCACGGGACTCCCTGACCGATTTGCAAGGAACAAGCACCCGAATACGGCATTCTTGACTCTAACAACCCCGAGGACCCAAATGACCGACAAAAAGCTCGACGAACTCTTCCTTGACACCCTCAAGGACATCTACTTTGCCGAGAAGAAGATTTTCACAGCCCTGCCGAAGATGGCCAAGGCCGCACAGTCGCAGGACCTCAAGGCCGCCTTCCAGAAACACGAAGGCGAGACCGAGGAACATGTCGCTCGCCTCGAGAAGGTGTTCAAGGCGCTCGGCCAAAGCCCGAAGGGCAAGACCTGCAATGCCATCCTCGGCATCATCGAAGAGGGCAAGGAGATCATGGACGAATATCAGGACACCCCGGCCCTCGATGCGGGACTGCTGGCCGCCGCGCAGGCGGTCGAGCACTACGAAATCGCGCGGTACGGCACGCTTCGCACCTGGGCAACCGAGCTCGGCCACGGCGAGATCGTGAAGCTGCTCGAGGCGACGCTCGGCGAGGAGAAGAAGACCAACCAGGCGCTGACTAACCTTGCCGAGAATGAGGTCAACCAGCACGCCCAGGCGGCCTAACGTTCTGCGCACGCACGTCGCCGCCGTGAGAGACGGACTGGAAGCGGCCGCGGCGCAGTCGCAGGCAGATGAGCAGGTGGCGGCTGATCCGAAGTACGGCCATCGCATATGGTCGTGAACGGTGCTTGCGCTCCCTCTCCCCATAGGGGAGAGGGTCGGGGTGAGGGGCTCTCGGTGCCTGAAATGAATCACGAGCGCCCCTCACCCGGCTCGCTTCGCTCGCCACCCTCTCCTGCGATTGTCCGGATGCGCCGAATCAAAGGACCACGCCGGCCCAAGCGCGGGTGTTCCTATCGTCGGCAATGATCCCTGCGGTCTCGGCAATGATCCCTGCGGTCAGTGAATGCGCCGTTGCGCCGCGATGCCGATCGCGGCCGTCAGCGCCACGGCCGCAAAGCCGAGCAGATAGGTGTCCTTGTCGCGCTGCGCCACGTCTTGCACGGCTTGCACGGCTTGCACGGCTTGCACGAGCTGGGGCGCGCGCTCGCGCACGGTCGCCGCGCCCTGGACGGCCCACGCGCTCGCGGTTGTCTTGATGGCGTCCGCCGACTGCGCAACGGTCTGGGCCACAGTCTCTTGCGCCGTGTGCAGGCCCTCGGCCGCCGCCGACTGGGCCTCGCCGGCGAGATGCGTTGCGCGCTCGGCCAGCTCCTTGCCGCTCTCGATGGCCTGCTTCGCATAGACGTTCATCGGCGAGGGCTGGCGCGGATCCGAAACGATCAGGCTGTAGACGCCGTAGCCGACCAGCAGCGACGCCAGGCGTCGGTGCGTCGGTGGGCACGCTGCTGGTCACGGCGCTGGGGTCGATGTACTCATCGAGCGGCAGCAGGCGCACGTGAAGCTGCGGCGTTTAACGGCCCTCTTTGTCAAGCGGACCGCCGCATCGCGCTGACGAAAACGCTGAAGGCGGCCATCAAGGACGTAGGCATCCGAGCCGCGGCGTCAGCATGAACCTTTCCCCCCAACGTGCTGCGCAAAATGGTCCGGGCGGGACAGCGGGCTGACTTCGACCGAAAGCGAGTCTGACGGCCATGAGCATGGCACCGGACTACACCGAAAGGTTCCCAACAACGTCAACCTGCGCGAGGACCGGCGGCTGCAGCGGGCGCTGGAGGGGCAGCCGGACTTCCTGAACTGGTGGGAATCGATGGGCCCGACGCTGCGACCCAGGATGTCTACCTGCTGACCGCGGTGAACGTGGGCCGGGAGGGCTGGGCGCACTTCGGGCACGTCCCGATGAAGGACTACCGGTGGGGCATCTTCCTGGCCGAGCGCGACGGGGACGGCCGGATCGCGTTCGGCGAGCACATGGGCGAGCCGGCCTGGCGGCAGGTCCCGGCGAGTACCGGGCCGACCTGCGGCGGCTGATC
>CAVPGG010000312.1:0-4009 GCA_963703755.1 uncultured Pseudomonadota bacterium
CTCACTTTGCGGCAAAGACGTGGATGCCCGCATTCGCGGGCATGACGCTGGAATTTTATTTCCGCTGTTCTTTTCAATGGCCCCGCTTTAAAGCTACGCGCTCGACGCACAACAAGAAAAGCCGGGACGACCAAGGAATGCTGGGTGCTGTCTTCGCGATCCTGGCCGCCGCCACGTTCGCGTTCAACAATGCGACCGCGCGGCGCGGCGTCATCACCGGGACGGCGCTGCAGGGGATGGCGGTCACCATTCCGGTCGGCCTGCTCTGCTTCATTCCGGCCGCGCTGCTGACCGGCGCGGCAACGAGCCTCACCCAACTGTCGCCGCGCAGCATCGCCTGGATGGCAGGCGTCGGCCTCCTGCACTTCATCTTCGGGCGATATTGCAACTACCGCGCCAACCAGGCGGCGGGCGTGAACCTGACCGCGCCGGTGGTGCAGCTGCAGGTCTTCGTGTCCGTCGTGCTGGCGGTGATCATCCTGCACGAGCCGTGCACGGTTCTGCAGCTTGCGGGCGGCATCGTCATGCTCGCCGGGTCGCTCATCACCCAACGCCAGCCGATGAAGAAGAAGGCCACCGTGCCGGCAAGCGACGACAAGCCCGGCGGGCATGCATTCCTGCCACGCCGCGCGGTCGGCTACGTATTCGCGAGCCTGGCTGCCCTTGCGTACGGGACGAGCCCGATCATGGCGCGCACCGCGCTGGCGCATACCGGCGTCGCGACCGGCCTGCTCGGCGGATTGATCGCCTACAGCGCCGCGACGGCCGGCATGATGCTCGGCCTGGCGCTCCCTTCGCTGCGCACCAACGTGCGCGCCCTGCATCGCGAGAATGTGCAGTGGTTCCTCTACTCCGGGGTATTCGTGGCGGCCGCGCAGGGATTCTTCTACTCGGCGCTGTCGATCGCGCCGATCATGCTGGTCGCGCCGCTGATGCAGCTCTCGCTGGTGTTCCGGTTCGGTTTCGCCAACGCGCTGACGCCGCACCACGAGGTGTTCGGCCTGCACGTCATCGTCGGCTCGGCGCTGTCGATCGTCGGCGCCTGCATGATCTCGATCGACAGCGGCCTGGTGCTCAATGCGTTGCATCTCCCCGCGTCGATCGACGAATTCCTGCGCTGGCGCGTCTCCAGCGGGTGACGGCTGCGGCAACATCGCGCATCGCGCGACCCGCAATTCAATCCGCGCACGACATGGTCTAGGCTGCGCCGACGAATGGCCGCAACGCGGCCTTCCCCATCATCGAGGTGCGCCATGACGCTGTCCCGCCGCAAATTCATCCACGCCGCCGCCGGCGCGAGCGCGCTCGCGGCCGCGCGCCCCTCCCGGGCGGCGGATTATCCGACGCGGCCGATCCATCTCGTCGTCGGCTTCCCGGCCGGCAGCGGGCCCGACATCATCGCGCGGATCGCCGCGGACCGGCTGTCGCGGCGTCTCGGCCAGCAGGTCGTGGTCGACGACCGGCCGGGCGCGGGCGGCAACATCGCGACCGAAGTCGCCGCCAAGGCGGCGCCGGACGGCTACACGCTGTTCCTCGCAGTCTCCGCCAACGCCATCAACGTCACGCTCTACGAGCACGTCAATTTCGACTTCGCCCGCGATCTCGTCGGCGTCGGCATGATCGCGCTCACGCCGTTCGTCGTCGCCGTGAACCCGAAGTTCGAGGCGAAGAATCTGAGCGAGCTGATTGCGCTCGCCAAGGCCAAGCCCGGCACCATCAACATGGCGACCTCCGGCGTCGGCAGCGGATCGCATGTCTCGGGCGAGCTCCTGCAGATGATGGCCGGCATCAAGCTCACGCACGTGCCCTACCGCAACAACTATGTCCCCGATCTGCTCGGCGGCCAGATTTCGCTCGCCGTCAGCCCGCTGCCGCAAGTCCTGGCCTTCGTCCAGGACGGACGGCTGCGCGCGCTCGGCGTCACCACGGCCAAGCGCTCGCAGGTGCTGCCGAACGTGCCCTCGATCGGCGAGACCGTGACCGGCTATGACGCCAGCGGCTGGTTCGGCATCTGCACGCCGACCGGCACGCCGCCCGAGATCATCGCGAAGCTCAACACCGAGATCAGCGCCGGCGTCGCCGACCCGGACATGCACAAGCGCCTCGTCGCGGCGGGCGCCGAGCCGCACGCAATGACCTCGGCCGAGCTCAACAAATTCGTGACCGACGAGATCGGCAAGTGGCGCAAGGTGATCAAGTTCGCGGCGATCAAGCCGCTGTAGAGCATGATCCCGAAAAGTGGATGCCGGTTTTCGGAAAGGATCATGCTCAAAAGATAGCGCGGATCATGTCGGCGGCGCGCGATGGAATTCGGAAATCGGCCGATAGGTGGCGCATTGGGCGCCGAGGTCCGCGCCGGCGACCGAAGGGCTCGCGAGGTCGGGCAGAGCCCTGACGCCGATCACCGGCGTGTGGCGGTCGAGCCCGATCACCGGGAGCCATAAGATGTCGGGCACGGCATGCGCGCAGGCGGCGCGCGCCGCGTTCGCCTCGTCCACGTTCAGGCCGTCGAACGATACAACGTCGAGCGCGCCCCGCGACGATACCGCGAATGCGTCAACGCCCGCCGAGCCGGCATCGAACAGGTCGCGGCTCCAGTCGGCGATGAAGGGAGCCCACTCGGCGAAACCCCATTGCGACATGTACTGGGGCGTCTTCAGCGCGTGCGGCGAATCGACGGTCCACAGCGCAAGGTAATTCCGGCCTACGCCCGATGCGCGATGGAAGCGCTGACACGTGCGGAAGTGCGGCTGCGCCAGCATCTGCGCGATCTTCGGCCCGCCGTACCACGCGTTCCAGCCCTGCTCGCGGGCAGGCTCGGTGAAGTTGCAGCGGACGACGTAGACGAATGCCATGGCGCGCGGCCGGTGATGATGCTCGTATGTCGGACGCCTGTTACGGCGCCCGGCGCGAATTGTACCGGAATCTGCAGGCCGCGCACGCCGTTCTGCTTGACGCCCTGTACGGCGCGCCGAATCGAGCGCAGAGTGCCGGCTGCGGCACCGGTCGGACCCAACGCACGGGCGCAGACGGATCAAGACGCCCGCGTGCCGGGCCGCTGAGGAGGAAATGTCCGCGCAACTGGCGCAAGACGTGCTCGGGCTGCTGTCCGGCTCGTTCGTCGGGTTCTCGCTCGGCCTGGTCGGCGGCGGCGGCTCGATCCTGGCGGTGCCGCTGATGATCTACGTGGTCGGCGTCGCCTCGCCGCATGTGGCGATCGGAACGAGCGCGCTCGCAGTCGCCGTGAATGCGGCCGCGAACCTCGTGTCGCATGCGCGCGCCGGCACCGTGAAATGGAGCTGTGCCGGCGTTTTCGCGGCGGCCGGCATCGCGGGCGCGTTCGCGGGCTCGACCTTGAGCAAGATCGTCGACGGACGCCACCTCCTCGCAGCATTCGCGGTTCTGATGCTCGTCGTCGCCGGCATCATGTTCTTCCGCCGCGGCAGCGCGGGTGACGCCGCCGTGCAGCTCAATCGCGGCAACTTTCCGAGGCTGCTTGCTACCGGCGTCGGCACCGGAACACTGTCCGGCTTCTTCGGCATCGGCGGCGGCTTCCTGATCGTGCCGAGCCTGATGTTCGCGACCGGCATGCCGATCATCTGCGCGGTCGGCTCCTCGCTGGTCGCCGTGACGGCGTTCGGCGCGACCGCCGCGACGAACTACGCGATCTCGGGCCTCGTGTCCTGGCGTCTTGCGCTGGCGTTCATCGCCGGCGGCGTGCTCGGCGGCCTGGCGGGCGGCCGGCTCGCGCACGTGCTCGGCGGCAAGCGCGGCGCGCTCAACACGGTATTCGCCGCGATCATCGCGCTGACCGCCGTCTACATGCTGGCGCGAAGCACGCTGGGATAGCTTGATCCCGGCTGTTTGCGGCGCGCGGCAGACGGTGTATCGGTGAGGCCGTGACCAGCGCCCGCAGTAACGAGCCCATGCACGTCGAGACCGATGTCCTGATCATCGGATCAGGCGGCGCCGGCATGTATGCGGCGATCGAGGCGGGGCGCGCGGGCGC
>CAVPGG010000313.1:0-6597 GCA_963703755.1 uncultured Pseudomonadota bacterium
CGAGACCGCTCACTCGTGACGGCTATTACAGCAAGACCATCGAAGTCGTGCCCGGCTACGAGTTTTCTCAGTACAGACGCTACGTACCATTGAGCTGTACCACAACAGTAAGTTCGAGACCGGCAACACCGACGGCCTAGGTCGCGAGAAGCCGTTTTTCAATATCACCAAATTCCTCGTCAACGTGGCAGTCCGGGCCACCGACCTCGACACCAAGGACGTTGCGATCGAGAGCGACGATGTGGGCGGCTACAGTCGTTCATCCTGACCCTCAAGAATCGCAAGTGGATGAAGCGGTCCGACATGGCAATGTGGAAGCAGAAAAGATAAGCGTCGCCTTCGACGTACCCAATCAGCCGAACGTGCGTGCCGCGGAATGAGGGTCTACTTGGACCGTATCGCAAGACGGGTTGCCATTTATATGGCGCTCGCGTGTGTCTTCGCCTTCATTCTTTCGACTTCGAGGTAGCGAGTGTCGACCGGTGCCTCAGCGGTGCCTCAGCTTCCCTCAAATCCGGCTGAGTATTGGAGCGGGTGAAGGGAATCGAACCCTCGTCATCAGCTTGGAAGGCTGTTGCTCTACCATTGAGCTACACCCGCGCCGGGCACATCGTACGCGACGAGCGGCCCGCCTTCGCTACGCTTCCGCCTTCGCCCTTCGGGCTACGGCGCGACACGCCGGCGCGGCAGCCTTCGCGCTACGCAGGCTGGCTTGCCGAGCCGAAGCGCCCTCACCGGTTGCGGCGTCCGCCTTCGCCCTACAGGCTACGGCGGACAACCTTCGCCGCGTGAAGGCTGGCCTGCCAACCGAAGCCGCGAAGCGGCGAAGGTTGGTGGGGGAGGTAGAGACTCGAACCTACGAAGGCATAGCCAGCGGATTTACAGTCCGCCCCCTTTGCCGCTCGGGACACTCCCCCGAACCTGACTGAAATTAAAGGCGAAATCCCCGTTCGGGCAAGGATTTCGCCGGCCGCGTTTATGCGGAGCGTGGGCGCGGGTGTCAACCCGCGACGATGCGGCGAGCCCCTCCCCCCGGCCTGCTGGCCAAATTGCCAATCCGGGCGCCGCGTGACACAAGCCCGGCATGCGCAAGCGCAACCATGAGCCCCGCAAGCCCCGCCCCAAGGGGCGGCCCGAGTTCGGCCATCGCGGACGCGACGATCGCCCCGACCGGCGGCCGGATCGGCGCTCCGACCGACCTAAGCGTGAGGATCGTGCCAAGTCTGCCGAGCGGCGCACCGAGCGTCTTGATGACAAGGCCACCGCGCGAGACGAATGGCGGCGCCGACGACATGGCAAGGACTTCAAGTCGAACCGGCCGCCCCGAAAGAAGCCGTGGCGCCCTCCGGCGCGCGACCGTGACGGGCCCGTGATCCTCTACGGCTGGCACAGCGTGAAGGCCGCGCTGGAGAACCCGGCGCGCCGTTTCCATCGCCTGCTCGCGACCGAGAACGCGGTGCATCGCCTTGCCGAAAGCGGCATCGCGCTGCCGCTCGCGCCGACGCCCATCTCGGCGCAGGAGATCGACGCGCTGGTCGGTCCGGACGCGGTGCACCAGGGCATCCTCGCCGAGGCCGATCCGCTCGAGGCACCGGCGGTCGAGGACCTCGCGCCGCAGCGTCTCGTGCTGGTGCTCGACCAGATCACCGATCCGCACAATGTCGGCGCCATCCTGCGCTCGGCCGCGGCGTTCGCGGTCGAGGCCGTGATCGTCACCACCCGCCACAGCCCGGAGGCGACCGGCGTGCTCGCGAAGGCAGCGTCGGCGGCGCTCGAGCACGTGCCGCTCGTCACCGTGCCGAACCTCGCGCGCGCGCTCGACGTGCTCAAGGAGAAGAACGTGTTCGTGGTCGGGCTCGACTCCTCGGGCGAGACGGATCTCGCGACGGTGCCGCTGCGCGCGCCGCTCGCGCTCGTGGTCGGCGCCGAGGGCAAGGGCCTGCGCCAGCTCACCCGCGCCCACTGCGATGCCGTCGCCCGCATCGCGCTGCCCGGCAAGATCAAGAGTCTCAACGTCTCGAATGCGACCGCACTCGCGCTGTTCGTCGTCGGCGGGCGGCTCGCGTCGTAAGGCCCGGTGACCGAGTGGGCAGCGTCAGCAATGCGGGCCGCGATCCCGATACCCGGCCGTTCTCGCCGCGGATCGACCGCAACTATCCGGCTCCGAAGCTGAAGCTGCCGCCGGGCGCGACCGACACGCATTTCCATTTCATTGGGCCGCAGAAGATTTTTCCGACCAAGCCGGACAACATCTTCAAGCATCTGCAGTTCGAGGACACGCCGATCGACGACTGGCTCACAATGCAGTCAGCGCTCGGCCTCTCGCGCGGGCTGCACGTGCTGTCGATGATGTATGAGAACAACTACGAGATCGCGCTGCACGCGCAGTGCCGGCTCGGCGAGCGCGTCCGCTCCGTGATCGTGCCGTGGTCGGGCATCACGGACGGCGAGCTCGATATCCTCACCAAGGCCGGCGTCGTCGGCTATCGCATCACCTGGCGGCTCGGGCCGACGATCGACCAGCGCATGGTGGCGCGCACCTGCGAGCGCGGCTGGTCGATGCACTACCTGCACCGCGCCGACGAGACCGCGCAGGACCACTGGAAGCAGCAGATCCTGGCAACGCCCGGCCGCTTCGTGCTCGAGCACATGGGCGGCGTCGATCCCGCCAAGGGCGTCGATGGCGACGGCTTCCGGTTCGTGCGCGAATGCCTCGACACCGGCCGCTGCTGGGTGAAGCTCTCGCCGCGCATCTCCAAGCAGGACAATTTCCCCTTCGCCGACACCGATCCGCTGGTGAGGAAGCTGGTCGCGCATGCGCCCAACCGCCTGCTGTGGGGCTCCGACTGGCCGCACCCGCAATACTTCAAGCCGATGCCGAACGACGTCGCGCTGCTCGACATGATGCTCGACTGGGTGCCCGACGAGGCGACACGCAAGCTGATCTTCGTCGACAATCCGGCGGAGATTTTCGGGTTTGCCGGAGATTGATCGTCATGCCCGCGAATGCGACGCGAATGCGGGCATCCACGTCTTGCTCAGTTGACAGGCACCAAAGACATGGATGGCCGGGACAGGCACGGCCATGACGAGGAATGCAAGGTTTAACTGCGCGTGAGCTGCCCCTTCAGCCACTCGACGATCCCTTTGAGGATGTCGTCATACGCAATCCCCGGCGTGCGGCCCATGTGATGGCCTTCGCGGATAGATGCGCGCCGACTTCGGGCTGCCGTGCTCCATCAGGAGATACACGTCGGCGATCGGCGCCTGGTCGTCGAGCTTGCCGTTGACGGCGAGCAGCGGCGCCGAGGGCTTGTCGAGCAGGCCCATGGTCAGAAGCGAGAAGCGCGGAACGGCGGCGAGGAATTCCTCCATCGTCTTCGTGCCCACGGCGCGGCCGCGCGCGTCGAGCAGGCTCGCGGCGCCGAACAGATAGGTGGCGCCGCCGGTCGTGAAGGCCGGCACCAGCCACTCGCGCTGGAAGCCGTAATGGAGGTTGCCGCCGTGGAAGACCGCGCCGGCGATGCGCTCGGGGGCGACATGGGCGAGCCGCGCTGCCCAATAGGCGCCAAAGCTGCCGCCCCACACGCCGATGCGGCGCCCGTCGAGCCCGGGACGCCGCGCCAGGTAGTCCATCCACACGAGGTAGGTCCGCTCGGCCGCCGCGTCGCCGTAGAGAAACGGGTTCTCGCCGCTGCCCGGCATGTCGACCGCGAGCGAGGCGAGCCCCGCCTTCATGACGAGACCGCTCACGTGCAGGCGATCCTCCTTCCAGCCGTCGACGCCGCCCCAATGCATGACCACCGGCGGGTTCTTCACGCCGGGCGGGACCTGCAGGTGACCGACCAGCGTCTTGCCCTCGAACGGCAGCTCGACGATCTCGAGCCGCGGCTCGAGATACCGCGCGCCCTCGCGGAAGATGCGCAGCGAGTCGCGATAGGCCTCGAGCTGGCCGGGTGACGTTGGCGCCGGATAGCGTCCGACGCGGCAGGTATCGAAGCCGAGCATGTAGTGCTCGGCGAGCGCGGCGCGGTCGGCTCCTGCCTTGGCGCGCGCGTCCGCCTCGGCCTCGTAGGCGAGACCGACCTTGCACCACTGCTCGGCCCAATGATCGCGGTCGAGGCTCGTGAGCGCGTTCATGACCGCCGCGGCGTCCTGCGGGCGAATGCTTTCGAACGGGCTGAATTTTCCGGCGCGGCGGAGCACCTCGGCTTTGACCTCGTCGAGGGTGCGCTCGCGCGCGCCAATCGGGCGTGTCGACTGATCGTTCATTGGCGGTTAGCTCCGCGATCCGCAGGGTGGGCAACCGCGCATGCTGATGCGCATCCGCGTGGGCAATATCGCGTCGGCGCGGTTGCCCGCGCGGACAGGGAGGCAAACGCGATTTTGCCCACCCTACGGCGCGACGGTCGCCTTTTCCATGAGCCCGATCAACCCTTTCAAGAGCTCGATCGGCTTCGGCGGGCAGCCCCTGATGTGCAGGTCGACCGGGATCACCTTGTCGACTGCGCCGACGACCGCGTAGCTGCCCTCGAAGACGCCGCAGCCGCAGCCGCAGTCGCCGACCGCGACCACCCACTTCGGCGCAGGCGTCGCCGCATAGGTGCGCTCGAGCGCGACCTTCATGTTGTGCGTGACCGGCCCGGTCACCATCAGCACGTCGCAGTGGCGCGGCGAGGCTGCGAAGCGGATGCCGAAGCGCTCGACGTCGTAGACCGCATTGTTGAGCGCGTGGATCTCGAGCTCGCAGCCGTTGCAGGAGCCGGCGTCGACCTCGCGGATCGTGATGGCGCGGCCGAACAGTTTTCGGGCGCGCGCTTCGAGCGCGCGGCCAACCTCTTCCAGCGCGGCATCGGCCGCCGACGGCGCCGTGATCGTCGCGGGCCGCGCGAACAGCGATTTGAGCAGCAGCGTGCGCATCACAGATCGTGCCCCGCATAGGAGCAGTTGAACGACTTGTTGCAGAGCGGAAAGTCGGCGACGATGTTGCCCTCGATCGCGGCATCGAGCAGCGGCCACTGGAACCAGGATGCATCGCGCACGTGGCAGCGCGCGATGCGGCCGCCCGCGACGCGCAACCACACCAGCAGGTCGCCGCGGAACGCCTCGGTGACCGCGACGCCCTCGCGCGGCTCGGCGAGTTGCGGCACCTCCGCACGCACCAGCCCGCCCGGGAGCGCCGCGAGCCAGCCGCGCAGCAGCGCGATGCTCGCCTCGACCTCGGCGACGCGCACGCGCACGCGCGCGTCGACGTCGCCGGCCGCAAGCACCGGGATCTCGAACGTCATGCCCGCATAGGGCGGATAGGCGAGATCGCGCCGCGCGTCGAAGGCGCGGCCGGACGCGCGGCCCACGTAACCGCCCGCGCCCCAGCGCACGACGAGCTCGTTCGACACGATGCCGGTCGTGCACGTTCGGTCCTGCAGCGAGGGCGTCGCGTCGTAGTAGGCGACGATCTCGGCGAAGCGCGGCGCGACCTCGTCGAGCGCCGCCAGAATGGCGCCTGCGCCCTCCGCATCGAGGTCGCGCGCGACACCGCCCGGGACGGCCACGTCCATCATCAACCGGTGCCCGAAGGCGCGGTCGCACGCCGCGAGGACCGCCTCGCGCAGGATACCCGTATGGGCATGCAGCAGCGCGAAGGACGCATCGTTGCAGATCGCCCCGATGTCGCCGAGATGGTTGGCGATGCGCTCGAGCTCGGCCATCACGCCGCGCAGCACGTGGGCGCGCGGCGACACCGCAATGTCGAGCGCGGCCTCGACGGCACGCGCGAACGCGACGCTCGACGCGACGGTCGCGTCGCCCGACACGCGTGCCGCGATGCGCGCGGCCTGGTCGAGCGGACAATCGCCGAGGAGGCCGTCGATGCCCTTGTGCACGTAGCCGAGCCGCTGCTCGAGCCGCGCCACGATCTCGCCGTTGGCGGTGAAGCGGAAATGGCCGGGCTCGATGATGCCGGCATGCACGGGGCCGACCGGGATCTGGTGCAGCCCCTCGCCCTTCACCGGGCTGAACGCATAGTCGGTCGGATCGCGTTGCGCCGCCGCGCTCCGCGGCCCAAGCGGCGCGCGCACGCCCCAGGCGCCGTGATCGAGCCACGGCCGCGCATCGGCGGCGCCGATGGCCGTGAACCCGTAAAGGTCGCAGATCGCCCGCACGCCCCGTCGAAGACTTGTGACCAGTCGTGAAGAGGCATGACTAAACCCTTGGTGGGGATGGCCCCTATGGCTTACAAGAGCGGAAGAGTCTGATTCAGCTTACCCTATTCGTAGGTGGATGCATGATGCCAGTAAGTCGAGTCGGCACCGCCGACCGGTCAAAGTCTGGGAAAGGTGGACGGTGCCCATCTGGCTTGAGTCGGCGACGCCCCCCGGCCAGCGTTCCAAGGCCATCAGCGGTGGGGCAATGCCTGCTAACGCGTCGAACACCGACTAGGAGCCGGGTTTCGCCGCGGACGCCAGCCCGCCGTTGCCGGCGGCGGCCCGCTCTTCTCGGCGGTGAGTGCGTCAACCTCGGCCTTGAGCGCCTGGGCCCTGGCGGTCGCGGCGTTGAGAGGCGCTCGCTTTCGGCAAGGATCTTCTCAGCAATACGTGG
>CAVPGG010000314.1:0-7303 GCA_963703755.1 uncultured Pseudomonadota bacterium
GAGCGTCTTTCTCGCCGACCGCAGCCTGATCGGACGTGGCGGCGCGACCGTCATGGCGCAGATGACGGTCGCGGTCGCGCTCGGCGCGGAGACGCCGGATCATTGGAGCCATCACCTCGCCGACACGATCCGGGCCGGCCGCGGGCTGACCGATGCGCGGCTTGCGCAGTCTGCTGTGTGAGGACGGCCCGGCCTGCATCACGGAGATGGACAAATGGGGGGTCGGCTGGGCGCGCCGCGACGGACACATCACCCAGGCCTTCGCGCCCGGTCATGACCGCGCGCGCTGCGCCTATGTGGATTTCCTCAACACGGGCCCGGCCGTATCGAAGACGCTGCGCACCGTGGTCAACCGGACGAGCGGCATCCACAAGGCGGGCGACCTGCTCGTCGTCGACCTGGTGTGCCGCGACGGCGCGGTGACGGGCGCGGTCGCGCTGCATCTCGCGAGCGGCGCTGCCGTCACGATCGCCGCCAAGGCGACGATCGTCGCGGCCGGCGGGCTCACGCGGCTCTATCGCCGCAACAGCGCCTCCGCGAACATGGGCGGAGATGGGTACGCGCTGGCGCTGCGCGCCGGCGCGCCGCTGATCGACATGGAGTTCGTGCAGTTCTTCCCGATCGGGCATCTTGCGCCGCGCCTCATCGGCATGGACCCGATCATGTGGGATCCGTTCCGCTACAAGCTCGGCGGCCGCCTGCTCAATGCGAACCGCGAGGAATTCACCGAGCGCTACGGCACGCGCGAGGACGGCAAGTACGTGATCACGCGCGATCTCGCCACCTACGCGATCATCAAGGAGGTTGCGGCCGGGCGCGGCTCGCCGCATGGCGGCGCGTATCTCAGCTTCGAGCACTGCTCGGCGGACGCGCTGCGCGCGGCGTTCGGGCCGGTGATCGACCGGCTGGCGGCGAACAACATCGACCTCACCAGGATGCCGGTCGAGGTCGCGCCGATCGCGCACTATCACATGGGCGGGGTCGTGGCCGACGTACGCATGGAAACGGAGGTGCCGGGCCTGCTGGCCGCCGGTGAGGCGGTCGGCGGCGCCAACGGCGCGAACCGCCTCTCCGGTAACGCGATCACCGAGGCGCTGGCCTTCGGCCGCCGCGCCGGGCGCCGCGCCGCCGAGCGCGCGCGCGGCGGGCGACACGGGTTCGCGCCGGCCGATGCGCGCGGCGCGCTCGATCTGGTGACCGCAGACGGCAGCACGGACCTCAACACCGCTGCGATGATCCAGACCTTGCAGGCCACAATGGCAGACGATGTCGGACCGTTCCGCACTGAGGCCTCGCTCACGCGCGCCCTCGGCAAGATCGCCGACATGGCGTTGCAACTCGGAGTGCGGCCAGCGGGCAGCCAGGCGCCGTTCGACATGCAGCGGATCGATTGGTTCGACCTGCGCAACATGCTGCTGGTCGCCCGCACAGTCACACTGGCGGCGCTCAAGCGCACCGAGAGCCGCGGCGCACACCAGCGCGAGGATTTTCCCGGCATGGTGCCGCAATGGCAGGTCAATCAGGTGGCACGCCTGCGCGGCGACGAGCTCGCGATCGCGCCAGCGCCGGTTGCGGCCGAGGTCGCGGCGCAATGAGCGAGACGGCGAGGCTGAAGGTGTGGCGCGGGCTGGACGCGCGGGACGGGCGGTTCGAGAGCTACGACGTGCCGTTCGAGCCGGGCCAATCGGTGCTCGACGGACTGCGCTGGATCCGCGCCAATCGCGATCCGTCGCTCGCCATCCGCTTCTCCTGCATCAACGCCAATGCGTGCAAGGAATGCATGATGGAGCTCGACGGCGCGACCGTCTATGCCTGCACGGCGCGCCTCGAGCCGCGCGAGATGGAGGTCCGGCCGCTGCACAACAAGAAGCTGGTGCGCGACCTCGTGACCGAGATCGCGCCGCCGGCGGAGCGGTTCATCAAATGAGCCCCACCAAAATGAGGCGTCATCGCCCGCGAAAGCGGGCGATCCAGTAACCGCAGGCGTACGCTTGGCGGACGACATCGCCACGTCGCATACTCTCGTGGTTACTGGATGCCCGCTTTCGCGGGCATGACGCTGAATTTGTCGCGAGGATACCGATGCCCGATGTCCCCATCACGGTCGCGAGCGGCGACTACGACCGCGTCCGCGCGCTGCGCGAAGGCACCGTCGGCATCGCGGGATGCGCCGTCACCTATTCGACCGTCGAGGCCAATGCGCTGTTCGTGCGCAACCTGAAGAGCCAGGAGTTCAACGTCGCCGAGATGTCGTTCTCGACCTACATCACGCTCAAAAGCCGCGGCGCGCATCACTACACGGCCGTGCCCGTTTTTCTCTCGCGCGCCTTCCGCCATTCGGCGATCTTCGTGCGCAGCGATCGAATCGCCTCGCCGGCCGATCTCAAGGGCAAGCGCGTCGGCACGCCGGAATACCTCACGACCATGCTGGTGTGGATGCGCGGGCTCCTGTCGGACGAATACGGCATCGCGCCATCCGACCTGCGCTGGCGGCTCGGCGGGCTGGAGCAGCCGTCGACCAAGTCAACGCCGCCCGATCCGCTCGCCGGCGTCGAGATCGAGAACATTCCGGCGGGGAAGACGCTCGCCAGCATGCTGGCGGACGGCGAGATCGACGCGATCTTCTCGGCCCGCCCGCCGTCCTGCTTTCTCAAGGGCGCGCCCAATGTGGGCCGGCTGTTCGCCGATACCCGCGCGGTCGAGCAGGCCTACTACAAGAAGTCCGGCGTCTATCCGCTCATGCACGCGGTCGGCATCCGCAATTCGCTCGTCGCGGCGCATCCCTGGATGGCGCGTGCGGTATTCGACGGCTTCCTCAAGGCCAGGGAGGCCGCGATCGCCGACCTGCAGAAGCTCGCGGCATTCTCGGTCACCCTGCCCTGGGTCGAGGCCGAGTATCGCGCCACCCAGGCGGTGCTCGGCAAGGATATCTGGCCCTACGGGCTCGAGGAGAACCGCAAGGCGATCGACACCCTGTGCCGGTATCTGCACGAGCAGGGGTTTACCCGGCAGCGGATGGCGGCCGCGGAATTGTTTGCGCCCCTGTAGCACGGGCAAGCGGTTTTGCGACCTCGCGGGCGGCCTCGATGAAGAGCTGCGCCAAAGGGTTCAGTGCGCTTTTCGCCCCGATATAGGGGCGCAATTGGCGCGTCAGCTTCTTCGCGCCGCGAAGGCAATGTGACCGGCGCCCATGGCGCAGATAGTTCCAGGCACATCTTTGTGGGAAACCGGCCCCTGCGGCGCGAGAGTCGCCCAGGCGAACGGCATCGTAACGCCCGCCTGCATTTGTGAGAACAGCTTATGGAAAAACCGACCGAAGATGTCGCCGTTGCGATTGAGCGTGATGACGAGATTAGCGGGCCAATCGCTTCGCGGCGCGAGCGCTTGGCTGAATTCGCGAATCTTGAAAAGCCCGGGATTGACCTCTGAAGCAATGACGGCGATTTGAGCCCCCGCCGCCTTGATCACGTCACGGACGAGAAGCTGCGTTCCGGCGATGCGGCCCGATTGCTCAAATCGACAGTAAAGGAACAAGATATTGCAGCGGGGAACGTTGGTCGTCTCAACGCGAACATTGTCGGGAAACAGCTGCCCAACCTCGGCCAAATCTCGCAATAACAGATCATTTTCCGCATCCCCCAGCAGGTTCAACATGCCCAGCACAGGACTGGGAATGATGAGAGGGTCCTCCGCAGTCGTGACCCTTCGCTCGGCCTGAGATGCCATTTCCGAAGTATCCGGATTTTCGAATATCGATCCAGCGCACAAACCCTAATCTATCAAAGGTTGCGTTTCAATGAATCGTCATGTCGGTGACCCACCCTTATGAATCGCGATGACTCCCTCGTTCATGACGGACACCATGATGATGGCTATGCCCATGTCCGTGGTGATGCGGGTGGTCATGATCATGCCCGTGCTCGAACGTCGTGCTCATGCTCATGCGCGTCATCATGGTCGTGGTCATGATGATGCAGCCGCTGGCGCGGGCGCGGGCCGCGCGGGTCCTCGCTGAAGACGAGCGACTTGATCGTCACCGGCACGGTGTTCGACGGCATGCGGATGCGGCCGAGGTCGATGTAGTCGAAGTCCCACAGCACGACCCCGTCGATCACCAGCAGCTCGCTCATAACGCCGAGCTCGTCGCGCAGGATGTGGCCGAGCGTCTGCGCGACATCGCCGTCGAGCATGACGTAGAGCGCCTGCCGCCGCGCGATGCGCTCGGCGAGCCCGCGCCGGATGCCTTCCGCGAAGGCGGCGAGCCGCTCGTAGGCCGGCGCGCCCTGCCAGCGGAACGCGAGCGCGATCTCGCGCGCGTCCTCAACGTCGAACGCGACGATATGGCTGCGGATCGCGCGCGCGACCGCATCGGGGTCGATCGTCTCGCCGCAGACGTAGGGCGGCTGCAGCACCTGCAGGTTGCGCCGCGGCAGCAGCACGCCGGGCGTCGAGATGTAGCTGGTGTTGCCGGAGAGCTGAACGCTGTATTCGGAGGCGCCGAGCGCGGTCGCGCGGATGCATTCATGTGCCGGCAGCAGCGGCCAGGGGAACGCACCGGCGTCGATCCGCGCGCGGATCGCCAGGCCGAGCCGGCGGCCCATGTCGCCGAAGTCGCGCGTCTCGCGGCCGTAGACGTATTCGGCGACGCCGCCCGAGAACATCACCCCGTCGATGCGGCCGAGTTCGGCGATGCGGTCGGTGAGATAGAGATGCTCAATGTCGTGCGGCGGCGGATTTGCCGTGACCGCCGCGACCAGCGCGTCGGCCATCGCGCCCGCGACCTTGTCCATGTCGGGTTGCGTGACGCGGTAACCGCGGCTCCAGGAGAAGCCAGCACGCTTGGCGTGATGCCGGCCGGCCGGATCGAGCCGCGTAATCATGCCGCTCGCGTCGACGACCTGCAGGCGGCCGCCCACATGAACGGCGGCGGTCGCGATCACCTTGCCGTTCTCGACCAGCGCAAGCTTGGTGGTGCCGCCGCCGATGTCGACGTTGAGGATGCGCTTGCCCGCGTCGCTCGACACCCGCGCGGCGCCCGAGCCGTAGGCGGCGAGCATCGACTCCATGTGATGGCCGGCGGTGGCGCAGACGAAATCGCCGCCCTTCTCGGCGATCACCGCCGCGATCGCCTGGGCGTTCTCGCGCCGCAGCGCCTCGCCGGTGAGGATGACGACGCCGGTGTCGATCTCGCTCGGCGCGACGCGCGCCGCCGCATAGGCGTCGTCGATGATCGTGCCGAGCCCGCGCTCGTCGATGCGCTCCTCGCTCGCATAGGGCGTGAGCGCGACCGGCGACTGAAACAGCGTCTCGCGCGAGACCACGTAGTAGCGGCTGGTGAGCTCCTCGCCGAGCCGGCGCAGGTTGACGCGCGAGAAGATCACCTGCGTGCCCGAGGAGCCGATGTCGATGCCGACCGTCGTCAGCGAGACGTGGTCGGCGATCCAGATCGGGTTCTCTTCCAGCGGCAGCTCGTCCGGGAAGTCGTGATCGTGGTCCGCATAGCCGTCATGCGTATGCGCCAGATCGATGCCGAGACTGTGGTCCGCGAGCGTATGGCCAACCTTCGTCGAATCCTTTTTGGGCTCGTCCGAGTCGGTCATCGGCAAACCTCCCGCAAAGAAGGGCTTGCCTTAGCATGCGGTATGCACTTATTCATCATCCGTCTTACTCTGGATTCCATGAGGTCAGCCATGCGCCGTGCCCTGCTCGCCACCATCCTCGTCCTCGTGCCGAGCCTCGCGCTCGCCCATCCGGGCCTGCCGGGCCATATCCACGGTTTCGCCGACGGCGTGCTGCACCCGCTGACCGGCCTCGACCATGTGCTGGCCATGGTGGCGGTCGGCCTCTTTGCGGCGCAGCTCGACGGGCGGGCGCTGTGGCTGGTGCCGACGAGCTTCGTCGCCGTGATGGCCGCCGCCGGACTGGCCGGCATGGACGGCATCGCGCTGCCGCTGACCGAGACCGGCATCGCGCTCTCCGTCGTCGCGCTCGGCGGCGTGGTCGCGTTGCGCGTCTCCATGCCGCTCGCCGCCGCGATGGCGATGGTCGGCTTCTTCGCGGTGTTCCACGGCTATGCACATGGCGTCGAGATGCCCGACAACGCGTCGGGCTTCCTTTATGGCGCCGGCTTCGTCGCCGCGACTGCGCTGCTGCACGGCGCGGGCATCGGCATCGGTCTCTCGGTCGGGCGCATCCAGGGCGCCTATGGCCGCAACTTGGTGCGTGTCGGCGGCAGCGTCGCAGCCGTGATCGGCGTCGCGATGCTCGCGGGCTATTGAGGCGACACTGAGCGGTCGGTTCGGCGCATCCATCACGGCTCAATCGCCCGCGTTTCCCAATAATCCGGCTTCCGGTGCAGGTGCATGACGGCGACGACGATGATGTCGTCGTCCACCGTTGTATACAGGATCGCGTAGGGAAATCGATTCAGCCGATAGCGTCGGACGCGGCGGCTGAGCGATTGCCAAGCGTCGGGGAATTCTTCGATGCGTGCGAGGCCCGCGCGAATTTCAGCCGCAAACTCGGTTCCAAGGCCATCGAGTTGCGATTCGTAGTACGCGACCGCGTCATCCAATTCGGCCTCGGCCTCGGTCAGAAACCGGGTCGTCAGGTTTCACGCCGCCGCAAATGGCTCCGGATTCTGGCTTCCGGTGCGAAGCATCGCTGCTACCTGGTATGGGGCGAATGCGCTTGTGGGGGGCGTCGGGGTATTAATCGTCGGCATGTTTACCCACCTTGGCACCTCGGCCTTCTTGGGAGTGATTTTTGCCGCGTTGCTGCCTAGCCGGAAATCGGCGACTGCGGCACTGCTTGGCGGACTCGTTTGGGGCGTCGTGGTTTGGGCAGCTATGTCCTTCGCGGTCATGTCCTGGCTCAACCCTACGATGTACGCGGGAACGGTGGGAAGGGAACCAGGCTGGTGGTTCGTTTTTCACCTGATTTACGGCGGGACGCTGGTAGTCACGCCTGCTCTCATGCGCAGCGTTTCTGCGCGCTCGCCCGCTGCTGAGGTGACGAAGTTCCGACCTGCAGCCTAAAGAGCAGCAAGGGACGAGGCACAGGCGGCGAGGATGGCGTCCACGCGGCGACGCCCTCGAACGAGCGAAGTGCGCAGAGTAGAGCAGAATGTAAAAAAAAGAAGAGCGTATGTCACAAGTGTCTTTCGCAGCCGATATATTAAGCCATTGTTTCGGGCTATAGACATTTCGCACATGGAGAGATACTGCATATCGCTGGGGCGCTCGCTACTACTAGTAGCGACAGCAGCGCGACCGGAAATCCTGCACGATATGCCATTGCAGCT
>CAVPGG010000315.1:0-3626 GCA_963703755.1 uncultured Pseudomonadota bacterium
CGACCAGTTCTCGCTGAACTCGGCGGGCGCACCACCGTGACCAACGTGCGGCTCGCCGAGCAACAGACCATCCAGTCGCGTATCGCGGAAGCGGCCGCCGAGCTCGAAGCCGCCCGCGCGCTGCTGCAGGTCGACCGTGGCCGCATCAACGACATGGGCCGCGCCGGCGAGCTGCCCGACGATGCGACGCGGCTGCAGTACCGGCTCAATGTCGGCTATGCGGCGAAGCTCTGCGTGCAGGCGGTCGAGCGGCTGATGCCGGTGGTCGGCGGGCGCGGGCTCGAGCTCAACCACGCCTTCCAGCGCGCCTGGCGCGACGTGCACGCGGTCGCCCAGCACATCGCCCTGGTCTGGGATCTGCAGGCGCTCAACTACGCCGCGATGCGGCTCGGGCTCAAGGCGGGCGATCCGAAGATCTCGACGCGCGCCGTCGCCGACCGCACGCCCGTCAGCTCGGCGCGCCGTCGATGACCTCGCGCAGGTAGGCGACATGCTCCGCGAAGGCGCGGCGGCCCGCCGGGGTCATGCGCACGCGGGTCTGCGGCTTGCGGTCGGCGAAGCGCTTCTCGACCGCGATGTAGCCGGCCTTCTCCAGCGTCTCGAGGTGGGCGCCGAGGTTGCCGTCGGTCGCGCCGAGGAGCACCTTCAGGCGCGTGAACTCGATCGTGGCGGTTCCCGGCGCGAGCGCGTTGAGCGCCGCCATGATCCGCAGACGCATCGCCTGGTGGATGACCTCATTGCTGCCGCCGCTCATCGCGCGACCCCGATGCGGCGCAGCCACAGGCCGCCAATGATGAGCGTGACGCTCTGCACCGCCGCCATCGACAGGGCGAGCCAGGGCTCGGCCTGCAGGTCGGCGGCGGCGATGAGCGCGGCTCCCACGAGGCCGAGTTCGACGAAGAAACGCCCGAGCCACAAGCCCGCCAGCACAATGCCGAGCATGACCAGCGACGGCTGGAACGCATAGATGACCCGCGGCGGAACGATCGGCCCGAGGACGTAGGACCAGATGGAGCCGAAGGCGATGAACGCGATCGCGGCCCAGACCATGCGCCAGTCGCGCCGCGGCGACGATCGCGTGCGCCACGCTATGAGCAGGGCGGTCAGGGCACAGCCGGTCAGCGTGACGACGAGCCACGCGATGCGCGCCGCGCGCGGTTGCCACGCCGCGATGGCGTAGCCGCAGACGACGAGCAGCCCCCACATGATGAAGATCGTGCTGCTGCCGAAGTAGAAGATCGCCTGGCGCGTGCGCCTTTCGACGTTGGCGATGTCGTTGAGCGAGGCGGTCGCTTCGCGCGGATCGATGCTCATCGGATCGTCCTCAAGGTGTGCCGTGGCGGCTGCGAGAATGACAGGTTTGACAGTTGAGCGCGCGATGGTCGCTCCAGTCGGCGAGCTTTTCAGTCGCCCGCTGGGCGTAGGGCGTGCCGGGAAGCTCGGCCAGGACGCGGCGCAGATAGGCCTCGGATTTGGCGCGCTCGCCGGCGATCGCCCAGCTTTCCGCGAGACCCGCGAGATATTCGCCGCGGTTGTGCTCGGCGAGCCCGGCGAAGCTGTCGTGGCGCAACGCGAACGCCTTCTCGTACGCCTCGGCGGCGCGCGCGGCGAGATCACGCGCCCGCGCCGGGTCGCGTTCGCTGCGCGCCGCGGCCAGCAGCACCCCGGCGCGCGGCACCAGCACGCCGATCTTGTCGGGCGCCAGCGCGATCGCCCGGTCGAGATCGGCCATCGCGGTCGTCGCGAGATCGCGCGCGTCGGCAGGATTGCCGGCGCGGAACGCCAGGCCGGCCTGCCAGTAACGCCCGACGCCGCGCCACACCAGAGCTTCTGCGTCATCCGGACTCGTGGCGAGGCGCGCCGCGATCGTCGACATCGCCTGGCTGAACGCGGCTCCGTCGCCCTTGAATCCGCGAAACATGTCGCCGCGCACCTGATAGTCGAACCGTTCCGCCGCACCGGCCACAGCCGCGGCAACGCCGGCCGCCAGCGAGAGTCCCAGCAACATGCGTCTCATCGCGCGCCTCCTGTCGGGCTCCTCAATTTCTAGAGTACTCTATGTTGTAGAGTAATCTGTTGTCAAGGTCCGGGGCGGGAAGAGGGCCGTGCGCTGGCGAGCGAGCGAACCGGGACGTCCGTTGCGGCGGTCAGGCGTCGATTGGCCGAAGCTGCAGCCGGTCGATCAGTCCGGCGCGCAACGCCTCGGCGCGCGCCATGTCGGCCGCCATCTGCTTGGCGGTCGATGTGTTGGTGCCGAGCAGCACGATGCCGCCGATGAAGGCGATGACGGCCGACATCATCATGGTCGGATCGAAGCGCACGATCCCGAGCAGAAGGGCCATGAGCACGATCGCGCCGACCGCAATCGCGATCCGCGACGCCAGGATGATCTTGCGGCAGCGCTCGATGCGCTCGGCCAGCTCCTCGATCTGCGCTTCAAGCTGCGCGATCTGGTCGTGCGGGTCATCCTCCATGGCGGACCGCTCCTGCGCCGCGGCCGGCACCCAGGTCATGCGGGCGCGCTGGCGACGGCGGGCGCGGCGGCGGCTTCCGCACTCGCTGCCGGTGGCGGCGCCACCATGAACTGCGCGCGTGCGAGCTCGGCGAAGCGTCCGTTCCGCGCGACCAGCTCGTCGAAGGTCCCGCTCTCGATGATGCGTCCCTGATCGAGCATGAGGATGCGGGTGGCGTTGCGCACGGTCGAGAGGCGATGGGCGATCACGAAGGTGGTGCGGCCTTTCATCACCTCGTCGAGCGCGGCCTGCACCTTGACCTCGGTCGCGGCGTCGAGCGCGCTCGTCGCCTCGTCGAGGATGAGCACCGGCGGGTCCTTGAGCAGCGCGCGCGCGATGGAGAGCCGCTGGCGCTCGCCGCCCGAAAGCGCGCGGCCG
Source organism: uncultured Pseudomonadota bacterium (assembly GCA_963703755.1). Classification (GTDB taxonomy): domain Bacteria; phylum Pseudomonadota; class Alphaproteobacteria; order Rhizobiales; family Xanthobacteraceae; genus JAVDCA01. The sequence continues at coordinate 2,892 of CAVPGG010000315.1, forward strand.
CGCTCCCCCGCGCTGGCGGCGAACCCCTCGGGGTTGCGCGCGATGAAGTCGAGTGCCTGGGCGCGCCTGCAGGCGTCGCGCATCTCGGCCTCGGTCGCGTCCGGCTTGCCGACCTGCAGGTTCTCGGCGATCGAGCGGTTGAACAGGAGCGGCTCCTGGAAGACCACGCCGATATTGTGCCGCAGCGCCGCGAGTTTGAGCCCGCGGATATCCATGCCGTCGATCTTCACGCTGCCCGACTGCGGATCGAAGGCGCGGTGCAGCAGGGCAAGCGCGGTCGACTTGCCGGCGCCGGTCGGGCCGACCAGCGCGACGGTCTCGCCCGGCAATGCGGTGAAGCCGAGGTCGGTGACCGCCGCGCGCTTGCCGTCATAGGAGAAGGAGACGTCGCCGAACTCGACCATGCCGCGCAGCCGGCCGGGATCGATCGCGTCGCGGCGGTCGCGCACCGCCGGCTCGGTATGGAGCACGTCGAAGAACTCGCGCAGCGGCGGCGCGTCCATGAACAGCTTGTTGATGAAGCGTACGAAACGCTCGAGCTGGACGATGAGCAGCACCGAGAAGTTCATGAACATCACGATGTCGCCGAGCGTGGCGGCGCCGCGATAGTGCAGCCAGATGCCGCAGATGAAGATCGCGACCAGCGTGAGCGTCGTCGAGGCGCGGGTGAGCACCGCGAACAGCGCCCACCAGGACAGCACCGGGTTCTGCGCGGCAAGGAGGTCGTCGACCACC
>CAVPGG010000316.1:0-30955 GCA_963703755.1 uncultured Pseudomonadota bacterium
CTACTGGTGGTGTCCCTGCCGCTTGGTTCCGAGTACGTATTGCTGGAGGTGTTCACCGCCCAAGGCTTGCCGGCGAGCCTCTATACGGATCGTGGCAGCCACTACTTCTTCACGCCGAAGGCCGGCGAGGCGGTCGACAAGGAGCGCCTCACCCAGGTCGGCCGCGCGCTCGATCGGCTTGGGATCGAGCATATCCCGGCCTATTCGCCCGAGGCGCGCGGGCGCAGCGAACGCATGTTCGGCACGCTGCAGGACAGGCTCGCCAAGGAGCTGCGCCTCGCCGGCATCAGCGAGATCGCGGCGGCCAATCGCTTCATCCGCGAGGTCTACCTGCCGGCGCACAATGCGCGTTTTGCCAAGCCGCCGGCGATCGCGCAGAGCGCCTTCGTGACCGCCGATCCCGCCATGCTGGCCGAGATCCTGTGTGTCGAGGAGGAGCGCGTGGTGGCCCGCGACAACACGGTCGCCTACGCGGGCCGCCGGCTGCAGCTGCCGCAAAGCCCGCTGCGCCCGCACTACGTCAAGGCGACCGTCAAGGTGCGCGAATATCCCGATGCGACGCTCGCCGTGTTCCACGGCCCGCGTCGCATCGCCCGCTACGACGCACAGGGTGCCGAGCTCGTCAACGTCCCGACCACCAGCAGCATGACGCCGTGCTCGCCGCCGTCAAGGCGCGGCCTGGAAACACACGAGATCGTGGCACCGCCACCGCGACGGCCGACCTTGACGGCGGCTGCGCGCGGCGTCCCTCAGTCAACGCGGGTCGGGACGAAGAAACGGCCCCCGGGTCGAACAAAGAAACAAATCAAACAGCAGAAGCGCTCAAACGCTCTGCCCACCTAACCAACTCCTCGGCCGGAGCGTCCACCGCTTCCAACCCGGCCCGAGCGCAAACCAAGAAGCGGACAACTGATGTGCTACCAAAACCGGACAACTTGACTTGCTACCAACAGCAATCGCGCGTCGGCCGGCGGCAATGCGGGCCGCCGTCGGTCGAGAGGATTAAGCTTCTGAAATGCCTAGGTGATCGGCGGCTGCGCCGGCGCCGTGTTGGGCGCGCCGGCAGCGCCCGCGAGCTTCACCTCGAGCGCCGCGATCCGCGCCTGCAGGGCCTCGTTCTCCTCGCGCGCCAGCCGCGCCATCTCCTTGACGGCCTCGAACTCCTCGCGCTTGACGAGGTCGAGGTCGCGCAGAACACGGTCGGCCTGGGTGCGCATCAGCGTGTCGAACTCGCGCCGCATGCCGGACGCGACGCCGGCGGCGTCGTTCATCAGTCGCGCCATCTCGTCGAAGAAGCGGTTCTGGGTCTGCGTCATGTTCGTCCTCCGCGCGCCGGCAGCGTCGACAAGGGGCCTGTCCCGCCAGAATGGCGTCCCGGGTGCCCCGCCGCAACCCTTGACGCCACTCTTGACGCCACCCGGGCCTTACCGCATCACCGCAATGCGTTTTCCCAGCGGACTGATTCCATGCCGCTCTCGGTCCTGCCGTACCCCAAGTTCAACCCGGTGCTGGTGAAGCTCGGGCCGTTTGCGATCCGCTGGTACGCGCTCGCGTATATCTGCGGCATCCTGTTCGGCTGGCTCTATGCCCGCGCGATCATCAGCAATGAGCGGCGCTGGGACGGGCCGGCGCCATTCACGGTCGCGGACTACGACGACTTCGTGCTGTGGGTGACGCTTGGCATCATCCTCGGCGGGCGCATCGGCTATGTGCTCTTCTACAACCTCGAGTTCTTCCGCGCACACCCGGTCGAGATCGTGAAGGTGTGGAACGGCGGCATGTCGTTCCATGGCGGCTTTCTCGGCTGCGTGCTTGCGGTCGTCCTGTTCGGGGTCAAGCGCAACATCTCGATCCTGTCGCTCGGCGACATCACCTGCGCGGTCGGCCCGATCGGCCTCTTTCTCGGCCGTCTCGCCAACTTCGTGAACGGCGAGCTGTGGGGCCGCGCGACCGACGTGCCCTGGGCCATGGTGTTTCCGTCCGATCCGGACCAGCTGCCACGTCATCCGAGTCAGCTCTACGAAGCAACGCTTGAAGGCATCGGACTGCTGCTGATCCTCGCCGTGATGATCCGCTGCGGCGCGCTCAAGCGGCCCGGGCTGATCATCGGCGCGTTTGCGATGATCTATGCCGTCATGCGTTCGTTCTGCGAGCTTTTTCGCGAGCCGGACGCGCAGCTCGGCTTCCTGTGGCACGGCGCAACCATGGGGCAGCTGCTGTCGGTGCCGCTGTTCCTCATCGGCGTCGGCTTCGCGGTCGTCGCACTGGGCGGCGAACCGCTGCGGAGCAAGTGATGGCCGACGCCAGTCCGCTCGAAGCCGAGATCCGCCGGCTGATCGCGCTGGCGGGACCGATGCCGGTGTCGGAATTCATGGGCCTCTGTCTCGGCCACCCGCGGCACGGCTACTACATCACCAACGACCCGATCGGCAGCGCCGGCGATTTCATCACGGCGCCGGAGATCAGCCAGATGTTCGGCGAGCTGATTGGCCTGTGGGCGGCGGCGGTGTGGCGCGGCATGGGTGCGCCCGCCAATGTCCGGCTGGTCGAGCTCGGCCCGGGCCGCGGCACCATGATGCTCGACATGCTGCGCGCCGCCAACGTGATGCCGGACTTCCGCAAGGCGATCGTTGTGCACCTGGTCGAGACCAGCCCGGTGCTGCTGGCGCGCCAGAAGCAGACCTTCGCCAATCACAACGTCACGGTGATCTGGCACGACGCGCTCGCCAACGTCCCGGACGGCCCGGCGATCATCGTCGCCAACGAGTTCTTCGACGCGCTGCCGGTCAACCAGTCGATCAAGCAGCCCGATGGCTGGCACGAGCGCGTCGTCGGCGTCGACGCCCAAGGGAAACTCACGTTCGGGGTCGGGCCGCTGCCGCTCAAATTCTTCGAGCAGACCTTGCCGGCGCAGGTGCGCATGGCCGAGGTCGGCTCGATCTACGAATGGCGCGCCGACGCGCTGGGCCTCGAGGTCGGACGGCGCGCGGTGCGCGGCGGCGGCGTGGCGCTCATCATCGATTACGGCCACCTCGACAGCATGGTCGGCGACACCTTCCAGGCGCTGCGCGGCCAGCGCCGGGCCGATCCGCTGGTCGCGCCGGGACTCGCCGATGTCACGGCCCACGTGGATTTCCAGGCGCTCGGCGCCGCGGCCGACAGCATCGGCGCGCGCGTGCACGGGCCGCTCGACCAGGCGACGTTCCTGCGCCGGCTCGGCATCGAGCAGCGCGCCACCAACCTCAAGGCGGTGGCGCCGCCGGACAAGGCCAGGGCGATCGACATCGCGCTCGGCCGCCTCACGGCGGGCGGCGCGGCCGGCATGGGCGCGCTGTTCAAGGTCCTGGCCCTGTCGGCGCCCGGGATCACGACGCTGCCAGGATTCGAGGCGTGATGCTGCAGGCGACATCGCTGGCCGCGGTCGCGGGCGTCCGCCACGCCTTCTTCACCCGCGCGGGCGGCGTGTCGACCGGCATCTATGCGAGCCTCAACGGCGGCGTCGGCTCGAACGACGATCGCGCGAACGTGGCCGAGAACCGCGCCCGCATGGCGGCCGCGCTCGGCGTCGCGCGCGACGCGCTGGCCACGCCGTACCAGATCCACTCGGCCAACGTCGTCGTCGCCGATGCGGCGTGGACGCAGGAGACGCGCCCGCGCGCCGACGCGGTGGTGACGCGCGTGTCGCGGCTCGCGATCGGCGTCGGCACGGCCGATTGCGGACCCGTCCTGCTCGCCGATCACGCAGCGGGTGTGATCGGCGCCGCGCATGCGGGCTGGCGCGGCGCCCTGGCGGGCGTCACCGACGCGGTGATCGCCGCCATGGAGCGCCTCGGCGCCGAGCGCGGCCGCATCGTCGCGGCGCTCGGGCCGATGATCCGGCAACCGAGCTACGAGGTGGGCCCGGAGCTGGTCGCGCGGTTTTGCGCGGCCGACCCAGACAACGACCGTTTCTTTCGCCCGGCGGCCCGGCCGAACCACGCGCTGTTCGATCTGCCCGGCTATATAGCGAGCCGCCTTGCCGCCACGGGCATCGGGACGATCGAGGATCTAGCCGAATGCACTTATGCGGACCCGGGCCGCTTCTTCAGCTTCCGCCGCGCCACGCATCGCGGCGAGCCCGATTATGGCAGGCATATCAACGCGATCGCGCTGGTCTAGCGCTTCCGCCCAATTGGTTAACAAATCGTTTACACGCTGGACCCGGCGGTCGAGACCGGGTACGGAAGTTCGGGGATCGGCGGGCAGCCGGACAGCGACGAACAAGAAACAGGCGCTCACGCACGTCGTTGCCGGACGCAGGGAAGTGGATGGGGATGGTCGGGAGCAGGCGCGCCAGCGGCGCGCTTCGCGGTGTTTCTGGTCGGGTCTGCGTCGGCTTGCTGGCGTCGGGCGTGCTCGCCTTATGTGCGGCAGGCTGCTCGACGGCGCCGCAGGGGCCGATCGCCGCCGCTCCGGTGCGCGGCGCGACCGTGGCGTTCGAGTCGATCGACGGGCCGCCGGAGAGCATCTTTAACAAGCTCGTGCAGGATCTGAACGAGGAGGCCACGGCGCACCAGATGGCCGTGGTCTCGCGCAACGGGCCGGCGCAATACCGCGTGCGCGGCTACCTCGCGGCCGTGGTCGAAGGCCGCCGCCGCACCACCGCGATCTCCTGGGTCTGGGACGTGTACGACGCGGATCAGCAGCGTGCCCTGCGCCTAAGCGGCGAGGAACTGGCGAGTTCCGGCGGCCAAGGGACCTGGGCGGCCGCCGATGACGGGGTGCTGCGCAGGATCGCGCGCACCGGGATGGACCAGCTCGCCGCCTTTCTGGCCGCGCCGGGCGCGCAGCCGGCTGCGCCGCCTGGCCCGAGCAATCGCGGCACGAACGTCGCCGCCCTCGGCGACGGCGCGTCGCGCGCGACCGCCGGGGCATCGTCGCTCGCCTACGCGGGCGGCGCTCGATAGCACACCGCGCGGGGCGCGCGGCGGTCCGCGAGAAAGTTTCGGGACAACGAATACCCTCGTATTGCCACGGGCATAGGCTCCTTGTTATCACGGCGCCGGCCGTCGGCAGCGCATCATGCCGTACGGAAGGAGGCGGGGAATGGCGGCTAAGAACGGAGCGATCAAGCTCGTCGCCGGCAACTCGAATCCGCGCCTCGCCGAGGCGATCGCCGCCTACCTGAAAAGCCCGCTCGCCAAGGCGGTCGTGCGGCGCTTCGCCGACATGGAGATCTTCGTCGAGATCCTCGAGAACGTGCGCGGCGCCGACGTTTTCGTGCTGCAATCGACGTCCTTCCCGGCGAACGACCACATGATGGAGCTGCTGATCATCATCGATGCGCTGCGCCGCTCGTCGGCCCGCCGCATCACGGCGGTGGTCCCCTATTTCGGCTATGCGCGGCAGGACCGCAAAACCGGATCGCGCACGCCGATCTCGGCCAAGCTCATCGCCAACCTGATCACCAATGCGGGCGCCGACCGGGTGCTGACGCTCGACCTGCACGCCGGGCAGATCCAGGGCTTCTTCGACATCCCCACCGACAATCTCTACGCCTCGCCCGAGATGGTGCGCGACATCCGCGATCGGTTCGATCTTGCCAAGGTGATGGTGGTGTCGCCCGACGTTGGCGGCGTGTTGCGGGCGCGCGGCCTCGCCAAGCGCATCAATGCGCCGCTCGCCATCATCGACAAGCGGCGCGAGCGTCCGGGCGAATCCGAAGTGATGCACGTGATCGGCGACGTGGAAGGCCGCACCTGCATCCTGATTGACGACATCGTGGATTCGGGCGGAACCCTGGTGAACGCGGCCGACGCGCTGATGGACAAGGGTGCGACGGCGGTCTCGGCCTACATCACGCATGGCGTGCTGTCGGGCGGCGCGGTGGCGCGCATTACCGCCTCGCGGCTCAAGGAGCTGGTGATCACCGATTCGATCCAGCCGACCGAGGCCGTGCGGGTCGCCGCCAACATCCGCGTGCTGTCGATCGCGACCCTCATCGGCGAGGCGATCGCCCGTACGGCGGCCGAAGAGTTGGTGTCGAGCCTGTTCGACTGACCCGCCACCAGCGCGGCGCGCATCTTTCCGAGTCAACGTGTCGCACGCCCCCTGTGGACGGACCGCGTCGCGGACCGCAGGATTCCACAGAAACTTGAATTGAGATGATTCAAGGCATTTTGGCCGCTGGACTCCGAGCGGTTATAGTCGATTCGCAGGTGATTTTGGCGGTCGCCGGTCAAGCTGCTCAGCGCCCGCGGGACTGCGTCACCTTGGCCCGGTTGAATGGCCCCGGTCGAGTGCCCGCCTCTTGCGCGGCCGTACCGTTGCGTCGCGTGAGCGTCGGATGCGTCGGCATCCGCTATCAAGCGGCAGCAAGGTGGAAAACGGCATGTCCCTCAGCGACTATGCGGAAGAGCATCGATTCAATCCGGTCGACGTTGTCGAGCGCATGGCGACCACGCACGACTGGTCGTTCGCGCGCGCGAGCGAGGACGAGGTTACCCTCGTGGTGGCCGGCAAGTGGGCGGACTACCAGGTCTCGTTCACCTGGATGAGCGATATCGAGGCGCTGCATCTCGCCTGCGCGTTCGAGCTCAGGGTCCCGCTGGCGCGACGCAACGAGGTGATGGAGCTCGTCGCCAAGGTGAACGAGCAGCTCTGGGTCGGGCATTTCGACCTCTGGGTCAACGACGGCCTGGTGATGTTCCGTCACGCGCTGCTGCTCACCGGCGGCATGGCGGCGTCGAGCCCACAATGCGAGTCGGCACTCGGAACCGCGCTTGACGCCTGCGAGCGCTATTTCCAGGCCTTCCAGTTCGTGGTCTGGGCCGGCAAGAGCGCCACCGAGGCGCTCGACGCGACCATGTTCGAGACCTCCGGCGAGGCCTGAGGCGTGTCGCACCTCGACCGCTCGTGCCCACCTCCTCAGCCGCGAATAGTGAGTAGCGAATAGCGAATAGACCTGAGTACTCGCATTCGCTACTCGCCATTCGCGTTGGCTGGAAAGGTGGCCGATGGAACAGACCCTTGCCGATTTCAACGGGACGCTCGTCCTCGTCGGCGCCGGCAAGATGGGCGGCGCGATGCTCGAAGGCTGGCATCGGCTCGGCCTGAAGTTCGACAACATCGTCGCGCTCGAGCCGCAACCGGCGCCGGAGATCATCACGCTCGGCCAGCGCGGCCTGCGCATCAATCCGGCGCTCGATACCATCGCGGCGACCGCGATCGTGATCGCCGTCAAGCCGCAGGTCGCGCCGGAGGTCGTGCCGTCGCTGGCGCGGCTCGCGCGCCCGGACACTGTCGTGATCTCGATCATGGCCGGGCGGACGCTCGCGTTTCTGGAAAAGCTATTGCCCGCCCGGACCGCGTTCGTGCGTGCCATGCCGAATACACCGGCCGCGATCGGTCGCGGCATCAGCGTGGCGGTTCCCAATGCGCGCGTCAGCACGGCGCAGCGAAAGCTGGCCGATACGCTGCTGCGGGCGGCAGGCCCCGTCGAATGGGTTGCCGATGAGGCGCTCATGGATGCGGTGACCGCGGTGTCGGGCTCGGGACCGGCTTACGTCTTCCTGCTGGCCGAGAGCCTCGCGCGCGCTGGTGCAGCAGCCGGGCTGCCGGCCGACCTCGCGGCGCGGCTTGCGCGCGCGACGGTCGCGGGCGCGGGCGAGCTGCTCCATCGCTCGCCGCTCGAGGCCGCGACGCTGCGCCAGAACGTCACGTCGCCGGGCGGTACGACGGCAGCGGCGCTCGACGTGCTGATGGCGCGCGATGGCCTCGATCCGGTCATGGAGCGGGCGGTCGCCGCCGCGACGCGGCGCGGACGCGAACTGGCGGGGTAACCTCCGGCCCTGGAACGGCCGCCTTCGGCAGACTACATTTCGGGCAGCAGTCACCTCACCAGGAGGCCGCCATGGCCCGCAAGCCTGCCCGCGCGAAAGCCGACCCGCCCGCAATCCCGACCGGCAGCGATCGTGAGCGCATCATCGCCGCCCTGATGACCCTGCTCGCCGAAAAGTCGATCGAGCGGATCGATCTTGCCGAGATCGCGGCGCGCGCCGGCATCACGCTCGGCGCGTTGCGCGGCGAATTTCCCTCGACGTTGGCGATCCTTGCGGCGCACTTCAAGGCGATCGACCGCGCCGTGCTCGACGGCGGCGAAGGCGACATGCGCGAGGAGCCGCCGCGCGAGCGCCTGTTCGACGTGCTGATGCGGCGGATCGAATTGCTCGCGCCGCACAAGGAGGCGATGCACTCGCTGCTGCGCTCGGCCCGCCGCAATCCGGGGCTCGCATTCGCGCTCAACGCCATGGGGGTGCGCTCGCAGCAGTGGATGCTGGCGGCGGCCGACATTCATTCATCGGGACCGCGCGGCATGCTGCGCGCGCAGGGCCTCGCCATCATGTTCGCGCGCGTGCTGCGCACCTTCGTGAATGATGACGACGAGGGCCACGCGCGCACCATGGCCGAGCTCGATCGCGCGCTCGGACGGGGCGCCCGCCTGATGGGTCTGGTCGATGAGCTATGCCGCTTCGTCCCGAGCTTCGGAAGGCGTCGCCGCCGGCACCGGGACGACGAGCGCGACGACGAGGCGACCGTCAGGGCCTGACGGTCAACCCGCTCTTCCGCCCGCCCTTTCGAACAGCGGCAGCGTGCCCTCGACCTGCGCGCCCTCGATTGCGAGCAAACGCAGCTTCGTATTCACCCCGCCGCGCGCCGAGAAGCCGCCGGCCTTGCGGCCGGCCGCGACCACGCGATGGCACGGCACGATCGGCGCAAACGGGTTCTGCCCCATGGCCGTTCCAACGTCGCGCGCGAGCTCGGGCCCACCGCCCAGTCGCGCCGCAATGTCGCCATAGGTCAAGGTCGACCCCGGCGCGATTGTTCGCGCGATCTCATAGATGCGCTTGTTGAACTCCGGCACCGTTTCCATGTCGAGCGCGATGTCGGACAGGTCTGCCCTACCCGTGGCCAGCAGCCCGATGACCCCATCGATCGCGTGCTGCACCGCCGGCGGGGGCGTCTGCTCGCGCGCGCCCGGGCATCGCCGCAGCAGCCGCGCGCACAACTTGGCGTCATCGGCCTCAGGCAGGCCGGCGGCGACGATGCCGCGCTCGTTCCAGGCGATGCCGCAACGCCCGATTGCGGTATCGAAAATCGTGTAGCCGTGAGTCGTCATGCGCATAATGTAGCAGGCACGATCAGCAAGTGCAGCACCACTCACGCGGACTTGAGCGCGCGCGTGCCTCCGCTCAGACCGGAATCCGCACCGTCGCGCGCAATCCGCCGAGCGGGCTCTCGCCGAGGATGATGTCGCCGCCATGCGAGCGCGCGATGTCGCGCGCGATCGCCAGGCCGAGGCCGGTGCCGCCTTCGTCCTGGTTGCGCGCGTCATCGAGACGCAGGAACGGCTTGAACACGTCCTCGCGCAGATGCGGCGGGATGCCCGGCCCGTCGTCATCGATCGTGACGGTCAACCAGCGATGGTCGCGATGGCCCGTGATGGCGATCGAATCGGCATGACGCGCCGCGTTCGACACCAGATTGGCGAGGCAGCGCTTGTAGGCATTCGGCCGCACGGTCACGACCGGATAGCCGTGGAACACGACGGCGGTCTTGTGTCCGTGTCGCTCAGCATCGGTCTTGAGCTCGTCGAGGAACGCCTCCATGTCGGTCGGCTCCGACTGCTCGCCGCCGTCGCCGCGCGCGAAAGCGAGATAGGCCTCCAGCATGCGCCCCATCTCGTCGACATCGCGCTTCATCGCCTCGGCCTCGGGCGAGTCGCCGATCAGCGCCAGCTCGAGCTTGAAGCGGGTGAGCACCGTGCGCAGATCGTGCGAGACGCCGGCCAGCATGGTGGTGCGCTGGTCGATGGTGCGTTCCACGCGCGCCTTCATCTCGATGAAGGCGGAGGCGGCGCGTCGCACCTCGCGCGCGCCGCGCGGGCGGAAGTTGGGCACGTCGCGGCCCTTGCCGAAGCTCTCGACCGCCTCCGAAAGGCGCAGGATCGGCCGGATCTGGTTGCGCAGGAACAGGATCGCGACGGTGAGCAGCACCAGCGAGGTGCCGACCATCCACAGCAGGAAGATCTCCGAGTTCGACGCATAGGCGGCGTTGCGCCGTGCGAACACGCGCATCACGGCGTCGTCGAGCTGGATGCGGATCTCGACGATCGAGGAGTTGCCGACGGTGTCGAGCCAGTAGGGCCGGCCGATCTGCTTGCGGATCTCCTCCGACAGCGCCTGGTCGAGCAACGAGAAGAACGGCTTCGGCCCGACCGGCGGCATGTCGGTCGCGGGCAGGAAATCGACCTGCAGGCGGAGCCGCTCGGCGGCGATGCGGCGGATGCGCGCATTGTCCGCGTCGTGCGGATAGACCTTGTATATCTCGATGAGCGCCGCGATGTCCTGCGTGACGGCGGCCGAGAGACGCCGCGTCACCGTGTTCCAGTGGCGCTCCATGAATACGAACGCGACCACCGACTGCAGCAGCACCATCGGCACGATGATGATGAGAAGCGAGCGGGCATAGAGGCCCGTCGGCATCATGCCCTTGATGAGGGCGCCGAAGCGGTCCCAGGCGTCGTAGACGCGATGCGCCGCGATGCGCAGGCGGGCCAGTCCGGTGTCGATGGTGGTCATGTCGACACCACCAGGCGATAGCCGATGCCGCGCACGGTCTGCACGAACAAGGGATTGGCCGGGTCGGTCTCGATCTTGCGGCGCAGGCGGTTGACCTGAACGTCGACCGCACGCTCGCCCGGCGAGGCGCCGTTGCCGGCGAGCGCGAGCCGCGTCACCGTCTCGCCGGGCGCGGCCGCGAGCATGCGCAGCATGTCGCGCTCACGGTCGGTGAGGTGCACGACGTCCTCGCCGCGCCGCAGCTCGCCGCGGCCGATGTGGAGGACGAACGGGCCGAAGCGCACGGACTTCGCGGCCGGCGCCGGCGGCGGACTTCGCGCGCTTGAGGATGTTGGCGATGCGCAGCGACAGCTCGCGCGGCTCGAACGGCTTCGCCACGTAGTCGTCGGCGCCGAGCTCGAGTCCGGCGATGCGGCTTTCCTTCTCGGCGCGCGCCGTGAGCATGAGGATCGGCACGGCCGAGTTGCCGCGGATCGATTTGGCGAGGTCGAAGCCGGTTTCGCCCGGCATCATCACGTCGAGGATCAGCAGATCGAAGCGCAGGCCTTCGAGCTTGGCGCGGGCTTCGGCCGCCGTGTCGGCGGTCGTCACGCGATAGCCCTCGCCGTGCAGGAAGCGCGACAGGAGGTCACGGATGCGGCGGTCGTCGTCGACCACGAGGAGATGGGGCGCATTGTCGGCCAGCTGGGCGAGGCGGACGGACATGCTCCCTTTCCCCGCTCTCACCGCGGCCGACGCGGACGCTCGAGGCGATCGACCAGCCGTAGAACGCCGCTGCGGCCCTCGACGTCGATCATCGCGGTAAGGAACTTGCGCGCCGCTTCGTGCGCGCCGGGCCCGACCTCGCCGAGCGCGCGGGCGATGCGCGTGGTCTGCAGGCGGGCGAGCCGCAACGCCAGCTCGGCGCCCTTCGGGGTCGCGTGGAGAAGGCGCTGGCGACGGTCGCGCTCGCCTTCCCTCTGCTCGATGTAACCCTCGTCGATGAGCTGCTTGAGCACGCGGCCGAGCGACTGCTTGGTGATCTTGAGGATATCGAGCAATGCCGCAACCTTCATGCCGGGGTTGCGGTTGACGAAGTGCAGCACGCGGTGATGCGCGCGGCCGAACCCGAACTTGGCGAGCACGTCGTCCGGATCGCCGACAAAATCTCGGTAGGCGAAGAACAGGAGCTCGATCAGGTCCCAGATCGGCTCGGCAGCCTGCCTCGCGTCGCTATCGGCCGACGCCGGGCGTCGGGCGGCTGCGGTCACATTTATGTCAGCCATGTTGACATATTTTGGTTTGTTTGTTACCCAATGCCCGGCTTTCGCGAAATGATCGTGCTCGCGATCCGAACCGGCCCCGATCGGTTTGTACCGCCGAGCAGGTCTTATAGACGCGGGAAACATAACGGGACTTGCGACCCGAGGCAAAAGCGCCCGAAACAAGGAAAGCGGCGGTCACCCGCCCAAGGAGCATGCGACCGTGTCTTCGCCTCTCACCTTTGTGACCCAACCGCACCCCGCGCCGACGCCGCCGGACCGGCGCACTGCCGTCCTGCAGGATCCGGGTTTCGGTCGCGTTTTCACCGACCATATGGCCGCGATCCGGTACCGCGAGGGCAAGGGCTGGCACGACGCCAAGATCACGGCGCGAGCCGCCATTCCGATGGACCCGGCAGCGGCAGTGCTGCACTACAGCCAGCAGATCTTCGAGGGCCTGAAGGCCTATCGCACGGCCGACGGCGGCGCCGTGATGTTCCGCCCCGAGGCGAACGCGCGGCGCTTCCAGAACGTCGGCCGAGCGCCTGGCCATGCCGATCCTACCACAGGATGCGTTCGTCGGGGCGCTCGACGCGCTGGTCAAGATCGACCGCGACTGGATCCCGGAGGGGGACGGCAGTCTCTATCTGCGGCCCTTCATGTTCGCGAGCGAGGTCTTTCTCGGCGTCAAGCCGTCGGCGGAGTATCTCTTCCTCGTGATCGCCTCACCGGTCGGCTCGTATTTCAAGTCGAAGGACAGCGCGGTGTCGGTGTGGGTGTCGCAGGACCTTACGCGCGCCGCGCCGGGCGGCACCGGTGCGGCGAAGTGCGGCGGGAATTACGCGGCCAGCCTGCTGGCGCAGCTCGAGGCCGCCAAGCACGGCTGCGAGCAGGTGGTGTTCCTCGATGCCGTCGAGCGGCGCTGGATCGAGGAGCTCGGCGGCATGAACATCTTTTTCGTGTTCGACGACGGTTCGATGCAGACGCCGCCGATCGGCGGCACGATCCTGCCCGGCATCACGCGCGCCTCGATCATCACGGTGGCGAACGACACGGGCATCAAGGTTCGCGAGGAGCCCTACGCGTTCAGCCAATGGCGCGAGGACGCCGCCAGCGGCCGGCTCAGAGAGACCTTCGCCTGCGGCACTGCCGCGGTGCTGACGTCGATCGGCAGCGTCAAGTTCGACGGCGGCAGCTTCACGATCGGCAACGGCGGCTCGAGCGGCCAGACCGAGAGGCTACGCGCGACCCTGGTCGACATCCAGCGCTGCCGCGCCCCCGATCCGCACGGTTGGGTCCATCGCGTGTTTTAGGCGCGTTGGGCGACTGGGTCATCCATACGTCCGCCGAAGCCGTACGGTGGGCAAAGCGAAGCGTGCCCACCAGCTGAGTCACATGTGGGCACGGCGCGCGTTGCGCGCCTTTGATTTGCCCACCCTACTCGGCGGCCTTCGGTTTCTCCCAGCGCTCGGCCGCAACGTCGTCGGATTGTTTCGCCTCGACCCATGCGGTCCCGCGCGCGCGCTCTTCCTGCTTCCAGAACGGCGCGCGCGCCTTGAGGTAGTCCATCAGGAAATCGGCCGCCGCGAACGCCGCGGCGCGATGCGCCGAGGCCGCCACCACCAGCACGATATTGTCGCCAGGCACCAGCCGGCCGTAGCGGTGGATGACCATGACGCCGAGCAGGGGCCAGCGCGCCTTCGCTTCCTCGACATGGCGGGCGATCTCCTCCTCGGCCATGCCGGGATAGTGCTCGAGCGTGAGCGCGGTGACGCCTTGACCCGCCTCATGGTCGCGGCAGATTCCGGTGAACGTCACGACGGCACCAACGTCCGTGCGCCCATGTGTGAGTTTGGCGGCCTCCACGGCCGCATCGAAGTCTTCGCGCTGCAGGCGGACGGTCATGATATCCTTTTTTGGCGCATGATCTTTTCCGAAAACCGGCGTCCACTTTTCGGGATCATGCGCTAGCCGCCCGTCATCGGCGGAAAGAACGCGATTTCGCGCGCGCCGCCGATCGCGGCATCAGCCCGTGCGTGAGCGCGATCGATCGCGGCGCGCACAATCTTCGGATTCTCGAACGCATGCGCATATTCCTCGCCGCGACCCGCGAGCCAAGCAACGACATCGCCAACCGTGCGAACGCCGCTCGGCAGATCGACGACCTCCTCGGTCTTGCCGATCCGTTCGCGCACCCAGGCGAAATAACGAAGCGTCACGCTCATTCGTCGATCAGATGCCGCACGCCGGCGCGGAAATAGTCCCAGCCCGTATATAGGGTTACCAGCGCGGAAAGCCACAGCAGGCCGATGCCGATCTGGGTGATCACGGACGTTTCGCGGCCGATCCTTGTGCCGACGAAGTCGTCGCCGGCCTGCCCGGCGAGCAGGAAGCCGATGGCCACAAGCTGCACCGTGGTCTTCCATTTGGCGAGCTGCGTCACCGGCACGCTGACGCGTAGCTCGGCCAGATATTCGCGCAGGCCGGACACCAGGATCTCGCGGCAGAGGATCACGATCGCGGCCCAGATGGTCCAGCC
This sequence comes from uncultured Pseudomonadota bacterium, assembly GCA_963703755.1. Lineage (GTDB taxonomy): Bacteria > Pseudomonadota > Alphaproteobacteria > Rhizobiales > Xanthobacteraceae > JAVDCA01. The sequence continues at coordinate 14,400 of CAVPGG010000316.1, forward strand.
CTTGATGGTGTCGTCGGCCGCGAGCATCAGCAGGCAGGAGGCAACCAGCAGCTTGTCGGCGATCGGATCGAGCATGCGGCCGAAGGTCGACTGCTGCGCCAGGATGCGCGCGAAATAGCCATCGAGGAAATCGGTGATCGCCGCCGCGACAAAGATCGCCAGCGCGACCCAGCGCAGCCAAAGGCCGCCGCCCAGGATGTGCCAATACATGCAGGCCACCACGGCCGGAACCGCGACGATCCGCGCATAGGTCAGCAGGTTGGGCAACGCCAACGGCCGCGCCGGCAGACGCTGCGTCGTGGTCACATCCATAGCCCCACAATAGCCGTCCCGCGGCACATGCGCCAACCCCACACGAAAACTTGTCCTCGGCCGCGACCTCCGCCAGATTGCCGCGGCGTGAAGAGGAGGATTGACGCGGTGAAACGCGGGTCGATAGGCGCGCTGGTCCCCATGCTGCTCCTGGCCGGATACGCGGGGGCGCAGAACCTGATCTCCCAGGGAAGCTGGGAGGGGTTCGCCATGCGCGACTCCGACAACAAGTTCGATCGCTGCGTGCTCTATAACCGGTCGGTCCAGGCGCTCACCGCCTCGCCCTACGAGATGCTCGGCATCACGCGCGATGCGGCCGGGCACATCGGTCTGCTCGTCTTCTATGACCCGCGCACGTTGACGCGCGGCGACACGACCGTCCGCCTCAAGCTCGATCACCGCGCGGCCGTATCCGTGCCGGGCGACGTGCTGTCGGACTTCCATGTCAATGTCGCCAAGCTCGATCCCGACATGATCGCGGCGCTGCGCGACGCGAAGAGCCTCGAGGCGACGGTCGCCGGGCACGCGATCCGCTTCGACCTGAGCGATATCGGCGGCGTGCTCGAGCGGCTCGATGTCTGCGTGAAGATCTACGGCCCCAAGAGCTGAGGGCGGCCGAGCACGGGGCGGCGCCTAGCGTCCCGCCTCGTGGAAGAAATCGAAGATGCGCCGCGCCGTCTCGGCATTGACGCCGGGCACACGCGCGAGATCGGCGAGCGAGGCGCGCTCGATTTCGCGCAGCGTGCCGAAGTGGCGCAGCAGCGCGCGCTTGCGCGTCGGGCCGATGCCGGGGATTTCCTGCAGGCCGGCCTCGCGGATATCGCGCTTGCGCCGGGCGCGGTGCGAGCCGATCGCGAAGCGATGCGCCTCGTCGCGCAGCCGCTGGACAAAATAGAGCACCGGGTCGCGCGGCGGCAGCTTGAAGCTTGGCTTGCCGGGCGCGTGGAAGGTCTCGCGGCCCGCGTCTCGGTCAGGACCCTTGGCGATGGCGACGAGCGGCACGTCGGCGATGCCGAGGCCAGCGAGTGTCTCGCGGGCGGCCGTGAGCTGGCCCTCGCCCCCGTCGATGAGCACGAGATCGGGCCACGGCGCTTCGGCCTCTGGCGCATCAGCCTCCCCTTCGCCGGACGCATCGACGATCGCGGCGACCTCGGGAGCGGCCGCGAACGCGGCCACCGGCTCGGCGAGACCCGGGGCACGGGGCGCTTCCGCCATCAGCCGCTTGAAGCGCCGCGTCAGCACCTCGCGCATCATGCCGTAGTCGTCGCCCGGGGTCAGATCGGCGGAGCGTATGTTGAACTTGCGATATTGGTTCTTGCGCAGCCCTTCCGGCCCGGCGACGATCATCGCGCCGACCGCGTTCGTACCCTGGATATGGCTGTTGTCGTAGACCTCGATACGCCGCGGCGCGCGCGCGAGGCCGAAGGCATCGGCAAGCCCGGCGAGCAGACGCTGCTGCGAGGCGGTGTCCGCGAGCCGGCGGCCGAGCGCCTCGCGCGCATTGGCCATGGCGTGATCGATCAGGTCGTTCTTCTCGCCGCGGATCGGCCGCGCCACCTCGACCTTGCGGCCGCTCTTGATGGTGAGCGCCGCGGCGAGCAGCGCGCGGTCGGGGATCTCGTGCGAGACGAAGACGCAGCGCGGCGGCGGCTTGTCGTCGTAGAACTGGGCGAGAAAGGCGCCGAGCACCTCGCCGGCCTCGAGCGAGCGGTCGGCACGCGGAAAATAGGCACGATTGCCCCAGTTCTGGCCGGTGCGGAAGAAGAAGACCTCGATGCAATTGAAGCCGCCCTCCTGGTGCACGGCAAAGACATCGGCCTCCTCGACGCCGCGCGGATTGATGCCCTGATGCGACTGCACGGCCGCGAGCGCCGCCAGGCGGTCGCGCAGCACGGCGGCGCGCTCGAAATCGAGCGCGGCGCTTGCCGCCTCCATCTCGTGCGCGAGCGCGTCCTTCACGGCGCCGCTGCGGCCAGACAGGAACGCCTTAGCCTCGCGCACGAGCTCGGCGTAGTCGACATGCGCGATTTCGCCGGTGCACGGCGCCGCGCAGCGCTTGATCTGGTGCAGCAGGCACGGCCGCGTGCGGCTTTCGTAGACCGCGTCCGAGCATGAGCGGATCAGGAAGGCGCGCTCGAGCGCCGTGATGGTGCGGTTGACGGCGTTCACGGCCTGGCGAACGGGCCGTAGTAGTCGCCCTTGACGGTTGCGCGCGCCGCGATGCTTGAGGACTGCGGCGCGACGTGATCGCCCGTGATGAGAATGTAGGGGAACGACTTGTCGTCGCGCAGCAGCACGTTGAAGCGCGGCCGCAGCCGCTTGATCAGGTTCGCCCTCGAGCAGCAGGGCCTCGGTCTCGCTGCCGGTCGAGACGAACTACTCGAGCGCGGTCGTTGCCGCAATCATGCGGGCGATGCGGCTGGTCGTGACCGGTCGGGCGCGCATAGGCGAGAACGCGCTTCTTCAGGCTCTTTGCCTTGCCGACATAGAGCACTTCGCCCGACGCGCCGATCATGCGATAGACGCCCGGCGAGGTCGGCGCGAGCTTGGCGTGCCGCGCGATCACGGTGCGACCCGCGCCGAGTGAGCCCGGCGCGAACGGTTCGGGGCCGCTGGCCTCCTCGGCCGCCTCCGGCAGCGTCTGGTCATCCTCCTCATCGGGGAGGTCGAGCTCGGGCTCGATGTTCTTCTTCGAGTTGTCCATGGCACTAGAAGTCGTGCGCGCCCGACGCAAACGCAAGCGCGTTATTCTTCGACCTCGGCAGCGTCGAGGGTGCGCCAGGCCAAATGCTGGCCGCCGTCAACCGCAATGGTGACCCCGGTCACGCTGCGCGCGGTCGCCAGATAGAGCACGGCGTCCGCGACATCCTGCGGGGTGGGGCCGGCATCGAGCGGCAGGGCGCGCACCTGCCGCGTGAAAGCCTGCGCGTCCTGTCGCGGGCTCGGCAGGGTCGGCCCGGGCGCGACGGCATTCACCCGGATGCGCGGCGCGAGCGCCTGCGCGAGCGTCGTGGTCGCGGCATGCAGCGCGCTCTTGGCCAAGCCATACGACAGGAACCGTGGGGTCGGCTTGAAGACGCGCTGGTCGAGCAGGTTGACGATCGCGCCGCTCGCGCCGGCAGGAAGCTGCGCCGCAAATGCCTCGGCGAGGAAGATCGGCGCGCGCAGGTTGACCGCGATGTGACGATCGAAGCGCTCGCGATCAAGATGCCCGATCTCGTCGGGCTCGAACTCGGCCGCATTGTTGACGAGGAGCGTGAGCGGGCCGACCGCGGCCGCCGCTGCCGGAACGAGGCGCAGCACCGCGGCATGATCGGCAAGGTCGGCCTCGACGACGGCCGCGCGGCCGCCGGCAGTGGCGATCTCGGCAACCGTCGCTTCCGCCGCCGCGCGCGATCGCCGAACCTGGATCGCGACCGCGTAGCCGCGCTGCGCCAGCGCGACCGCAATCGCGCGGCCGATGCGTTGCGCACCCCCGGTGACGAGGGCGGCGCGGTGAGGTCCGGCCGGCTCGGCCATGTGACGTGCAACTCCACCTTGATCCTGCAGGTCACAGCATATCGTCACGGCCGGTCGCGGCGAAGAGGCGGAAACCAATGCTTAAGGTAAACGAGGATCGCGACGGGTTGCTTCACCGGCGCTTAACGACGCCATCGCAATAAAATCCAATTCGCGAAGACATCGATCTTTTGCCTCGCGGGCGGCGCCACTGGCGACGTGAGCGCGCCGGGGCACAGACCGGCGACCATGCTTGTACCGGCCCGCGCGAGCGGGAGGAGCCAATGCGGATCAACGCGGCGATCGGTACTCTTGCGCTCGGCCTTGCGATGAGCGGAGCGGCGGCACGCGCCGCCGACATTCCGCGCGGCCCTTACGCGGTCGCACCGCCCTATCCGACCTACAACTGGATCGGGCCCTATATCGGCGTCAACCTCGGCTACCAATGGGGCACGGCGACCCACGCGACCAGCGGGGTCGATGGAATCACGGGCGGCCTGCAGGGCGGCTACAACTGGCAATTCGGCGCGCTGGTCGCCGGCGCGGAGGCGGATCTGCAGGGCTCCGACGCGGACGACCGGTTCGCGGCCTGGAAGTTCTCCAACCCCTGGTTCGGGACGTTGCGCGGCCGCGTCGGCTACGCAATGGACAACGTGATGCTGTACGCAACCTTCGGCCTCGCCTATGGCGGCGGAAGGGTCGAGACCGGGAGCGTGCGTGAGTCGAACCTGCATGTCGGCTGGGCCGCCGGTGGCGGTCTCGAGGTCGCTCTCACGCCCAACTGGTCGGTGAAGGCCGAATATCTGTTCGTGGACCTGTCGGACCAGCGCTACGTGCTGTTCGGCAACACCGGCTTTGAGTCGAACATCGTACGGTTCGGCGTGAATTATCGCTTTTGACGGCGCCCGGTGTGGAACGATTGGGCTTACTTCTCGTTGACGGCCTGAAAGCATGGGGAATCAGCCGAAGTCCTCCCAAGTATTAATTTTTGGTAACTATGGAACTCACCGAGCTCAGCTCGGATTCGAGGTTCCAAAGCGGCCGAACTGAGGCAATACATGGGCGAAATTCGGCATGTAAACCAATCATCTACCATGGATTTTTCCGTGCTTTGGGTGTGTCTTTCCTGCACTAGACAGGCCCGCGCGATCGAATACTTTGGGTCCGAGGGTTAATACAGGAGGATGGGTTATGAAGCGTTTTCTGCTCGCGAGCGTCGCGGTGCTGGCAATGGCCGGTCTGGCGAACGCGGCCGACCTGCCGCGGCCGATGGTCACCAAGGCGCCGCCCTACATGGCGCCCTACTACAACTGGACCGGCTTCTACGTCGGCATCAACGGCGGCGGCGGCTGGGGCAGCTCGGCCTGGGATACGACCGGCAGCTTCGACGTCTCGGGCGGCATGGTCGGCGGCACGGTCGGCTATAATTGGCAGTACGGCACCTGGGTGCTTGGCCTCGAAGGCGACATCGACTGGGCCGACATCAAGGGCACCACGACGACCTTCTGCGGCGCCGGCTGCACCAGCGAGAACACCTGGCTCGGCACCGCGCGCGGTCGCGTCGGCTACGCGTTCGATCGCTGGATGCCCTACATCACCGGCGGCGCGGCCTTCGGCGACGTGAAGGCGAGCCACCCCGGCTTCACCGGCATGAGCAGCACCCAGATCGGCTGGACGGCCGGCTTCGGTGTCGAGTTCGCGGTCGTCAATAACGTGACCGCCAAGGTCGAATATCTCCACTACGACCTCGGCAGCTTCCAGTGCGGTCTCAACTGCAACGGCGCGGTCAGCGACAATGTGGGCTTCAGCGCGGACGTCATCCGCGGCGGCGTGAACGTCCACTTCTGATCGATCCGGCATCCGGACAACAAGAGCCCCGGACCGTATGGTCCGGGGCTCTTCGTTTTAGTGGCGACGCAATGAGGTGTCAGGCCGGCGGCGCGGTCGCGGCGAAACCCGGAACGGCGGCGGCGAAATCCTCGAGGTATTTCACCAGCCGCGGATGGTCCTTGCGCCAGGAGCCGTGGAAGCGGAAGTCGCGATAGGCGAGCGCGCAGGCAAGCGCGATCTGCCCGACGGTCGGCGTCGCGTCGCGCCCGGGTGGCGCGGCCTCGAGCGAGGCGAGCGCCCGCTCCACCTTGCCGGCCTGATGCTCGACCCATTTCGGCTCGTGCTTGGCGGAATCACGCCAACGGCCCTCGTACACCTGCAGGATCGAGGCATCCATGATGCCGTCAGCGAGCGCCTGCAGGCGCAGCGCCGCGAAGCGCGCCTTGGGCTCGGCCGGAATGATGCGGCCGCCGCCCGCGAGATGATCGAGATATTCGAGGATGACGCGGGAGTCGAACAGCACGAGGCCGTCGTCGAGCACGAGCGCCGGGATCTTGCCGAGCGGGTTCTGCTTTCGCACCGTGTCGGCGGGATCGACGGTGTCGGCCCCCGTCACGGTGATCCGGCTGTCGAGACCGAGCATGATCGCGGCCAGGCGGACCTTGCGGGCGAACGGCGATGCGGGAGACGAGCGCAGGATCATGGGATGCCAATCCTTGGAAATGACGACGGACCCGACCTGCACGGCCGGATGTTCGTTCGGCGTTTCTATACGGCGAGGTCGATGATCGGCAAGCCAAGGTCGCTCGTGCGAGCGAGATTGCGCGCGCAGATGACGTCAATTGCCGACCGTAATAGCAAAAAGCACCGGCCCGCGCGGCCGGTCGAGCGAACGATCGATGGGCGCCAAGCCGGCGTCGTCAACCAGTGACGACGAGATTGACGGCTTTTGGTCCCTTGCCCTTCTTGTCGGGCTCCACGTCGAAGCTGATGCGCTGGCCCTCGTTGAGTGATTTCAGGCCGGCGCGCTCCACCGCGGTGATGTGCACGAATACGTCGCGTCCGCCGTCATCCGGCTTGATGAAGCCATAGCCGCGTTCGCCATTGAAGAATTTGACCGTACCGGTCATTGCCATCGGGAAACTCCTCCCCGTGGTTGCTCCGCCGTCGGCCCCCACGGCTCGACGGCTCGGCTGGACATTCACGACGGGAAAAGCTTCGGCCTACTCCGGCCTCGGACATACCGCCGCCCCCCACAGGGGGTGGAACGTCAAAGCCCCGTGGGACACTAACATACAATCCGGTACGGTAAAAAGGCCCGAAAAAGGGCGCGGGCTACGTTTTACTTTTCGCCCGCGAGCCAATCGACTTTCGCCCGGCCGCCGGCCGGCGGCGCCATGGCGGCGCGCAGGCTTGGCAGCAGTCGCCCGAGCTCGTCGTCGAGCCGCCAGGGCGGATTGACGATGATCAGGCCCGCGCCCGCAAGGCCCGCACGCCCGGCGTCCGGCGCCCATTCGAGCTCGGCCCGCAGGATCTTCGGTGAGTTCTTGCTGGCGCTGCTGCGTCGCAGCATGGACGCGAGCCGATCGGGGCCGACCCTGTCCTTGATCGGATACCAGACGAGAAAGGCACCGGTCGCCCATTTGCGTTGCGCAGCCGTGAGCGCGTCGGCGAGACGGACGAATTCGTTCTTGTCCTCGTACGGCGGATCGATCACCACGAGGCCGCGCCGCTCCTTGGGCGGCACAAAGGCGTTGAGCGCGGTCCAGCCGTCGATCGCGACCGCACGGGCGCGGCGGTCGCGGCGCAGGTTGGCGGCAAGCGTCGACGCGGCACCCGGCTCCAATTCGCAGGCGACCAGGCGGTCCTGCGGCCGCATCAGGCTCACGGCGATGAGCGGCGAGCCCGGATAGTGGCGCAGCTTGCCGCCATCGCCATTCGCCGCCGCGACCGCCGCGAGATATGGCGCGAGGAGGGCGCGTACATCGTCGGGCAGCTTCGCATCGAGCAGGCGGCCGATCCCGTCGCGCCACTCGCCGGTGCGCGCCGCAGGCGCGGCCGCGAGGTCATAGCGACCGGCACCCGCATGGGTGTCGATCACCCGGAAGGCCGCCGGCTTCTCGCCAAGATGCAGCAAGATGCGGACGAGCGCCGCATGCTTGAGAACGTCGGCGAAGTTGCCGGCATGGAAGGCGTGACGATAGTTCATCACGCCTTCCTACGCCCGACCCGGCAGCCGGAGAAGCGAGCCGCCAGGCCGGATGTCAGCCGCCGGCAGCCACTCCACTACTCTGCACCGGCGGCATCAACACCTGCTCGCGCTGGCAGGCGCGCTTGTCGACCTCCTCGCACCCGCGGAATTTCAGGTCCTTGGTGAGGCAGATGCGCACCTCGTTGAGACGCTTGGCGTCGCAGCCGACCGCGATCCCGTCATGCGGAAGGCCCGGATTGGCGGCGACGAACGCGTCCTCGACCTCGGCCGGCGTAACCGTCTTCGACTGCGCGAGGTCGAGATAGTCCGTCGGAATCTTCACCAGCGCGCGCGCCTTGCGCACGGTCTCGAAGTAGGCGCGCGCCGGCAGGCCCGAGCACACGCCGTGGCGATCCCATTCGCGGAAGATCAGGCGCGGGCTCGGCATCAGGTCGATCATCGACGAGATGACGTTGCGGTCGAGGCGCGGCGCCGGGTTCTGGCAAAACTCCGGAAACCCGCGCTCGTACTGCGGCCACAGGCCGTGCACGATGAACGCGTACCGTTGCTTGCCGCATTCCGGCTGACGCGCCGCGCTTTCGGGCGAGCGCTCGGTCACGGCGTCGCAGAACGACGGCGACCATGACAGGGAGAGCACGTAGAAGTCGAACTGGCCCGGCTCATTCTGGCGCCGGTCCTGAGCTTTGCTGGATACGAGACTGATGGCGAGAAGAAGCGCGGTGATGACCGCGATCCGCGTAACAACCTGTGTGACCTGTGACATGGGTAGACCCCTTACTCTACGGAAAGGACCTACCCTCCTTAGTTGAAGTTAACGAACATAGCAAGAACAAAATTAGAACGATCAGTGGACAACGCGGGTCAGGGCCGCGCCTCCTTGCAGCGCGGGTTGTAGGCCCAATTGCGGTCGAGCCCGACCACGCACCATTCGACGCCATAGGTCATGCCGATGAGGCCGGCATCCTCGGCGATCGAGTAGTAGACCGGGCGCTTGACGCCGTCCGAGACCAGCGCCTCCGCGCGGCAATAGCGACGCGGGATCGCCCCGGCGGCCCACGGCCGCATCGCGATCTCGCGCACGTTCACGAAGTCCACGATGCGCAGATCCGAATGCCAGAACCGGCCTTCCTTGGTGTGGAACGTCGACTGGATGCGCCCGAGCGGCCCGGAACTCGTTGCAGAGCGGCACGTCGGACGAATAGCGCGGCCCCGACAGGTAGAAATTCATCTCGAAGAAACCGGCGCCGTGACCCTGGCCGGCCGAGCCGGCCAACACGGCGCTCGCCACCAGCGCCGAGAGCCCCAAGGTGCAAAAACGGCTCGACATCGATCAAACTCCCCGACCCACAGCACGCGCCGCCACCTCTTTACGGTGCCGCGCGGCACCCGTTGCGGTCAAGTAAATAGCAGCCGCCAAACGGTTTCTACCCTGAGGCCGTGTCGTTTTCGCCATAGTGGCCGGGCGCCCTTTGTTTGAGCATGGTCTTTTCGGAAAACCGGCATCCACTTTTCCGGACCATGCTCTATGCGCGCCAATCGCCCAGCACCGCCTGCACCAGCGCGAGCGCCGCGACCGCGGCGGTATCGGCGCGCAGGATGCGCGGCCCGAGCGCGAGGCGCACGATGTTGCGGCGCGCCAGCAGCGCGTCGCGTTCATCTGCCGCAAACCCGCCCTCCGGCCCGACCAGGACGGCGAGCGCCGATGCGCCGGTGGCCCCGCCAAGCGCCGCCGCCGGATCGGCGACCGGCGCATCCTCGTCGCAGAAGATCAGCAGCCGCTCCGGCGCAAGCGCGGCGAGCGCGCCGGCGAGCGGAACCGGGTCGCCGACCTCCGGCAGCCGCAGCACACCGCATTGCTCGGCCGCCTCGACCGCGTTGGCGCGCATGCGCGCCACATTGACGCGCTCGGCCTGGGTGTGGCGGGTCATCACGGGTACGAGCCGCGCCACCCCCATCTCGACCGCCTTCTGCACCATGTAGTCGAGCCGCGCCCGCTTGAGCGGTGCAAACAGGTAGTGGAGGTCAGCGCCGCCTTCCTGCGGCCGGGTCTGCGCCTCGATCCGCAGCGCCGCCCCGCGTTTTCCGCCCGCGTCGAGGACACCCTGCCATTCGCCCTCGCGGCCATTGAAGGCGAGCACCGGGTCACCCGCCCGGAGACGCAGCACGTCGCGCAGATAATGGGCCTGGCCCGGTTCCAGCGGCACCGCGGCGCCGGTGCGCAATGGCTGGTCGACGAACAGGCGCGGACTGCGGAAATCGTAGCGGGCCATCGTTGAGGCTCGAAAAAAACCGGTTTAGTGGTGGTTGTGGCAGGTTGCCAGGGGCCGACACCAGAGGCCGGCGCCGGAGGAATTGCGTGGGCTTGACGGCGTCTTGCCGCGGTATCGCCGGATTCGAGAGATTGTTAATGAATTGATCCAATGATCGCCGCGCTTCGCGGACCGGGAGAAGACAACCATGACCTCCGCACGTGTGCTCGCACGCGTCCTGGCGGTGGCGTTTGCCGCCGCGGGCGGCGCGCTGGCCGCGCAGGCGCAAACGCTGCCCTGGCCGTCCAATGCGCCGCAGCCCGGACCGGCCAACGCGCCGTGGCCGACCAACGCGCCGGCGCAGCCGCCGACCATGCCGGGCCCAGGGCCGGGCGGTCCCGGCGCGCCGGGCGTGATGGGCGGCCCGAGCCTCACCGCCACGCAGCAGGACTGCCTGCGCCAGTTCACCGGGTATCGTTCGGAGGTGGAGAAGCGCGCGCTCGCGGCGCAGGCCGAGAGCAAGCGCAAGCCGACGCGCGAGAAGATGTGCGAGATGGTCACCGCCTATTCGGCCGCCGAGACCAAGTGGATCAAGTTCTCCGAAGCCAACTTGGCGCGATGCGCCATCCCGCCCCAGGCCATCGGCCAGATCAAGGCCGTCCACGCCCATACGCTCGAGGCGAAGAAGAAGCTGTGCGCACCCGGCCCCGCGCAGGCCGCCGTCGTGGCCCCGAGCCTTTCCGACGCGCTCGGCGCCACGCCGCAGCCGACCAACGACGAGACCAAGAAAACCAAGCGCGGCGGCACCATGGACACGCTGATGGGGCCCGTGCTCACGCGATGAGCGCGGCGCCGGGACGGGTCGCCGATTCGACCGGGAATTGGGTCGACGGCCTCGCCCCCGGCTGGATGCGGCCCTATCTGCGGCTGTCGCGCTTCGACCGCCCGATCGGCGCCTGGCTCCTGCTCCTGCCGTGCTGGTGGTCGGCCGGCCTTGCGGCGATCGCGGCGCCTGCGCGCTGGCCCAATCCCTGGCACGTAATCCTGTTCTTCATCGGCGCCTTCGTGATGCGCGGCGCCGGCTGCACCTGGAACGACATCGTCGACCGCGACCTCGACGCCCGCGTCGAGCGCACGCGCTCGCGGCCGATCCCGTCCGGCCAGGTGAGCGTCGCCGGCGCCGCCGCCTTCCTGGTCGCGCAGGCGCTCGTCGGCCTCGCGGTGCTGCTGCAATTCAATCGCTTCGCCATCATCACCGGCATCGCGTCGCTCGCGATCGTCGCGATCTATCCGTTCATGAAGCGGATCACCTACTGGCCGCAGATCGTGCTCGGCCTCGCCTTCTCGTGGGGCGCGCTGATGGGCTGGGCCGCCTGGTTCGGCCGGCTCGATGCGCCCGCTTATCTCCTCTACGCGGGATCGATCGCCTGGGTGATCGGCTACGACACGATCTACGCCCACCAGGACACCGAGGACGACGCGCTCATCGGCGTCAAGTCGACCGCGCTGCTGTTCGGGCCACGCACCAAGCCGATGCTGGCGCTGTTCTACGCCGCCGCGGTCGTGCTGATCGGCGTCTCCGGATACCTGGCCGGCGGCGGCTGGGTGTTCGCGATCGGGCTCGCCGCCTTCGCGGCGCATCTGGTCTGGCAAATCGTGCGGCTCGACATCGCCGATCCCGCCGTCTGCCTCGCGGTGTTCAAGTCGGACCGCGACGCCGGGCTGATCCTGTTCGCCGGCATGGTGCTCGACGCGGCGAGCCGTGCGTGGCCGTGGTAGCGGCTCAAGCCGAGCGTCTCAGAACTTCCACGTGAAGCTGCCGCGGACCGAATGATCCTGCGCGCTTGGCGCAAGCTCGCCCTGATAGAACAGGCCCAAGGTCGCCTGTGGCGTGATGCGCAGATCCGCACCCGCGTCGACGCGCGCGGTGTCGCGCGCGATCGGCACGCCCGTGACCGTGAACGCGGTACCGAGCGTCTGGAACGACAGCGCCGCCACCGGGTCAACGTCGCCGAAGGCGTGTTGCCAGGCGACCGAAAAGCGCGGCGTCAACGTCATGTCGTTCGACAGCACGTGGCTCATTGCGAAGCGTGCGCCGAGGCTCGTGTAGCCGACATTTTCGCTGTTGGCGGCGCCGTTGAGCGCCGCCAGGCCCGGGCTCTCGGCAAACGAATTCGTGCGCAGATGCACGAAGGCCAGGCCGGCGAACGGCTCGGCCGCGACGGGGCCGAGCGCCATGCCGTAGCCGAGCTCGCCGAAAATCTGCGCCTCGCCGGCGTTGAAATGCGCGTTCGCTGTCTCGGCGATGCCGGGGACCGCGATCGAGCGGTTGGTCGCGATCGCGTTCCAGGCGAAATCGGCGCCGGTGCGCAGATTCCACGGCCCGAAGCTCGTGCCCGCATACGCGGCGAAATGCCCGGTGTCGATCGTCGCCGAGCTTGCCCGCGTCGCGACTTTCACGCTCGCATTGGTGTAGCCGGCCGCGATGCCGGCGCGCCAGTCGCCGAAGCGGCGATCGAAGCCGGTGAAGAAGCCAGCGAGATCGCGCTTGGTCTCGGCCGCGTTGCCGTCGCTCGCAATCCTGCCCCACGCGCCGACGCCCTGCGCCCAGTAGACGAGATCGGGCGCGGCCGCGGGCGGCGGCGCCTTGACGGGAAATGCCGACGCGTGGGCGCCCGGCTGCGGCGCGTAGGCGAGTGCCGGCCCGCCGCTGCCGAGCGCCGCCCGCGGGCCCGGAGCGAACAGGAACGGCATCTGTTGCAGCCGTGACAGGATCACGTCGCGCGCAAGCACCGAGTCGCCGATGATCACCGACTGGGTGCTGCCGAACACCTCGCCGGAAAATAAGTCGAGCGCCTGCTGGATGTTGCCGATCGGCAGGTGCAGCAAAAGCTGCACGAGCGCGCTGTTCTGAGCGCCGTTGTCGAGCGCGGCGGCGACGCTCGCCTGGTTGGGCGTGAGCGCAAGCGACGAGAAGGCGAAGCCGGTGTTGGTCAGGGTGAGGAAGACGTTGTCGGCGTCGTAGCTCAGCGTCGGCGTGAGCGTCGCGATGTTGCTGGTCGCCCCCGCGAACGTGCCGGTGACACCGCCCGACGAGGTCACGATCGTGTATTTCGTGATCGGCGCAAAGTTGCCAGTCGAGGCAATGACCTGGACGGTGCCGCCGGCGATCGTCGTCGCGCCCGACGCGACGAGCTTGGCCGCTTGCGCCGGACCGACCGCGACCTGATAGAACGAGCCGGTGGCGAAGTTCACGCCGCCCGTGACGTGCAGGGTCGCGTTCGACGCGCCCGGCGCGACCGTGCCGCCGCTATTGACCGCGAGCGGGCCGACCGTGCCGATGCCGCCGAGCGTGCCGCCGCTCTGCACCGTGACGTTGCCGACGACCCCGTTCACCAGCAGCGTCCCGCCCTGCACGGTCCACGCCTGCGTCCCGCTGCCGATCAGGGTCCAGGTCGAGGTATTGACCTTATTGAAGGTGACGAAGCCCCGGTACTGCTGCCCGGCGCCAATGTTGCCGACGTTGAACGTGGCGCTGCCGGTGCCGCCAAGCTGGAAGACGTCGCTGCCGGCGCCGATCACATTGCCGTTGATGGCGAAGCCCGGCCCGAGGGTGAGGGTGTTGCCGATCGAGCCGGTCGAGAACTGAATCGCCGTGCCACCCGTCCCGGTAATCGTTCCTGCATTGGAGACGGTGGCTGCACCGTTGCCGGCACGGAAGAAAATGCCGGTCAAGCCCGAGATCGTGCCCCCACTGTCGTTGGTGATGTTGGCAGTGTCGACGCGGATGCCGGCGCGGGTGGTGGCAGTGATGCTACCGGAATTAACGATGACGGTACCCGAACCCGTGGTGTTGATGCCGTCGAGGCTGCCCGAAATCGTCCCGGCATTGTTCACCGTCGTGGCGGCGACGCCGAGGATGCCGACGCCATTGAAGCCCGTCGCTTAAATCGTCCCGCCGGTATTGTTCGTGACATTGATCGTGCCGAGCGAGGTGACGCCGATGGCTTCGACGGAGCCGCCGGTATCATCGACCGCGATGGTGCCGGAGTTGACGACGGTAGCGGAACTCAGCCCGAAGACGCCGAACGAGCCGGCCGTTGCACCGCCGCTGACGGTGATTATCCCCCCATTATTGACCGTAATGGCGTTTCCTTGTGCGCCGACCGCTTCGCCTCCGCCCGCAGTGACAGTGATATGCGCCCCAATGGTGTTCGTGACGTTCGCGGTGCCGGACACGTTGACGCCGAGGGCGGAAGCCCCGGCCGAAGTCGTCAGCGCCGTGATATTGCCGGTGTTCATTACGGTCAGATCACCCGTGGTCACGATGCCGCTGACGGTTCCGTTGGCACCGCCACCTCCTTGGATAAGACCGTCATTATTAACGGTGTTGGGCGATCCGAGGGACATGCCGTCGCTCGTGCCGGTCACTGAGGCGCCCGACACCACGTTGATGGTCAGCCCATTCTGCGAGCCATCGCCGAATCCGCTGGGATTGTTTTGATTGACGGTGGTGCCGCTGCAGGTGACGGTCGTCCCCGATTGCGTACACGCGGCCCAGGCGCCCGGCGCGCTCAGCAGCAGTGCTGCGAGCATGGCCGCAATGCCGATTTGATTGTGTCGGGAAACGATCGAACGCGCGCCGATGCGACGCCACAGCGACTTCGTCACGCCCACCCCCTTGTTGGCCAACCACACAAGCAGCGGCCCCACACTCTGCGCGCTCACAGCGCGCAGCCGGGATTGGCCGACGCCGCTATCGTTTCGTTAACCTATTGGCGGTCGTGATGACCGAAGATGATCCGCATCATATTCGGTCGGGGCGATCCCGGGGCGGCCACTGACCGGGGCATCGACACCCTGATCATCGGCGGCGGGGTCGCCGCGAACTCCCGGTTGCGTGCACTGGCGGGTGAGCGCTGCACTGCGGCCAACCTCGGCTACGAGTGCCCAGACCGCGGCTGTGTACCGACAACGGAGCCATGGTGGCCGCGCTCGGCGCGCACCTGCTCGCCGCCGCCACGCCCCCTTCGCCACTCAACATCCCCGCCAACCCTGCCCTCCCGATCACCACCTCCCTGGTAGGCAGCCCTTCAAGTACCGCCAACCAGCATTGACAGTGCTGTTAAGCCCGACCAAGGGGGTTAGGGCACCCCAGTCAGTGTTAGCAGTCGGCACAGTAGTCTGCTAATTGGCACTCTGGTCCCCAGAGTGCCAGCAATGGCCCGGGCCGCCTCGACCCCCGCGACGGCGAGGTGGCAGGAGCCAGTATCAGACAACCTGCCAGCTCTTCGAAGACCCCAAAAAGTGGGGGTCACACCGTGGCGAGCGTGAACATCAAGCCGCTCGAGGACAAGATCGTCGTTCAGGCCAGTGAGGCTAAACCACGAAAGCGTCCGGCATAGTCATCCCGGATATCGCCAAGGAAAAGCCCCAGGAGGGCAAGGTCCTGGCCGTGGCCCGGGTCACGTCAATGACACCGGCACCCGCATCCCGATGGATGTGAACGTCGGCGACGTCGTCATCTACACCAAGTACGGCGGCACCAAAATAGGTCAACGGCGAGGAGTACCTGATCCTCTCCGCGCGTGACGTGCCATTAAGACCTTTTGTGTTTCTAGCCGATCCCTTTTTGAGGTCCATCCTACAAAAGGCGTATGATTAACACTCGTGCCACTATCACTGTAAGGCTGAGAAAAGAGCCCTACCAGGATTACTATATCACTGCTCTAAAAGCACATCAGCCACGTTGATTACAGATTTTGTTTGAGAAGAGATGTTATATCTCAAAAGTAGCGCAATGAGGTCGCAGGAAGTACGAATGTGGATTCTTTCCGCTGTATTCTTTCCCAAGCCACCTGCGACCTTTAAGCACATCTGTTTCAAATTTAAAGCCTCTATCAAGGTACATCTTTATCATTAGGGCCTAAGTAGATAGTCAGTGACAACAAGATTTGATTGACATGTACATTGAAGCGGACCTCGACCCATGATAGCTGTATTCGTGATCAGTATTCAGACTACAAACCAACGACGGCACTGAACTCACATTATTTGCAGGAAGATGATGCCATCGGAACATGTACTCTGCTGGTCATTCAGAACGAACCGTTCCTGCGAGACGGGACGCCGATGCCGACCACGCTACTGGCTCGTTGACCCCAGCCTGAGGGCCGAGGTCGGGCGTTTGGAGGCGTCCGGTGGGTCGTGATGCGGAGCGTGAGGTGGACGCCAAGGCGCGGCCAAGTTCACCGTCGCTACACGGCGGAATTTGACACGCTGATCCCGGCCGTGCGGCCAGGCCCAAGGCCGAGCGGGGGGGTGGGCGGCACACGGCAGGGCGTCGAGTGTTGCACGCCCATCTCGCCTGGTATTTGGTCGGAGGCGACGACCAGGTAGGTCGCTGGACCGCAGAGCGGCTGGACGTGGACGCCGCCAACTTCGTCGTGCAGGCT
>CAVPGG010000317.1:0-5289 GCA_963703755.1 uncultured Pseudomonadota bacterium
GCCGGCCCCGGATGAACGCCGGCAATGCGCTCCTCGTCGGCGGCGAGCAACGCGCCCTCGTGCAGCGTGAGGCGCTGCGGACGGAAGAACAGCTCGGCGGCGCGCAGCACAAACGCATCGTCGCAGCCGTCGAGAATGTTGCGCAGGATCGCGTGCACCAGCTGGTCGATGAACAGCGGCGGGGTGCGGCCCGGCCCCGCGCGCATCAGCGCCAAGTAGGCGGCCTCCAGGGTCGGATGCGCGAGCAGCAGGTCGCGGAACGCGAGCATCAGCGCCCAGTTCTCGCGCGCATCCGCGTCGGCGATCGCGGCGATGTCGTCACCAGCAATCGGCCGGCGCGGATCGGCGAGCAGCGCCGCATGCAGCGTCTGCTCGACCACGCAGGCGTCGGGCGGCGGCGCGAGCTCGGGCCGCGCCAGATAGGCCTTGAGGAACTCGTCGGTCGCGACGAGGCCGCCGCCCGCGTCGCGGTCGAGCAGGTGATGCCCGCACGAGAGCCAGAAGTCCTTTGGACGCGGCGTGCTTTGGTCCATAACGTCCTTTATATCACGGGGACCGCCCGGTACGGAGCATCGACATGGCCGGGATATGGGCGCGGCGCGCGTGCTGCATCAGGTTGACGTTCGCCGCTTTGCTTTGTCTTGCGGTGCCCGCGGCGGCGCAGACCTATCCGGCAAGGCCGATCCGCGTCGTGGTTCCGTACGCGGCCGGCGGCATCACCGACATCCTGGCGCGCGCGCTCGGCGAACGGCTCGGCACTGCGCTCGGCCAGCCGGTCGTCATCGACAACCGGCCGGGCGCCAACAGCCAGGTCGGCGCCGAGATCGTCGCGCGCGCGGCGCCCGACGGCTACACGCTGCTGGTCAGCGCCGACACCACCTTCGTGATGAACCCGCATCTGTATGCGAAGCTCGCGTACAATCCGCTGACCGACCTCGTGCCGGTGAGCGGCCTCGGCATCAGCCCGCAGGCGCTGGTGGTGCATCCGTCCGTGCCCGCCACGAGCGTGACCGGGCTTGTCGCGCTCGCCCGCGCCAGGCCGGGCGAGCTCAACTACGGCACCTTCGGCATCGGCTCGAGCGGGCATCTCAACATCCTGCTGCTGCAGAGCCTGACCGGCACCAGGTTCACGGCCGTGCACTACAAGGGCGCGGCGCCGGCGCTCACCGACCTTCTCGGCGGCCATATCCAGATGATGATCGTGAGCATCGGGCTGGTCACGCAGGCGTGGCAGACCGGTCAGCTCAAGGTGCTCGGCTTCGGCAGCATGGCACGCATCGCGACGTTTGCGAACGTGCCGACCATTGCCGAGACATTGCCGGGCTTCGAGGCCGCGTCCTGGTATGGGCTCGCGGCGCCGGCCGGCACGCCGGGCGCGATCGTCGCGCGGCTCAGCGCCGAGACGCAGAAGATTTTCAAGGACGCGGCGTTCCGGGACAAATTCCTCGCGCCCAACATGATCTTCTCGATCGCCGGCACCCCGGAGGAATTCGCGCAGCGCATCAAGGCGGACGATGCGAAGTGGGGCAAGGTGATCAAGGACGCCAACGTGCGGGTGGAGTGAGCTCCGCGCACCGCCGTAGGTGGGCAAAATTGCCTTCACCGACACCACCGCGTGGGCAAAGGCGCGATGGCGATTTTGCCCACGCGGGACGACCACGCGACGCGCCTTTGGTTTGCCCACCCTACTCCTTCGCGCCTTTTGCCAGCGCCGCGAGATCGATCTCCTCGCTCGGCACCTCCTCGCCTTCGACCTCGAGAAACGAGAAGGCGCGCAGCGGCTTGGCGCCGTCGCGCGGGCGCAAGGTGCGGAAGGCCTCGCGGGTCTCGCCGTTCTCGTAGGTGCGATATATGGCGATCAACGTATCGGCCGGATGGGTGCAGAGCGAGGACGCGAAGGCGATCTCCTCGGTGGCGGCGGCGCGCGCCTCGGCGAGGCTGGGCGCGCCGCAATGGGCGACGAGCTGCCGCGCCAGCAGGTCGGTGACGGCGGCGCCGTCGCGCTCGCTCGCCTCGACGATCTGCGCGAGCGTCGACCAGCCGAAGGACTCGATGCCGAGCAGGCCGGCGCGGAACGCGGCGCGCGCCTTGCCGGCAATCATCGCGGGATCGGCGTCGGCAAACATGAAGGCGCCCGACACGACCCATTCGCCCGGCTCGGCGGCACGGTCGAACACGAAGGTGTCCGACGGATCGAGCCGGATGCTGCGCAGCAGCTTCACCGCCGCGGCCCTCCGCTCGCCGGATCGAACCAGGACGGCGTTGCGAGCGCGGGCACCAGCGCGCGCCGCTCGATCGCGGTCTTGCCGGCGCGGCGCACCAGCAGATCGCCGTTGTCGTCGATGGCGTGGCGCACGTCCTTGGCGGCGGCGAGGCGCGGCAGGTAGGTCTTGGCGACCGCAGCGAAGCCGCTTTCGTTCCAGGCGTCGAGCGCGACCATGAGATGGCGCGAGAAGCTCTCGACCAGCCGGCCCGAGCCGGCGTCGTCGAAACCCTCCTGGTCGAGCGCGGCCGCGAGCGGATGGAGGCCGGCCTCCTCCTCGCCGATCGCGACCGTACGGATCATGGCGCCGAAGACGAGCCAGTCGGCGACCGCATTTTCGTCGGCGCCGGCCGGCCAGGCGAGGCGCGCGCCGCCGACCAGGCCCTTGTCGACATGGACCGCGTCGGGCCAGACGAACTCGATCGGCTTTTCGGGCGGCGCATGGACGGCGAGCGCATCGGCCAGCGCCGCGCAGCCCGCATAGAAGGCGCGCCGCGCGGTGCGCAGCGGCTCGTCGGGTTCCAGCACCACGGCGAACTCGGCGAGGTCGAAGCGGCCCACATAGACCAGCGTGCCGGCGCCTTCCTGCGATGCGATCGCCTGCGCGTGCGCAAAAGCGTCGCCGACCTCGCGCAAGGTCACGAGGCGGTAGATCGGCGGCAGGTCGAGCGCCGCGCGGGCGGCCGTGGTTGGCATTTCCTCGCCCGGATCATTAGGTTTCGTATAGATAGATACCGGTTGCAACGCCGGGTCGCCAGCGCGTCCAACTCTTCACCCTCCCCTGCAGGGGGAATTATCACCTTGACAAAGCACGGTCCCACATCTAGATTGTTTCTTGTGGGAGAGCGAGATGCCGAGGCGGTGGCGAGTTGAAGCGGGCAAGTGGTACTTCACTGTCGATTGCGCGAGCTGCGACAAGGCTATCCCATTTGCCGAAGCGCCCTCGCCGGACGACGACCCCGAACCGAAACACGCGACGGTTCGCTTGCGCTGCCCTCATTGCGGAAAAGAGCACGCCTATGCGGGGCGCCTAATCTCGCGCCGACCGGGACCCGAAAGTAGATGATTGGAACCTCACGCCGCTCGCCTTGCGTGGTCCAATAAACGAAAGTTTTGTCAGCCATGACCTCGATCCTCAACGACCCGATTTTCAAGGACGAAACCAAAGCCCGCGAGTGGCTTGAGGCACGGGTTTGGCCGGAAGGTCCGACATGCCCGCACTGTGGCAACGCCGACAAAGCCAAGATCACGGCTCTACAGGGCAAGGCGCATCGTCCGGGCCTCTATCAGTGCAGCCGAGTGCCGCGAGCAGTTCACCGTGACCGTCAGAACCGTATTCGAGCGCAGCAAGATACCGCTGACCAAATGGCTTGCCGCCCTGTTCCTGATGACCGCGAGCAAGAAGGGCATCAGCGCCCATCAGGTCCACCGCATGCTCGGCATAGCTACAAGTCCACATGGTTCATGATGCACCGCTTGCGCGAAGCAATGCGCTCGCATCTGCCGCCGACCCGATGGGTGGCGAAGGAAGACCGTCGAGATGGACACCTACTTCGGCGGCCGGGACAAGAACAACCACGCGACAAGCGCCAGAAGGGCGCGGACGGCAAAGAGCCGGTCTTGGCGCTAGTCGAGCGCGGCGGCCAGGTGCATTCGCACCACGTATCCAAGGTCGACCGCTATGACGTTGGCCAAATCCTCAACGCGCAAAACCGCATGATGCGAAGCCGTCTACATGACCGACGAGAGCGATCGGCAGCGAGTCGGTCGAGCAAACCGCGCCATGGCGCCGTCAAGCACAGCGTCGGCGAGTATGTCCGCGGCGACGGTTCACACCAACACGGTCGAAGGCTATTTCTCGATCTCAAACGCGGCATCCCGGCATGTATCAGCACGTCACGAGAAGCATCTTGCACCGCTATCTTGCGGAGTTCGATTTCCGTTACAACGATCGCTCAAAGCTCGGCGTGAAGGACGGCGAGCGCGTGCCGGCGTCGTCGAAAGGCATCGTCGGCAAGCGCCTCACCTATCGACGGCCTAACGGCGAAGAAGAGGAAAGCCAGCGCGCATTAGGATCGCGGCGCTGCGCTTCATGCGCTGGCGCAAACGAAAATTTGCTAGAATTCGCGGACCGGGATCGCAGTGCCCGTGAGCGGCTGCGCCGGACCGGCCGTCTTGCTGCCGGTCCTCTTGTCGACGTACAGCGGCGCGATTGTTCCGATTTGGTCATCCTGACTGCCGGCGTCACGAGCGGCGCGATTGCCCATTCGCATCGCCCGCTTTCGTCAGCGCTGAATACAGGCTGTGGTGGGGCCGCTTGATCTGCCATGGCATTGGTTCCTATGGTCGCGCGAAGGGGTTGGGCGTGGCGAAAATCGCGGAGGTTCGGTGCCAGAAGTGCGGCGCGCTCAATCGCGTGCGCGGCTATCGAATTGGGAGGCTCCGCAATGCGGAGGATGCCACACCCCGCTGCCAGAACCTGCGACGTGCAAAGCCCTCCGCGGACTTTACCGATGGCGCTGGTACTTTGTTCGAATTTCCTTGCTCGCGTCGCCCTTGGCGATCTTTGCGTGGATCGGGTCCGGCCCGCATGAGCCCACGTTGCGAGACGCAGACAAGTGTCCCGCACAGATCAGGCCGTCCCACGGGGATTACCTCGTCACCGACTTTGCTGATCGCGTGGCACCGTTCGCGCTGGAGACCGAGGCTGGACTTGACTACCTCGTCAAGCTTGAGCGCGCCGACAACAAGTATGCGAGCCTCACGTTTTACGTCATTGGCGGCGAGCATTTTGAGACCGAAGTCCCGCTCGGCGTTTACAGGCTCAAATATGTCGCGGGTCCGACCTGGTGTGGTGCGGCGTCTCCCGTCGGCAGCCACGATGCCGAACGGGGCCGAACGCTGCTCACCTTCACGCAAATGGCTGATTGGTACAGCGGCCAGACGGTGACGCTATACGGCGTACCGCACGGGAATTTCGCGACCGAGGACAGCAATACGATGAGTCAGGCGCTGGCAATAAAGAT
>CAVPGG010000318.1:0-27629 GCA_963703755.1 uncultured Pseudomonadota bacterium
GATGCGCGCGAAGCGGTTGAGCAGCGGCAGCACCGCCTGCCACACGGCGCCGCCCACGTTCTCGAAGTAGACGTCGATGCCTTTCGGGCAGGCCGCCGCAAGCTGCTGGGGCAAGTCCGGCGCGCGATGATCGATCGCGGCGTCGAAGCGCAGCTCCTCCTTCACGTGACGGCACTTGTCGGCGCCGCCCGCGATGCCGACGGCGCGGCAGCCCGCCATGCGGGCAAGCTGCCCGACCAGCGAGCCGACCGGGCCGCTCGCCGCCGCGACCACCACGGTCTCGCCCGGCTTCGGCTTGCCGATGGCGTAGAGTCCCGAATAGGCCGTGAAGCCCGGCATGCCGAGCACGCCGAGGCCGGTGGTGATCGGCGCGAGATTCGGGTCGAGCTTGCGCAGGGCGGCGCCGTCCGAGGCCGCATGGGTGCGCCAGCCGGTCGGGGCGAGCACAATGTCGCCGGCCTTGTAGTCGGGATGCTCGGACGCCATGACGGCGCAGATGCTCTGCGCGGTCATCACCTCGCCGACGCCGACCGACGGCGCATAGGATTTGCGGTCATCCATGCGGCCGCGCATGTAGGGATCGAGCGAGAGATAGAGCACGCGCAGCTTGAGGCCGCCGCGCGGCATCGCTGGCATCGGCACCTGCTCGAGCCGGAAGTTCTCCGGCGTCGGGCGGCCCTTCGGCCGCGCCGCCATCACGATCTGCTTCGCGGTTGCTTCGCTCATGCGGGGTCTCCGGAAATGCGTGATGCCAAGGGGTGCCAAGCCGTTGACGCTCGTGTAAATCACTGCCGAGCGACATCAGTCTGCGCGTGGAGGAGCCGAATGGCCGCACAGTTCGCCGAGGAGATCAAGGGTTTTCGCAAGCTCGGGCACGATCCCTCCGCCGCCTGGGGCTGCGGCAGCCTCGTCCAGGTGCACAAGCGCTACGCCTATGTGGGCTCGGTCGGCACCGCGAGCGGCCACGCGCCGGAAGGTTTCACCGCCCACGATGTTCGCGATCCGAAAAATCCGAAGAAGGTCTACGAATTCCGCGCGCCGCCTGGCGTCCACTGCCACAAGCTGCGCGTCGTTGGCGACCACATCCTCTGGGTCAATTCCGAGCGGCTCGCCGGCGACCGCGGCCGCAATGCGCGCGCCGGCATCTTTATCTTCGACATCAGCAGGCCGGATCAGCCGAAGGAAGTCGGCTTCTACGACACGCCGGGCTCCGGCCCGCATCGCTTCGGCGTCGACAACAAGCGCCAGCTCGCCTTCCTGCCCAACGACGCGCCCGGCTGGAACAAGCGCGTGATCTGGACGCTCGACGTCAAGAACCCGCTCAAGCCCGAGGTGGTCGGCATCTGGGGCCTGCCGTGGCAGAAGGCGGAAGGCGAGGGCGGCGGCGACGATCCGATGCCGCACGAGGAGGCGATCACGCTGCACGGCCCGCCGATGATCCGCGGCAACCGCATGTATGCGGCGTTCTGGGGCGGCGGCATCGCCATCATCGACTGCACCGATCTCGCCAAGATGGAGCTGGTCGGCCACCTGCAATGGTCGCCGCCGTTTCCCGGCTCGACCCACACGGCCTGGCCGGTCGGCGACCGGCCATACCTCATCTGCACCGACGAGGCGCGCGCCAAGCAGAAATTCTGGGACGCCCAGTTCATGTGGGTGGTGGACATCCGCAAGGAGACCAATCCGATCCCGGTCGCGACCTTCTTCCCGGAGCGCGAGAAATACTACGACCGCCCCGGCCGCTTCGGCGCGCACAACATCCTGGAAGACATCCGCAGCGAAGGCCGGTGGGCCAACATCGTCTTCCTCACCTACTTCAACGCCGGCCTGCGTGCCGTCGACGTAAGCGATCCGCTGCGCCCGAAGGAGGTCGGTTGCTTCGTGCCCGAGCTCTCCGGCGACCGCCAGGCCGTGCAGTCGAACGACATCGGCACCGACGAGAACGGGCTGCTCTATCTCATCGACCGCGCCGGCGCCGGGATGCACATTCTCGAGTACACCGGCTGATCTTTCCCGTCATGGCCGGGCTTGTCCCGGCCATCCACGTCTTTGCATCGGGTGAAGAAAGACGTGGATGCCCGCATTCGCGGGCATGACGCCAAAATTTCACGGAGGAATTCTTGAACCTCGGCCTCAAAGACCGCGTCGCCATCGTTACGGGTGCCAGCCGCGGCATCGGCCGTGCCTGCGCGGCAGAGTTGCTGGCGGAAGGTGCGCATGTCGTCGTCGCCAGCAAGGATCCCAAGCGCAACGCCGAGGCGTGCCGCGCGCTCAGCGGAAAGGGCAGCGGCCGCGTGCTCGGCATTCCATTCGACATCGAGAGCGACAACTCGGTCCGCCTGATGGTCGAGCGCACCCTCGGCGAGCTCGGCCGGCTCGACATCCTGGTCAATAATGCCGCGCTGGTGAGTCCGGGCGACCTCTTTTCGCTGTCTGACGAGGCGTGGCGCGGGAGCTTCGACAAGAAGCTTAACGGCTTTGCGCGCTGCATGCGTCACGCCATTCCGCCGATGCGGGCGCGCCAATGGGGCCGCATCGTCAACATCACGGGCGGCGCCGGCCGCGAGCCGCAGCCGCGCGCGGTCGCGACCGGCATGAATAATGCCGCGATTCTCAATCTCACCAAGGCGATGGCGAACGAGCTCGCCAAGGATGGCATATTGCTCAACGCCGTCAGCCCTGCCGGCACGCTGACCGAGCGCGTCGAGGAGCGCATCCGCAAAGAGGCCGCCGAGGCCAGCAAGGCGGAAGCCAACGTCCTGCGCGAGCGCGGCGCCAAGCTGCCGCTCGGCCGGCTCGCCAAATCCGAGGAGGTCGCCGCGGTGGTCGCGTTCCTGTGCTCCGAGCGGGCGAGCTATGTGCTTGGCTGCGCCTGGCAGGTCGACGGCGGCGCCATGGCGGCGATCTGACTTTCGTCGCCGTCCTCGCCAGGGCCATACCGAATTCGACCGCAAGAGGCGGAGTGCGCCGCGCGCCTCGCAGGCTCACATGCTGAACCGACACAGAAAGGTTCAGCACATGCACGCGAATATCGGAACTCGGCTTCCATCCGCTTTCAAGCGCCTCGCCTGGTCGAACCTCGCGGCGCAATCGGCCGAGCAGATCGGGCTCGCCGCCACCCCGATCGTCGCCGTCATCGTGCTCGGCGCCGGGACGGCCGAGATCGGCGTCCTGCAGACCGCGCAGACATTGCCGTTCGTGCTCTTCGCCATCCCGGCCGGTCTGCTCGCCGACCGGCTGTCGCGCCACACCGTCATGGCGAGCGCGGAGGCGTTGCGGGCGCTGTCGCTCATCGGCGTGCTGGCGCTCGCCGCATCGGGTCTGCTCACGTGGCCATTGCTCGCCGCCTTGGGCTTCGTCGGCGCCTGCGGCACGGTCGCGTTCAGCGTGACAGCGCCCGCACTGGTGCCCTCGCTCGTGCCGACCGCCGCGCTCGCCGCCGCCAACGGGCGCATCGAGCTCGCCCGCACGGTCGCGTTCGCGGCCGGTCCCGCGCTCGGCGGCGCGCTGGTCGGCTGGGTCGGAGGATCGCCGGCCTTCGGCTTTGCGGCCGCGTTGTCGGCCGGCGCGGTGATCCTCCTCGCCGGCGTGCGCGAGCCGCCGCGCACGGCGCCGCCGTCGCGCAGCCCGCTGGCCGACATCCGCGAAGGCACGCGCTTCCTCTTTCGCCACGCGCTGCTGCGGCCGGTCTTCGTCACGCAGTTCATCTTCAACACGGCGTTCTTCGTGCTGCAGGCCGTGTTCGTGCCCTATGCGGTCCGCCGGCTCGGCCTCTCGGCAACCGGCGTCGGCGCGACGCTGGCGGGCTACGGCATCGGCATGGTCGCCGGCGCGCTGGTCGCCGCCCGGGTCATGCGGCACTTGGCGATCGGCGTCGTGATTGCGATCGGGCCCGTCGCCGGGCTCGTCGCGTCGGTCGTGATGGTGGCGACGATCTGGGCTCCCTCGGCGCTGCTCGCCGGCGCGAGCTTTTTCCTGATGGGGGCAGGACCGATCATCTGGGTGATCAGCACGACCACGCTGCGCCAGGCCGTCACGCCGCCGCATCTGCTCGGCCGCGTGTCGGCGCTCAACATCGTCGCCTACGGTGCGCGGCCGATCGGGGCCGCGATCGGCGCCGCCGTCGGCGGCCTCTATGGCGCGGAGGCGTGTCTGGTGGTGGCGTGTTTCGGTTTCCTGGTCCAGGCCGCGACGATCCTCGTATCGCCCGTCGTCCGGCTGGTGCGGCAGCCCGAAATGGATGGTCTTTCGGCACAGTGATCACGACGTGCGGCTCACGCGACGCGCGCGCCGCGCTCGCGCGCCGAAATGCCCCACGGCAGCGCGATCAGCAGCACATTGCACAGCGCGATCGGGACGAACGCGAGGATGGGAAGGCCGCTCGAATCCCAAACGACCCCGCTCACCACCGGCACGATGACGGCGCACGAATAGCTGATGGTGAACATCGCCGCGGTGGTGCGCGACACGTCCTCGGGCGCGCCGAGCAGCGCCGGCAGCGCGAGGAGGAGCGTGAGCGTCACGGCACCCGAGAAGCCGAGCGCCGCGGCCGACGCGATGATCACGGGGCCCGAGCCGAACAGGATGCCGACCACGCAGGCGATCGACAGCGCGCCGCACGCCGCATAGGGCCAGGCGCGCCCAAGCAGCCGGCCGGCGCTGACGAGCAGGATCAGCGAGGCGGGAAGCTGGCCGATATTGAGCGCCGAGAGCGCGGGGCCGATGAGATCGGGCCGGCCGGCGTGGTGCAGATAGTCGGGGATGAATCCGTTGGTGGCGAAATAGGTCGCGTTGTTGGCGCCGAACATCAGGCCGAGCCGCCAGATCAGCCCGCTGCGCCAGTCCGGCCACCAGCGCCGCGGCGCGTTCACGTCGATCTCGGCGCGCGGCGCGAACGACATGAACACGAGCGCGATCGCGACGCAGGGGACGGCCCAGGCCGCGAACGAGAGGCGCCAGCTGCCGCCGAGCCAGGGAAGCACCAGCGGCAGCGTCAGCGCCACCGGAAGGATCTCCCCGACCAGCAGGCCGTTGGCGTAGACGGCGGTGCCGAAGCCGATGCGGTCGGGCAGCCAGGCGCGCACCAGCGGCGGCAGCGCCGGCTGCATGACGGCGACGCCGAGGCCGGTCAGCACCGTCGCGGCGCACAGCAGGGCGAAGTCCGGCGCAGCGCCGCGCAGCGCGCAGCCGAGCGCGGTCGCGAGCAGCCCGGCGATCACGGCGGCGCGCGCGCCGAGCCGCGCGATCATGAGCGAGCCCGGCACCGCCGCGAACACGAACAGCACGGTCGGCAGCCCGGTCAGGATGCCAACTTGCGTTTCCGACAGATGCAGGTCGTCGTGGATCAGGCGGACTACCGGCGGCACCGCCAGGATGGTGAGGCGCAGCCCGACCCCGCCGATCCACAGAAGCGACGCGAAGGCGACGAGACGGCCGAGCGGCGCCTCGCGGCGCGCGTCCGCGGTGATCGCATTCATCGATGAAGTCCCGGCAGTGAAGTCGCGGCGACGGCGGCTGCTGCGGTCGCCGTGGTCTGGCTGCTGCTTTAGCTGACGCGCTCGACCGGCTCCAGCCCCTGCTTGCGCATGACGCCCATGGCCTCCGGCGTCGCGAAGGCCGCGATCAGCAGGGCGGCGGCCGCCGGGCGCGGGCATCGCGCCAAGATGCCGGCCGAGAACATCGTGATCTTCTGCAACTCGTCGGGCAGGGCGCCGATGATGTCGATGCCGTCGACGAGCTTGAGCTCGCTCACCTGCTGCACCGCAATCTCGACGGCGCCTTTGGCGGCAAGCTCGCCGACCACGCCGTCGAAGACACGCGCCTTCGGCATCACTTGATCGACGATACCGAGACGGGTGAGCAGCGTGGCGAAATGCACGCCGCTCGCGCCGCTTTCCGAGAACGCGACCGAGCCGGCCGCGAGAATCGCCTGCTTGAATGCCTCGACGGTGCTGATGTCCGGCCGGGGCGCGCCCGCCTTGACGGCGATGCCGATCGCCGAGCGCGCGAGATCGCGCCGCGAGCCATCGAGGAGCGTGCCGCGCAGGCCGAGCCCCTCGATGGCCGTATCGGTGAGGATCGCGACGTCGGCGGTCTCGCCCGCCGTGATGCGCGGCATCAGGACGTTGGTCGCCCCATAGGATGCGGAGAAATCGAGCCCGCGCCGCATCAGGATCGGCGTGATCTCGGTGATCACACCGCGCAGGCCCATGGTGGAGAGAACCCGGAGCGTGAAGCGCGGATCGGTCACGTCAGCAACTCCCCGTGGCGCGCCCCGGAGCGCTCAATCGACATGCGCGCCCGACTTGCGGATCACGTCGCCCCATTTCTTCGCCTCCACCTGCATGAAGGTGCCGAAGTCCGCGCCGAACGCATTGCCCGGCTCGGAACCGAGATGGCGCATGCGCTTGATCACGTCCGGCGATTTCAGCACCTTCTCGACGGCCGCGATCAGTCGCGCCTTGGCCGGCTGCGGCATCTTCGCGGGCGCGACGAAGCCATAGAACGAGTTGACGCTGAATCCCGGCAAGCCCTGCTCGGCGACGGTCGGCAGATCCTTGAGGGCGGCCGGCCGCGTCTCGCCCGCATTGGCGAGGGCGCGCACTTTGCCGGCCTGGATCTGCGGCAGGCTGGTCGGCAGCAGGTCGAAGAAGATCTGGATGTGGCCGCCGATCAGGTCGTTCATGGCCGGGCCGGTGCCGCGGAACGGCACATGGGTGATGTCGATCTTGGCCATGGTCTTGAGCAGCTCGCCGGCGAGGTGCGGCGTCGTGCCGATGCCGGCCGAGCCGAACGTGAGGGTGCCGGGCTTGGCCTTGGCGAGCGCGATCAGCTCCTGCACGTTTTTCGCCGGCACGTCGTTCGCGACCATCAGCACCAGCGGCGTCACGCCGAACAGGGCGATTGGCGCGAAATCCTTGATTGGATCGTAGCCGAGGCCGTCGCGATAGAGCGTCGGGTTGATCACCAGCGGGCCCGGCGCGGTGAACAGCAGCGTGTAGCCGTCCGGCTCCGATTTTGCGACCCACTCGGCGCCGGTGTTGCCGCCGGCCCCGGCGCGCGTCTCGACGATGAACGATCCGCCCGTGTCCTCGCCGAGCTTCTGCGCCAGCAGCCGCGCCATCACGTCGACCGAGCCGCCCGGCGGATACGGGTTGATGATGTGCACCACGTGATCCGGGTATTCGGCCGCGCCGGGCGCGGTCGTGGCGATCAGGGCCATCATGGCGACCATGAGTGGGCGGACCATTCGGGCCGGCATATACGTGTTCTCCTCGCGCGCGATCGAGCGCGACGTTAGGGGGTTTTGCAGCGACTCGCCACCATCTACGGCCCGACCGTGGAGCGCGACGGGACGCCGCAGCCGCACGTGGGCGCGGCTGATCGCGCTTTGACAAGGCGTACGAATTGCCGTTCCATGGCCGCACAAAGATGCTTCGCGGCTCGAAAAGCGGCCGCAAAAGACGGGAGGGAAACCATGACGAGGTTCATCGTTGGCATTGCTGTTGCGGCTCTGCTGTCCGGCACCGCCGGCGCACAGACCGTTCTCAAGGCGTCGCATCAATTTCCCGGCGGCAAGGGCGACGTGCGCGACGACATGGTGCAGATGATCGCTCGCGAGGCGGCGGCGGCCAACGTCGGTCTCACCATCCAGGTCTATCCGGGCGCCTCGCTGTTCAAGCCCAACGACCAGTGGAACGCCATGGTCAATGGCCAGCTCGACATTGCGCTGTTTCCGCTCGATTACGCGAGCGGCAAAGTGCCGACCTTCAGCGCCACGCTGATGCCCGGCCTCATCCGCAGCCAGGACCGCGCGAAGCGCATCAACGATTCGCAGTTCATGACGGACATCCGCGCCGAGATCGAGAAAACGGCGTCATCGTCCTGTCGGACGCCTGGTTCGCCGGCGGCATGGCCGGCAAAGGACAATTGCATCCAGAAGCCGTCCGATCTCAAGGGCACGAAATTCCGCGCCGCCGGGCCGACCTTTGCGGCGATGTGGGAAGCAGCAGGCGCCAGCATCGTCAGCCCGCCGTCGAACGAAATCTACAACGCGTTCCAGACCGGCGTCGTCAACGCGCACCGACACCAGCCTCGGCACCTTCGCTTCGACGCGGCTCTACGAGGTCACCAAGTGCCTCACGGCGCCGGGCAACAACGCGCTCTGGTTCATGTACGAGCCCGTGCTGATGTCGAAGAAGAGTTTCAGAAAGCTCACCAAGGCGCAGCAGGACGCGATCATCAAGGCCGGCAGGGACGCGCAGGCGTACTACGAGAGAAAGGCCGATCAGGTGAACGAAGAGGCGATCAAGGCCTTCAGGGATCACAACGTCAAGGTCGTGACGCTCACCGACGACGAGTATAGCGCGTGGATCGCCCTCGCCAAGAAGAGCTCCTACGCGAAATTCGCCAAGGACGTGCCGAGCGGCCAGAAGCTCATCGACGAAGCGCTGTCGGTCAAATAGATGCGACGTGATGCCGGCAGGCTGCCGCCGGCTGGCACGAAGGCGGGCGCGGTCGGCTGGTCGTAGCGCCGCGAGCGGGCAACAGAGATTCATGGACGCTTACATCCGGGTGGTCGGCTTCTTGTCGCGCGCCGCCGGCGTAGTCGCCGCCCTGCTCATCGGCGGCGCCGTCCTCGTGATCTGCGACATGGTGATCGAGCGCTATCTCCTCAACCTGACGACCATCTGGCAGATCGACGTCGTCACCTACTTCATCGTGGCTGCGACGTTCGTCGGCAGTGCTTATGTGCTGATGACGCGCGGCCACGTGAATGTCGACGTGCTGCCGCTCCATCTCGCGCCGCGCGGGCGCTATTGGCTCGCTCTCTTCACCATCATCCTGGCGTTCGGCTTCGTCCTCGTCCTGTTCGTCGCATGCACCGCCTACTGGTATGAGGCTTGGAGCGAGAACTGGCGTTCCGACACGGTCTGGCGCGCGCGGTTGTGGATTCCCTACTTGGCGATGCCGATCGGGCTCGCCCTCCTGGTCCTGCAATACGCCGCCGAATTGATCTGCGTTGTCACCGGGCGGGCGCCGCCCTTCGGAATCGACCAGCACAGGGCGCCGCACGCATGAGCCCGACCACTTCAGGCCTGCTCGTCCTCGTCGTCACACTGTTGATGCTGCTCTCCGGCGTGCCGGTCGCCTTCGGCCTCGGTGCGCTCTCGATCATCTTCCTGCTGCTCTTCCAGGGCTTCGACAGCTTGCACGTCGTCGCCGAGACATTCTATTCGGCGCTCAACGACTTCACGCTCGTGTCGATCCCGATGTTCGTCATGATGGGGGCGGCGATCGGTTCGTCGCCGGCCGGCAAGGACCTCTATGAGGCGCTTGACCGCTGGCTTTATCGTGTGCCGGGTGGCCTCGTGATTTCCAACCTTGGCGCCTGCGCGATCTTTGCGGCGCTCACTGGCTCCTCGCCGGCCTGCTGCGCCGCCATCGGCAAGATGGGCATTCCGGAGATGCGCCGCCGCGGCTACCCCGACGAGGTCGCGACCGGTTCGATCTGCGCCGGCGGCACGCTCGGCATTCTCATTCCGCCGTCGGTCACCTTCATCCTCTACGGCATCGCCACCGAGACGTCGATCGGCCGATTGTTCATCGCCGGCGTGCTGCCCGGGCTGATGCTGACCGGGCTGTTCATGCTCTGGTCGGTCTTCGCCATCTGGCGCAGCGGCTTCCGCGCGCACGCGGCGGACTTCCGCTATTCGTGGAAGGAAAAGTTCTCCGCGGTCCCGAAGATCGCGCCGTTCATCCTCATCATCGCCGGCGTCATGTACGCGCTCTACGGCGGCGTGGCGACGCCGTCGGAGGCCGCCGGCGTCGGCGCCGCGCTGTGCCTGATCCTCGCCATCGTGATCTACCGGCTATGGCAACCCAAGGAGATCTGGCAGATCCTGCGCGACACCATGCGCGAGTCGGTGATGATCCTCACCATCATCGCGGCGGCGGTGCTGTTCGGCTATATGCTGACCTCGCTCTATCTCACCCAGACGCTGGCGCAGGCGATAGCCGACCTGCATGCCAACAAGTGGGTGCTGATGCTCCTGATCAACCTTTTCCTCCTGGTGTGCGGCTTCTTCATCCCGCCGGCCGCCATCATCCTGATGACGTCGCCGATTCTGCTGCCGATCATCACGGCAGCCGGCTTCGATCCGGTCTGGTTCGGCGTGATTCTCACCATCAACATGGAGATTGGCCTGATCCATCCGCCGGTCGGCCTCAACATCTACATCGTCCAGGCGATCGCGCCCGACGTGCCGGTGGTCAAGGTCATGTGGGGGACGTTGCCCTACGTGATCTGCATGATGCTCGCCATTGTGATCTTGTGTGTATTTCCGCAGATCGCGACCTGGCTGCCCGACCACATGATGGGGGCGATGAAGCACTGAACGCCGCTGCGCGGCGGCGGCGCATCGGCTCACGGCCGTACGCAGCTCCAGCCCTGCTCCTCGAGCTCCATGATCCGCACCACGCCGGCCGGCACGAGGGTCGCCTGCGAGATGAGCGTGATGGGATGGCCCTCGCGTTTTTCCATTCCCTGCTTGGTGTTGTTGCACGCCGAGAACGTGATGTTCGACGGGAAGCTCACGTCCTTGAGCTGTTTGATGCGGTCCTTCACGGGCGAGGTGTCCTCGCGCAGCATGTTGAGGCCCGGGCCGTAGGCGACGATCTCAACGTCGGCATCCTCGTGCTTGTCGCGATAGTACTCGATGACGTTCTTGGCGTTGCTGAGCGCGAGGTTCATCACCGCCGGGTCGTTCTGGTCGACCTGGATGACGATGCGATGCCTGTTGCCTTCCGCGGCCGCGCTCCCGGCGGCAAGCAGCCCAAGTGCGATCACGAGCGAGGCGAGCATGAGACGTATGGCGGCAATCACGGGCGTTTCCTTGTTCTGTCGTTTTTTGACGCGACCAGCGTGTGGAAATGCTAGCGGCGCCGCGAGCGGCGCGCCAGCGGCGCAGCGGAGCGCTTTGCGCCTTCCGGCTCTGGTTGATTTGGCCTAGTCTGTCACCTGGACGTGCATGAGTTCCGTCGCTCAACCACACGGCGGTCTGCGGCGGCGTCTACCGCTTCGACGCGGCGCCCGCGCGCAACTCGTGATCGCGGAGGCGGACGCTACGCGCTAGCTTTCCGCTGCTCCATGCCGGATGACGTTGAATCCTTCCTCCGCCGCCGGAGGAACGAGATATCGCGTCACCGGATCGAACAGCTCTTCCGCCACGTGGCCCCAATAGAGCCCGGGCGGCTTCGTCTGGTTGCGCAGCCGCAGGCGCGCTTTGCACACGTCGTCGGGCACGTCGATGTAGTGCAACTCGTGCCGCGCCTGCGCGGCCTCGAACAGCGAGCGCATCCATGCCCGGTCGTTCGGCGTGTTGGCGGCGACATCGAGCACGACGGACGTGCCGAGCCGCAAGAGCTGGATGACGTGCGGCGTCAGCGCGGCGCGCAGCCGGCTTGCATGGGTGCGGAAATCCTCGAAGCTTTCGATCCTGGCCTCGAGCCGCACCAGCCACTCGTCCTCGCAGATCAGGGCTGCCGCGTGCTCGGCGGCGAGCTTGCGCGCGAGCGACGACTTGCCGGCGGCGATCTTGCCGCAGAGAAGATAGAGCGTCGCGCCCGGTTGCCGGCGCTCCGCCATCAGGCTTCGCCGATCTCGCGCAGCACTTCCGCCGTGTGCTCGCCGAGTTTCGGTGCCGGGCGCGGCGCCGCCATCGGCGCGCCGTCGATCATGATCGGCGTGCGGATACCCGGGATGGTGCCGACCTTCGCCTCCGCGCTCGGCAGGTCGAGCTTCATGCCGCGATGCCGGATGTGCGGGTCGTCGAACACCTGGTCGAGGTTGTTGATCGGCCCGGCCGGCACGCCGACCGCCTCGAGCTTGTCGAGCAGGTCGGCGCCGGTGCACTTCTCGGTCAGCGCCGTGAGCTTGCCGACGATCTCAGGCCGCGCGGCGAGCCGCGCCTTGTTGTCGATATAGGCCGGGTCCTTCGCGAGCTCCGGCGCGCCCAGCACGGCGCACAGCTTCTGGTACTGGCTGTCGTTGCCGGTCGCGATGATGATGTAGCCGTCCGACACCGGAAACACCTGGTAGGGCACGATGTTGGGATGCGCATTGCCGATGCGGCCCGGCACCTTGCCGGATGCCAGGTAGTTGAGCCCCTGGTTGGCGAGCACGCCGACCGTCGAGTCGACCAGCGCGGTATCGACGTATGAGCCGCGGCCGGTGTGCTCGCGCTGCGCCAACGCGGCGAGAATCCCGACCACCGAATAGACGCCCGTGAAGATGTCCGACACCGGCACGCCGGCGCGCGTCGGCTCGCCGTCCGCCACGCCGGTCAGGCTCATGAAGCCGCCCATGCCCTGCGCCATCAGGTCGTAGCCGGCGCGCGACGCATAGGGGCCGTCCTGGCCGAAGCCGGTGACCGAGCAGTAGACCAGCCGCGGGCAGTCGGGCGCGAGGCTCTTGTAGTCGAGCCCGAATTTTGCGAGCCCGCCCACCTTGAAGTTCTCGATCAGAACGTCCGAGCGGGCGGCGAGCTTCTTGACGATGCGCTTGCCGTCCGCGGTCTCGAAGTCCGCCTCGACCGAGCGCTTGCCGCGGTTGGTGGCATGGAAATATGCCGCGTCGAGATGGCCTTCCTTGCCCTCGATGAAGGGCGGACCCCAGCCGCGCGTGTCGTCGCCGGTCCGGCTGCGCTCGACTTTGACAACGTCGGCGCCGAGGTCGGCGAGGATCTGGCCCGCCCACGGGCCTGCCAGGATGCGGGCAAGCTCCAGGACGCGTAGACCAGACAACGGGCCAGGCATCGAATTCCTCCTCGGCAGATGACGCATTCATGTCGGCAGCCCGCAGGCGGCGTGTGTGTGGCTTGCCGGGGCAATTTTGTCTATACCAGAGGGAGCGAATTCGAAGTCGACGCGTTGTCGGGATTGGTGCCGGACGATCCCCGCATATATAAGCGCATATATGGACTGACACGATGAACACGTCGTTCTTCGGCGAGCTGCTGCAATCAATCTCCGAACGCGGCCGTGCCCTCGTCGAGCGCACTCGCGGCCGGCGCGGCGCGCCGGCTGAGCGCTCGGAGAGCCTGGTCGACCTGTGCGAGGAGCTCGTCTCGGTGCGCGGCGAGGCCTCCGGCACCGCACTCGCACGCGACATCCTGCTGCGCTTCGGCGAGCTCACCACCGGCCCGCGCATCGCCTTCTTCGAGGCATTGGCGCACCGCTTCGGCCCCGACGAGAAGCGCATCGCGGCCGCCGTCGAGGCGTGGCAGAAGACGCCGAACGACGCGAGCGCCGCCGAGCTGCACCGCGCCGCCGAGCCGCGCCGCCAGGAACTCTTCCGCCGCCTCAACATGGCGCCGGGCGGCACGCGCGCGCTGGTCGGCATGCGCGAGAAGCTGATGGCCGCGCTCGACCACCGCGAGGACCTCGCCGCCGTCGACGCCGATTTCGTCCACCTGTTCTCGTCCTGGTTCAATCGCGGCTTCCTGGTGCTGCGCCACATCGACTGGTCGACGCCGGCGAGCATCCTGGAGAAGATCATCCACTACGAGGCGGTGCACGAGATCCACGACTGGCGCGATCTGCGCGCCCGCATCGACCCGCCCGACCGGCGCTGCTACGCGTTCTTCCATCCGGCGCTCAACGACGACCCGCTGATCTTCGTCGAGGTCGCGCTCACCCGCGAGATCGCCGACGCGATCCCGCCGATCCTTGCGGCGAAGCGCGAGATCGTCCCGACCGAGCGCGCCACCACGGCGGTGTTCTACTCGATCTCCAACTGCCAGCGCGGCCTCGCTGGCGTCTCGTTCGGCAGCTTCCTGATCAAGCAGGTGGCGGCGGAGATCTCCAAGGAGCTGCCCAAGCTCGCGACCTTCGTGACGCTGTCGCCGGTGCCCGCCTTCGCGAACTGGCTCAAGCGCGAGCTCGCGCAGGATTCCTCGAAGTCGGTGTCCGACGAGGATCGCGCCGCGCTCGCCGCCCTCGACGGCGGCGTGTGGGCGAAGGACGAGGACGCCGCCGAGCGCCTGCGCGAGCCGCTGATGCGCGCCGCCGCGACCTATTTCCTCACCGCGCGCACCCGCACGCGAGCACCGGTCGATCCGGTCGCGCGCTTCCATCTCGGCAACGGCGCGCGCCTCGAGCGCATCGACTGGCTCGCCGATCCCTCGCCCAAGGGCATGGCGCAGTCCTTCGGCATCATGGTCAACTACCTCTACGACCTCGACGACATCGAGAAGAACCACGAGGCCTATGCGGAGAACCGCACCATCGTCGCGTCGAGCGCGGTGAAGAAGCTCGCCCGCCCGGTGCGCGATCTGGTGCCGGTCGAGGGGTGATCCACCGTATTGCGAGGAGGGCGAAGCCCGACGAAGCAATCTCGACCTGCGGACTCATGCGTTCGTGGTTCGAGATTTGCTTCGCTTCGCTCGCAATGACGGCTGCTAGACTCTCCCGTACACCGGTACGATCGCGCCGCGGGTGACCTTGTTGTCGGGCGAGGCGAGGAACAGGATGGTGCGCGCGACCTCCTCCACCTTGGGCCAGGCGGCGTGGTCGGCCTTGGGCATGTCGGCGCGGTTTTGCGGGGTGTCGAGGATCGAGGGCGCGACTGCGTTGACCAGGATGTTCTTGCCCGCGACCTCCTCGGCGAGCGCCATGGTCAGCGTCGCGACCGCGGCCTTGCTCGCCGCATAGGCCGTCATGTTGGCGCCGGCGCGGCCTTCGAGCGCCGGGCGCGCCGCGATGTTGACGATGCGGCCGCCGTCGGCTGACTGCGACATTGCCGCGACGGCGGCGCGGCAGCACAGGAAGCAGCTCGTGAAATTCATGTCGATCTGCCGCCGCAGCGTCGCCACCGTGGTCTCGCCGATCGGCGCGTACGCGAAGCCGCCGGCGATGTGGATCGACGCCCACAGCTTGGGCACGCCCGCATAGACCCGGGCGACCACCGCCTCCTCGGCGAGGTCGCCGCCATTGATCAGCGACACGCGCTTGTGGTCGCGATGCGGGAAGCGCGTGGCCTCGGCCTCGACGAAATAGGGGACGTGGCAGGTTGCCCCCGCGTCCAGGAGGGCGCCGACGACCGAGATGCCGAGCCACCCGGTGCCGCCGGTCACCGCCACGTGACGATCCTGATACGATTGATCGGGCATTGATCAGTTCCGTCCTGCGGTGTCGAACCCGCGCCCGCCTATTCCGCAGCTTCGATCAACTCGATGTCCTTCTTCAGCAGCGCGTTGACAAGCTCGCTTAGCGTGATCCCGCGCGCCTGGGCGCGTGCGGTGAGAAATGCGAGCACAGCCGGATCGAGATGGACTGGTGGCGCCAGTAGGGCGCCGGGTCGATGAAACTTGCCACGCTCGCCTTTGGAGAAATCGTATTCGTCTCTCATCGGTCGCCGTCCTCGCGATATTGACGCGTCTCTCGCCTGGTCGGCCGTCGCGCCGGGATTATTCGCACGATGCCGCGGTCGAGATCAATCTCTGTCCAAGTGTGCACAACAACGAGCAAATTGCCAGGGGACGACTCCCCGAGTGTGACCCAGCGCTCCTCATCGGTTCCGTGGTCTGGATCAAGGATCGTGCGCGCGAGCGGATCACGAAACACGATCATCGCCTCCTCGAACGAGACGCCGTGCTTGGCGGCGTTGCTCACAGCCTTCTCTGGGTCCCAATCGAAATCGAAGCGCCCGGGTCGTCGCCCACCGTGAAGCCACTCGCGCAACTCTAGAGGGAAGCCGGCACGCGCAACAGGTGATCTCCCGACTGGTCATCATGCAATCGGTGACCCGCTCGCGCGTTTCCGGCTCGCGATCCCGCCTTGAGCGCGTCGTCCATCCGCCCCATTCTGCGCGGAAACGGCGAATCATCAGGGACCCCATGGCGGACTTCGACCTCGCCATCATCGGCGGCGGCATCAACGGCGCCGGCATTGCGCGCGACGCGGCCGGGCGCGGCCTCAAGGTGCTGCTGGTCGAGCAGGACGATCTCGCCTCGGGCACCTCGTCGGCCTCGACCAAGCTCGTTCATGGCGGCCTGCGTTATCTCGCGCTCGGCGCCTTCCACCTGGTGCGCGAGGCGCTGACCGAGCGCGAGGTGCTGATGCGCATCGCGCCGCACCTCGTCCATCCGATGCGCTTCGTGCTGCCGGCCGAGTCCGGCTACCGCCCGGCCTGGATGCTGCAGATCGGGCTCATGCTCTACGACTGGATCGGCGGCCGTCGCACGCTGCCGGGCCGCAGCACCGTCGATTTCCACAGCGACCCGGCCGGCCTTCCGCTCAAGCGGCACTTCACCTACGGTTTCGAGTATTCCGATTGCACGGTCGACGATGCGCGCCTCGTCGTCGTCAATGCCATCGATGCCGCGGAGCACGGCGCGAGCATCCGCACCCGCACGCGCTGCGTGCGCGCCGAGCGCGCCGCCGAATGGACGCTCGTCCTCAACGCGCGCGGCCGCCGCGACCTCGCGACGGCGCGCGTGCTCGTCAATGCGACCGGCCCCTGGCTCGCGAACGTCGCCGAGACCGTGCTGCGGCTCGAGCGTCCGCTGCCGGTGCGGCTGGTCAAGGGCAGCCACATCGTGGTGAAGCGCCTGTTCGACCACGGCCGTGCCTATATCCTGCCGACGCCCGACGGCCGCGTGGTGTTCGCGCGCCCGTTCGGCCCCGACTTCACGCTGATCGGCACCACCGACGAGGACTTCGTCGGCGACCCGGCCGTGCCCACCGTCACGGCGAGCGAGATCAGCTACCTGTGCGACGCGATCAACGGCTATTTCCGCCAGGCGCTGACGGCCGCCGACGCGGTTTGCGTGTTCGCCGGGATACGCGCGCTTTACGATGACGGCAAGCGCAGCGCCAAGGACACCACGCGCGAATACGTGCTCACCCTCGATCGCGGCGCCGACCGGGCACCGCTGTTGACGGTCTACGGCGGCAAGATCACGACCTATCGCAACCTTGCCGAAGCGGTGCTCGCCAAGCTCGGCCGCTTTTTCCCCGACGCCAAGGCGCGCACGCCGTGGACCAGCGAATGGACCTTGCCGGGCGGCGATTTCGCGCCGGGCGGCGACGAGGCTGTGGTCACCGCGACGCGTGCCAAATGGCCGTTTCTCGGCGAGGCGCATGCGCGCCGGCTGGTTGGCGCCTATGGGACGCGGGTCACGCTTCTGCTCGATGGCGTGACGCGCGAGGAGGATCTCGGCCCGCGCCTCGGTGCCGACCTCACCGGTGCCGAGGTCCGCTACCTCATGCGGCACGAATGGGCCGAGACGGCCGACGACGTGCTGTGGCGCCGCAGCAAGCTCGGCCTGCATCTGTCGAAGCCGGAGGTGGCTGCGCTCGAGCGGTACATGACGAGCGTGGTGGGCACGTGAGGCGTCGGACGAATAGCGAGTAGCGAGTAGCGTTAACGAGCCATTGCTATTCGCCACTCGCTATTCGCCTGAATGCTTCGCATTTTAGCGATCGCGCCAACGCCTGATTAAATCGACTGTGCTTTGATGTTATCGAAGATTTTCAGAAAAACCGGATCGGCGGCCATCTTCGATGCCACTGGACGACAGGATCGCGCGGCTGGTGGCGGGGCGGAAGTTCCTCGTCATCGACGACGAGCACTACACGCGCAAGGTAATCCGCACCCTGCTGATGACGATCGGCGTCAAGCACATCCAGGAAGCCGTCGACGGCCATGCTGGCCTCGAAGCGATCCGTACCTTGGCGCCCGACCTCGTGCTGGTGGACTGGGAGATGCCGGGGCTCGACGGCCCAGGTTTCGTGCGTGCGGTCCGTTCGCCCGACACCTTTCCGCATCCGGACGTCCCGATCATCATGCTCACGGCGCATGGCGAGCGCTCGCGCGTGGTCGAGGCCGCGCGCCTCGGCATTCACGAGTACCTGCTCAAGCCGGTGTCGAGCCAGGCGCTGCAGGCGCGCGTCGTCTCGGTCCTCGCCCATCCGCGTCCCATGATCCGCCGCGGCGACTATTACGGCCCTGAGCCGCGCAAGCCGTCGAGCTACAAGCCCGAGATCGACCCGGGCTATTCCACCCTCGTGATGGTGTAGGCGTAGCGCCGCGGGCTTGGGCAAAGGCGCCGAACGCGCCGTGCCCACGCGGCGGAATTCGTGCATGATGTCCCGGCCAATCCGGGACCCTACATGCCGACCCACCTCATCGCCATCGACCAGGGCACCACCTCGACGCGCGCCATCGTATTCGACGCGGTGCTCCGCCCGGTCGCGACCGCGCAGCAGGAATTCACGCAACATTTTCCGGCGGACGGCCGGGTCGAGCACGACGCGGAAGAGATCTGGCAAAGCGTCGTCGCGACCGTGCGGTCCGCCATGGCCAAGGCGGGAGTCACCGCGGCCAACGTCGCGGCGATCGGCATCACCAACCAGCGCGAGACGACGCTGGTCTGGGACCGCGCGACCGAGAAGCCAATTCACCGCGCGATCGTCTGGCAGGATCGCCGCACCGCCGATGTCTGCACCGCCCTGCGCGCGGCCGGCCACGAGCCGGGCGTGACGCAGAAGACCGGGCTGCTGCTCGATCCCTATTTCTCGGCGACGAAAATCGCCTGGCTGCTCGACCACGTCGGCGGCGCACGCGCGGCCGCGCAACAGGGCCGGCTTGCCTTCGGCACCATCGATACCTGGCTCTTGTGGCGGCTCACCGGCGGCTTTGCGCATGCGACCGATGCCACCAATGCGGCGCGCACGCTGCTGCTCGACATCCACAAGGCAACATGGGATCCGGCGCTTGCCGAGCTGTTTCGCGTGCCGATGTCCCTGCTGCCGACCGTGCACGACTGCGCCGGTGATTTCGGCACCACCCATCTGTTCGGCGGCCCGATCCGCATCATGGGCATGGCGGGCGACCAGCAGGCCGCGACGGTCGGGCAGGGGTGCTTTGCGCCCGGCTTGATGAAATCGACCTACGGCACCGGCTGCTTCGCGCTCCTCAACACCGGCGCCCAGATGGTGCAGTCGCGCAATCGCCTGCTCACCACGATCGCGTATCAGCTCGGCGGAAAGCGCACTTATGCGCTCGAGGGCGCGATCTTCATCGCCGGCGCCGCCGTGCAATGGCTGCGCGACGGGCTGAGCATCATCCGCGACGCGCCCGAGAGCGGCTCGCTTGCACTCACGGCCGATGCGGGCGAGCAGGTCTATCTCGTGCCGGCATTCGTCGGCCTCGGCGCGCCGTGGTGGGACGCGAACGCACGCGGCGCGATCTTTGGCCTCACCCGCAAGTCCGGCCCGGCCGAGATCGCGCGCGCCGCGCTCGAATCCGTCGGCTACCAGACGCGCGACCTGATCGACGCCATGAGCGCCGACTGGCCCGCCGCGACCAATACGGTGCTGCGCGTCGACGGCGGCATGACGGCGAGCGACTACACGATGCAGTTCCTCGCCGACATCCTCGATGCGCCGGTCGACCGCCCCGTCGTGATGGAGACCACCGCGCTCGGCGCCGCCTATCTGGCGGGCCTCGCGGCGGGCGTATGCCCCGAGCCCGAGGCCTTCGCCAAATCGTGGAAGCGCGAACGGCGTTTCGTGCCGCGCATGGAGGCGGGCGTGCGCGCGCGTAAATGGGCCGGCTGGCAGGACGCGGTGCAGCGGACATTGAGCGGGCGGGTATCGTAACGCCCGCCGTTCTCAGGCCTTCGGGCCATGGTCATTGCTGGCATGTTTCGTCGCCCTATCGGCGGCTATGTAGAGTTTTTGACTTCCGTCCGATCCCATGCTGCAATCGTATGATCGATCGGGCTGCCGGTTGCCGTGATCGCGTCTATCGCCGGGCAACCGACTTGGGGGATTGACCATGTCTGCCACGACCGCGCCAACGTCATCGTCGGCGCTCGCCAACCGCTGGGTTCAGCTTCTGCTCGGCATCATCGTCATGATGTCGATCTCGAGCCCGCAATATGTCTGGACGCTGTTCACCGGGCCGCTCAACCAGAAGCTCGGCACCACGCTCGCGGAACTGCAGTGGGCGTTCTCGCTGCTGATCATCCTGCAGACATTCTTCTCGCCTTTCCAGGCTTTCCTGGTCGACCGCTTCGGCCCCAAGCTGCTGATCTCGGTCGGTGCGATCATGTCTGGCGGCGGCTGGGTGCTGTCGAGCTATGTCGACAACATCTGGGCGCTCTATTTCACCTACGGCGTGATCTGCGGCTTCGGCACCGGCATCATCTATGTCGGCGTCATCGGGCTGATGGTGCGCTGGTTCCCGGACCGGCGCGGCCTTGCCACCGGGCTCGCGGCGGCAGGCTACGGGTTCGGCGCGTTCTTCACGAGTTTCTCGATCGACGCCATGATCAAGTCCTCGGGCTACGAGCACACGCTGCTGTTCTTCGGAATCATCCAGGGCATCGTCGGCGTCACGGCGGCGCTCGGCCTCGATACGCCGCCCGAGGACTATCGCCCCGAGGGCTACAATTCCGCGACGGTGCAGACCGAGATGCAGTCCAAGCGCAGCTATGCGCCGCAGGAGATGTTGAAGAATCCGATCTTCTACCTGCTGTTCATCATGATGGCGATGATGTCGACCAGCGGCTTGATGGTGGTCTCGAACGTCGGCCCCTTCGCCAAGGAGTTCAAGGTCGCCGACGCGCTGGTGTTCGGCCTGGCGGCGCTGCCGCTCTCGCTCACGCTTTCGCGCGTCACCAACGGCCTCACGCGGCCGTTCTTCGGCTGGGTATCCGACCAGATCGGCCGCGAGTATACAATGGCCATCGCCTTCTCGCTCGAGGCGTTGGCGATCCTGGTGCTGTTCTTCTTCCTCGACAATCCCGCGATGTTCGTGGTGCTCACCGGCCTCGTGTTCTTCGGCTGGGGCGAGATCTTCTCGCTGTTCCCCTCGACGCTCACCGATACGTTCGGTCCGAAATTTGCCGCGACCAACTATGGCTTCCTTTACATCGCCCAGGGCGTCGGCTCGATCCTCGGCGGGCCGGCGGCGGCCTACATCAAGCAGATCAACGGGAGTTGGAGCACCGTGTTCATCATCGTCGTGTGTCTCGACGCGCTGACCGCGCTGCTCGCCATCACGGTGCTCAGGTGGTTACGGCGTAGGCACTTCGAGAAGGGCGCCTGACGCGGGCGAACCGCCTTTCCGCGCGACCAATCAAGCGAGCCGGGGCCCACCCCGGCTCGCAGCCGTTTTGAGCGTCATCGGCCGACCGACCGATGGCCGCCCTCGCTGGCGCCGCCGAGCAGCGCGTTGGAACGCGATGATTATTGTGCAGGTTCTCGGACTGCGTCTCGCAGCGGTGTCCCGGCGGCTGCAAGTCATGGAACCGGACGGCGCGGCGCTGGTTGGCACGCTGGGTGCCAGTCAATCGCCTGGGTCGCCGTCACATGCAGATGCCCGCGACACGCCGTTTCGCTCGGCTTTTCGGCGCGGTCGATCGATATTGGACAGCACGGCGAGAGCTGCACACGCCCGCCTCGCCGTACAGCCGGCGCGGGCTCGACTGGATGAATTTCTTCGTCGCCGATGTGCAGACCGGCTTCGGCACATTCGTGGCCTTCTACCTCGCGCAGAAAAATTGGCCGCAGTCGAACATCGGCCTGGTTCTCGGTGTCGGCGGGATCGCCGGCGTGCTGAGCCAGATCCCGGGCGGCGCGCTCACCGACGCGGTCAAATGGAAGCGTGGGCTGGCCGCGGTCGGCATCTCGGCAATCTGCGCGGCGGCCCTCATTCTTGCATTCCTGCCCAACTTCTATGCCGTCCTGCTCGCCGAAACTCTGCATGGCGCGACGGCCGGCATCATC
Organism: uncultured Pseudomonadota bacterium; assembly: GCA_963703755.1. GTDB lineage: Bacteria > Pseudomonadota > Alphaproteobacteria > Rhizobiales > Xanthobacteraceae > JAVDCA01. The sequence continues at coordinate 21,799 of CAVPGG010000318.1, forward strand.
ACGCCCGCCATCGCGGCCATCAGCCTGGGGCTGGTCGGACGCCGCGCCATGTCGATGCGCGCGGGCCGCAACTACCGCTTTTCGGCGGCCGGCAACGCGCTCACTGCCGCCGCGATGGGGCTGGCCGGAACGTATCTGTGGGACGGCGCGATTTTTCTGATAGCAGCCGGCCTGTGCATGCCGGCGCTCGTCGCGCTCTACTCGATCCGCGCCGACGAGATCGACTATGCGCGGGCGCGCAATGCCGCGTCGGGCAAAAAGGCTGTGACCGTTGCGCGAGTGCTCGACCTTACGAAAAACCGCAGTCTCCTCCTGTTTGCCGCCGCCATCGTCGCTTTCCAGCTGGCTGACGCTTCGATGCTGCCGATGGTCAGCACCAACATGGCGACTACCGGCGACAAGGCATCGATCTGGATGTCGGTGCTGATCATCCTGCCGCAGGTGATGGTTGCATGTCTGGCGCCCTGGGTCGGCTATCACTCCGAACGGCGCGGGCGCCGGCCGCTGCTTCTCCTCGGCTTCGGAGTCGAGCCGCTGCGCGCCGCGCTCCTCGCGCTATCGACCAACTATGTGGTCCTGATCGGCGTCCAGGTGCTCAATGGCGTCAGCGCTGCCATCATCGGCGTGATGATCGTGCTGGTGATCACCGATCTCACCGCCAACAGCGGCCGCTTCAACCTCGCCGGCGGCACCGTGGCGGCGCTCAGCGGCATCGCGGCGTCGCTCAGCACCCTGGCGAGCGGTTTCATCTTCCAGACCTTCGGCAACGCGGTCGGGTTCATCACGCTCGCTGCAGTGGCCACTGCCGCCACGGTGCTGCTATGGGCTTTCCTGGCGGAGACCAAGCCCGAGAAATACGACGATTGAACCGAGCAGGCAGTGGAGGCGTCCATGCCCCATCCGGTTCGCTCCGGAATCATCTTGTTCCATCGATGGCCATGGCGGTAAATGGCTCGATGGGACAATATCTGCAATCACCGCCGACGAGCGGCCGATGAGACGCGGCTTCGCGCCCTGGGCCGACCCCTCCGTCCGCCCGCTGGTGCGCTTCGAGGCGGTGACCAAGCGCTTCGGCCAGACCGTCGCGGTCGATGCGCTCGATCTCGCGATCTACGAGGGCGAGTTCTTCGCGTTGCTCGGCCCATCCGGCTGCGGCAAGACCACGCTGCTGCGCATGCTCGCCGGCTTCGAGATGCCCGATACCGGCGCGGTCTGGCTCGGCGCCGACGATATCCGCCGCGTGCCGCCCTACCGGCGTCCCGTCAACATGATGTTTCAGAGCTATGCGCTGTTTCCCCACCTGACGGTCGCCGGCAACGTCGCGTTCGGCCTCAAGCAGGATCGCCTGCCGCGCGCCGCGATCGAGGCGCGCGTCGCCGAGATGCTGGCGCTGGTCAGGCTCGACGGAATGGCGAACCGCAAGCCGCACCAGCTCTCCGGCGGCCAGCGCCAGCGCGTCGCGCTCGCGCGCTCGCTGGCCAAGCGACCGAAGGTGCTCCTCCTCGACGAGCCGCTCGCCGCCCTCGACAAGAAGCTGCGCGAGGAAACCCAGTTCGAGCTGATGGATTTGCAGCAGCGGCTCGGCACCACCTTCGTGATCGTCACCCACGACCAGGAAGAGGCGATGACGGTCGCGCACCGCATCGCCGTGATGGATCGCGGCCGGCTCGCCCAGGTGGCGACGCCGCAGCAGCTCTACGAGGAGCCGCGCTCGCGCTGGGTGGCGGGCTTCATCGGCGACGTGAACCTGCTCGACGGCGCCGTGGTCGCGGCCGATGCGGAGGGCGTCGCGATCGAGGGCGCGGGCGGGCGGCGCTACCGTGTTGCGACGTCCATGCCCGCGCGGGCCGGCCAGCAGGTCGCGCTCGCGCTGCGGCCCGAGAAGCTGCGCATCGCGGCCGAGAAGCCGGAGGGTGTCGGCGAGAATGTCGTGGCGGGCAGGGTCGGCGATATCGCGTATCTCGGCGACATCTCGCTCTACAAGATCCGGCTCGAGGACGGCGGCGTGATGACGGTGTCGCTCGCCAATGCGAACCGGCGCACCGATCGCGCGATCGCCTGGGACGATCGCGTCTGGATCACCTGGACGCCCGATGCCGGCGTCCTGCTGACCGATTGAGGAGCGCAATGGACAAGCGCGACGCCATGGTCGGAGGGTGGGGCGCGCGGATTGCACTGTGGGCGCCCTATCTCTGGCTCATCGTCTTCTTCCTGATCCCGTTCCTGATCGTCCTCAAGATCAGCCTGTCGCAGACGGCGGACGCCAGTCCGCCTTACGTGCCCACGCTGTATACCTCGGCCGGCTTGGCCGGCGTCAAGGCATTCCTGGGCGGGCTTGGCCTCGACAACTACCGGACATTGCTGTCCGACGACATCTATGCGCTTTCCTATCTGAGGAGCCTCGAGGTCGCGTCCGTCTCGACCGTGATCCTGCTCCTCATCGGCTACCCGATCGCCTACGGCATGGCGCGCGCGCCCAAGCGCCTGCAGGCTGTGCTGGTCATGCTGGTGATCCTGCCGTTCTGGACGTCGTTCTTGATCCGCGTCTACGCCTGGATGAACATTTTGCAGACCGGTGGGCTGCTCAACCGCGTGCTCGCGGCGCTCGGCATCATTCACGCGCCGGTCGTCTGGCTCCCGAGCGACACCGCGATCTACATCGGCATCGTCTACTCGTACCTTCCCTTCATGGTGCTGCCGCTCTATGCGACGCTGGAGAAGATGGACGAGACGCTGCTCGAGGCGGCGGCGGATCTCGGCGCGCCGCGCTGGAAGGCGTTCTGGCAGATCACGGTGCCGCTGTCGCTCCCCGGCGTCGGCGCCGGCGTGCTGCTCTGCTTCATCCCGATCACCGGCGAGATCGTCATCCCCGATCTGCTCGGCGGCTCCGACGCGCTGATGATCGGGCAGACGCTGTGGACCGCGTTCTTCACCGGCAGGGACTGGCCGGTTGCCTCCGCGATCGCGGTGCTGCTGCTCTTGCTGCTGATGGTACCGATCGCGGTCTACCAGAACCTGCAGATGAAGAGCGTGGAGAGCTGATCCATGCAGCGTCGCCTCTCCGCCTTCAACATGGTTTCCGTCGCGCTCGGCCTTGCGTTCCTCTACCTGCCGATCGCCATCCTGATGATCTACTCGTTCAACGCCTCGAGCCTCGTCACCCTGTGGGGCGGCTGGTCGACGCATTGGTATACGGTGCTGCTCGACGACGAGGACATGCGCGATGCGGCCATCGCCTCGTTCGGGATCGCGACGGCCTCGGCCACGGCCGCGACCATGCTCGGCACCTGCGCGGCGCTGGCGCTCACCCGGCTCGGCCGCTTCCGCGGCCGCACCGGCTTCGCCGCGATGATCTACGCGCCGCTCGTGATGCCGGAGGTGATCACCGGTCTGTCGCTGCTCCTGATGTTCGTCGCCGCCGACATCGACCGCGGCTTCGTCACGGTAACGGCGGCGCACACGACGCTCACCATGTGCTTCGTCACCGTGGTGGTGCAGTCGCGGCTCGCGACCTTCGACCGCAGCCTCGAGGAGGCTGCCATGGATCTCGGCTGTCCACCGGCACGCACGTTCCTCACCGTGACGCTGCCGCTGATCGCGCCCGCCGTGGTCGCGGGCTTCCTGCTCGCCTTCTCGCTTTCGGTGGACGACGTCGTGATCGCCACCTTCACGACCGGCCCCGGCGCCAACACCTTGCCGATTCGTATCTTTTCCGAGGTGCACCGCGGCGTGAAACCGGAAATCAACGCGATCTGCACCATCCTGGTCACGGTGGTCGCGATCGCGATCTTCGCCGCCGCCCTGATCAGCCGCCGCTCCGCCGAAGGCGAGACAGCCGGGCTGCCGGCGAAGTGACGGGTCACTCGCTGCTCCTGCCCGGCGGGCGGAAGATGAAGGCGAGGAACCACAGCGGCACGATGATGAGCAGCCCGAGCATGAGATTGGGCAGCGCCCAGGTGATGCCGCGGCGGACGAAATCCTCGAGGCGCTCGGGGGAGAGGCCGAGCTCCTTCATCAGCACGTCGGCCGTGATGCCGAAATGCGCCAGAATTGTTCCGACGATCAGCGACGCGACCGCGATCTTCACCAGCGTCCGCAGGAAGCCTTCCAGCATCCATGCCTCGATTGCCCGGCTCGCTTCGGGCGGCTGATTCGCGATTCGGTCATGATAGTGCATCGGCCGCCGGCCGCCCAACGCGGCGCAGGCGTTGCGCGCCTTACTGCGCAGGAGGCGCCGCGGCGGGCGCCGGCTTGTGCGGGCCCATCAGGCGGTCGAGCGCGGAGCGCACGGCCTCGCGCGCCTTGCGGTCGCGCACGATGTCGAGCAGCGGGGCGGCTGCGTCGGAGCGGCGGATCAGGCTCGCCGGGTCGGGCAGCGGCATCGCGTCGTCCCACGGCCCGTTGACGATGAACGGCAACTCGAACGACACGTTGTTGGCGCTGTCGAGCAGGCTCGCGGTGCCCTTGAGGTCGACCTCGCGGCCCGGCACCGAGGCGGTGCCGCCGAGCGCGATCCGCACCGAGGAGCCGTTGACGCTCGCCTCGTCGACCGTGACGGCGCCGTCCACGACCTTGAGCGCCACGATGAGCCTGTCGAACGGCGTGTGGCCGCTGCGATAGTCGCCGCCGGAGAGCGGGCGCCGCTCCAGGCGCCGCAGCACCTGCTCGACGTTGATGCCGGCGAGCGCCCCCTGCTGCAAAGTCGAGCGTGATGGTGCCCGAGAGATTGCGGGTGAGGCTCATCACGCTGTTGCCGGTGCCTTCGAGCGCGAACTTGAGGTTGCCCTTGCCCTCGATCCGGTGCAGCCCGAACAGCTCGCCGAGGCAGGCGTCGAGATCAACGTCGGCGAACTGCATCTCCGCCTTGACGTCGGCGCCGGTCTCCGACTTGGCGATGGCGAGCGAGCCGTGGATCAGGCCGTTGAACGCCTGCAATTCGGTGACCGAGAGCAGCAGCTTGCCGTCGCGCAGGACGGCGCCGATCGCGGTGCGCCCGAGCTGCACGCGGCCGATCCGCACCTTGGCGGCGGAGAGCCGCAGGTCGATCGCGAAGGCTCTCAATCCGTCGAGGGCGAGCGGCATGCGATCCCACTCGCGCGCGTTCGCGGTCAAGAGCCGCACGGTCGACACATAGGGTGTGAGGTCGAGATCGTTGGCCGCGAGCGTGCCCTGCCAGGTACGCTGGCCGTTCGCCGCATAGCTGAGCGCGCCCTCGGCCGCGTTGCCGTCGAGCTCGACGTTGACGCCGGCGAGCGAGATCGCGCTCTCCACCATGGTGGCGTGGCCCTTGAGCGTGAAACGGCCGAAGCCGCCGCCCGGCATCGGCGTGCCACTGGTCCAACGCAGGGCGTCGCGCAACGAGGCCGCCTCGACCGACAGGGTGCCGTCCGCCTTGAAGCTCGGCGCGCCGCTGATCATGCCCTCGAAGGCGAGGGCGAGCGGGGTGCCGCTCAGGCGGATCTTGAGGCCCGAATTGTCGCCGGTGAGCGCGGCGAGGAAATCGCTGATCACGATCGATGCGTCGACCGGTTGGCCGCGCCACTCGAAGCGGCCGGTGGCGCCGAAGCTTTGCGAGATCGCCACAAAGAGCTTCTATAAGACAATGGATAGACAACAATTGTAAAGACTCTTGGAATTACTTTATGGTAGAAGTGTTCTATCCACGTCGTACAGCTAATATGCAATTATGGCACCCCTCAGCAAGTGGAAAGGTGAAGTATCCTGAGAATGATTAATAAAGAAGTGTTATTTGAGTATACTGCGTATCTATTACTGATATTAGCTATGCTTCTAGTATTATACATTGATTATAAAATATGTACAGGCAGTTC
>CAVPGG010000319.1:0-5428 GCA_963703755.1 uncultured Pseudomonadota bacterium
TAAACGTCGATATCGGCGATCGTGAACGCCGGCGGCACGACGGGAAGAGCCTTGTATCAGGTTGCCGAATCCATCGCATGCGCATTTACGTGAACGTCCCGCAGGCCTTCCTCGGCGAGCTGAAGCCGGGAATCAAGGCGACGCTGCATATCCCCGGCTAAGAAGGAGACCTTCGAGCTGAGCTCGTGTCGACGTCGAATTCGGTAGTGGAAAATTCACGAACCGGGTCGGTCGAGTCGCAGGCCGACAATCCCTACGGAAAACTCTGGCCCGGGGCCTTGAGCCGCTCGCGCCCGGCCTCGCCAGGTTGCGCAAGCAATACCCCAACGCCGGCGACGACGAGCTGGCGTTGCGCTCGATGTATGCGGGGGGCGAGGTCGATGACATGATCGCCGCCGGCCCGACCAAGACCGACTACGTGTTCGAGAAACCGCTGGTGCGCCTGGTGCGCGAGCTTGCCGCCCGCCGGGTGGCGCGCGTGCATATCAGCCAGACGCCGCGCTGAGACTGCGAGGAGGTTTCATGCCGCGCCCCGCCCCGGACTTCAAAGGCTCGATCGGGCGGACATTCCGGGACTCCAAGCCGTGGTGGCCGGAGCCGCGGCAAGCGCCTGCCGGCGCGCCGAACATCGTGTTCATCGTGCTCGACAACGTCGGCTTTGCGGATCTCGGCTGCTATGGCTCGGAAATCGCGACCCCGCGCATCGATGCGCTTGCCGGCAACGGCGTGCGCTACACCAATTTCCACGTCACCTCGATGTGCTCGCCGACCCGGGCCTGCCTGCTTACCGGGCGCAACCCGCACGCGGTTGGCATGGGGATCATCGCCGAATGGTCGAGCGGCTATCCGGGCTATCGCGGCCGGGTCACGCACGCGGCCGCGACGGTCCCGGAGATTCTCGGCGACCATGCCTACGCGACCTACGCGGTCGGCAAATGGCATCTCACCAATATCTCCGACTACGGTTCGACTGGGCCGACCGACGACTGGCCGATCGGACGCGGGTTCACGCGCTGGTACGGATTCCACGGCGCCTTGACGGACCAATGGAATCCCGAGCTCTACCAGGACAACCGGCCGATCAACCTGCCGCCGCGTCCCGGCTATCACCTCAGCGCCGACCTCGTCGATCATGCGATCGGCGACCTGCGCGACCACGTCACGTCGGCCCCGCAGGCGCCGTTCTTCCTCTATCTCGCGTTCGGCGCCTGTCACTGGCCGCATCACGTGCCCGACACATATATAAAAAGACACCGCGGGCGCTACGACGCCGGCTGGGATGCGGTCCGCGAAAAGCGCCTCGCGCGCCAGCTCGAGCTCGGCATCGTGCCGCCCGGCACCAAGCTCGCGCCGCTCAACCCCGGCGTCACGGCGTGGCGGGACCTCGGCCCCGACATCCGCACGCTGAGCCTGCGCCTGCAGGAGACCTATGCGGGCTTCCTCGAGCACACCGACACGGAGATCGGTCGGCTGATCGATTTCATCGCCTCGCTCGGCCGCCTCGACGATACCTTGATCGTTCTGTTGTCCGACAACGGCGCCAGCAATGAGGGCGGCCCGACCGGCGCCATCAACCTGCGCAAGCACATGGTCTACGAGAAGGAGGCGCCCGCGGTCGGCCTCGCGCATCTCGACGACATCGGTGGCGAGCGCGCCTACAACCACTATCCGACCGGCTGGGCGCAGGTCTCCAACACGCCGCTCAAATGGTACAAGAAGAACACCCACGGCGGCGGCGTGCGGGCGCCGCTGATCGTGCATTGGCCCAAGCGCATCGCGGCGCGCGGCGCGGTGCGCTCCAGTTCCATCACGTCGTCGACGTGGCGCCGACCATCTACGATCTGCTCAAGGTCGCGGCGCCGACCGAGTACCGCGGCGTGCCGCAACTTCCGCTCCACGGCATGAGCATGGCCTACACGTTCGACAGCGACGCGACGACACGCAAGGACGTGCAGTATTTCGAGCTGCTCGGTGATCGCGCGATCTGGCGCAACGGCTGGAAGGCGGTGACGCACCACGACAAGGGCACGGATTTCGACGCCGATCGCTGGGAGCTGTATCACCTCGATCGCGATTTCGCCGAGCTCGACGATCGCGCGGCCGCGAGCCCTGAGACGCTCAAGGAGCTCACCGCGCTGTGGTGGTCGCAGGCGGAAAAATTCAACGTGCTGCCGCTCGACGACCGCGACTGGGAACGCGCGGCCGAGCGCCTCAAGATGGGCACCGTGAGCCGTTTCGAATACCGCGCCGACATGGCGCGCATTGACCGGCTGTTCGCGCCCGACATCACGGGCCGCAGCTACATGGTGACGGCCGAGTGGGAGCAGGACGAGGGCGGCGCCGAAGGCGTGCTGCTCGCCTGGGGCAGCCTGTTCGGCGGCTTCGTCCTGTATATAAAAAATGGGTTGCTCTGCTACGAATACGTCTATTCGGAATCCGTCAAGCATCGCCTGCAGGCAGCTGCACCCAAAGAACGCGGCCGCATCACGGCCGAGTTGCGCTTCCAACGTACGTCACCCGCGGCCGGAACCGCGATCCTGCGCATCAACGGCGCGGCTGCCGGCGAGGTCGCGGTGCCGCGCACCTGGCCGACGCACGGCACGACGGCGGGCCTCAATTGCGGCCTCGACGCCGGCGCGCCGGTCAGCGACGCCTATGTGCGGCCGTTCCGTTTCACGGGCCGCGGGCTGAAGGTGACGGTCGATCTCGAAGGCGTCGCTCCGTCGCATCGCGACGCCGCCTACAAGACGGTACTCAAGGAGCAATGAGCGTGGCCGGGGAGGGCGCCGCACTTGCAAGCACGCTTGCCGGGAAGGTCGCCGTGGTGACCGGCGCGGGCCGCGGCATCGGCCGCGCCATTGCGCTCGGCTACGCCGCGGCCGGCGCGGCGCTCTGCTGCGCCGCGCGCTCGTCGGCCGAGATCGCCGAGACCGTGCGGCTGATCGAGGCGAGCGGCGGCCGCGCCATGGCGCAGGCGGCCAACGTCACCGACTATGCGTCGGTCGAGGCGCTGTTCGCCCGGGCGAGCTCCTCCTTGGGCGGCATCGACATCGTGGTCGCCAATGCGGGCGGGACGACCGAGAATGCTGCGGTCGAGGACTCCGATCCGACGAAATGGCGCGAGGCGATCAACGTCAACCTGATCGGCGCCTATCACACGGCGCGCGCCGCGATCCCCTACCTGCGCCAGCGGGGCGGCGGCAAGATCATCTTCACGGGCTCGGGCATGGGACATCGGGCGTTTCCGACGCGCTCGTCCTACGCGGCCGCCAAGGCGGGCTTGCGCATGCTCGTGCGCGTGCTCGCGCAGGAGCTGGTCGCGCACAACATCTGCGTCAACGAGCTGGTACCGGGGCCCGTGAACACGGCCGCCGTGCGCGCCCGCGCCGACGCGCTGCGCGCCGCGGTCGGCAGCACCGAATGGTTCAAGGCGCCGGAGGATGTCGTGCCGATGGCGCTGTTCCTCGCCGCCCAGCCCGCGCAGGGGCCGACCGGCCAGACCTTCAGCCTCGCCCGGCGCGAGCTATGATCGGGGACCGCATGAGCGACGCCGCCGCACCGATGAAGACCATGGACGATGCCGGCAAGGAGCGCTCGCGCCTCGGCGGCGCGGTCAGCACGGTGCTCTGGAATGTCGTCGTCCTCGCGGCGGCGCTGATCGTCTGGCAGATCCTGACCCTGGTGGTGAACTCGGTGTTTTTCCCGGGCCCGGCGACGATCGTGCGCGCATTCGTCGACCTCGCCATCAACGGCGATACCGGCGGCGCGACGCTGTGGGAGCACAGCTTGGCGAGCGTCGAGCGCGTGCTGGTCGGCTTCGGCTTTGCGTGCGTCGCCGGCGTGCCGCTCGGCCTCATGATGGGCCTCTACAAGAATATCTACACCAACACGCGCGCCTTGCTCGAGCCGTTCCGCTTCATCCCGCCGATCGCCTGGATCCCGCTCTCCATCATCTTCTTCTCCGGCATGACGCGCTTCGCGTTCCTGATCTTTCTCGGCGCGTTCTTCCCCGTGTTCACCGCCGCGCTCATCGGCGTCGGCCGCGTGGAGCCGATCCACCGCAAGGTGGCGCTGGTCTTCGGCGCCAGCAAGCCGTGGATCCTGATGCATATCGTCGTGCCCGCCGTGCTGCCCGACATCCTCGGCGGCATGCGCGTCGGGCTCGGCGCCGCGTGGCTCACCATCGTGGCGGCCGAGCTCTCCGGCGGCATCTCGCTCGGCCTCGGACGGATGATGAGCAACTACGCCGAGCTCGTGCAGGTGCCGCAGGTCATCGTCGGCATGATCCTGATCGGCGTGCTCGGCTTTCTGATGAACGAGGTGCTGCTGCTGCTCGAGAAGCGGCTCTTCCGCTGGCGCTGGCAGGTGACGTTATGAGTGATGCTATGAGCGACGCCAGGAGTAACGCCATGAGCGATGCGGTGCGCCTTGCAACGCAGACCCGCCCCAAGGTGCAAGTCGATATCTCGCATCGCTACGGCGCGCTGGTCGTCCACCAGGAGCTGCGCTTCGCGGTCCGGGAGAACGAGTTCCTATGCATCTGCGGGCCGTCGGGCTGCGGCAAGACGACCCTGCTCGATGTGCTCGCCGGGATCCTCAAGCCCAGCAACGGGCAGGTGCTGATCGACGGCCGTCCCGTGGATCCCAAGCGCGACAGCATCTCGTTCGTTTTTCAGGAGCCGTCGACGCTGCCGTGGCTCAATCTCCGCGACAACGTCGCGACCGGATTGCGCATCAAGAAGGTCGCGGCGGCGGAAGCCCGCCGCCGCGTCGACGAGATCATCGAGATCGTGGGCTTGCGCGGCTATGAGGGCTATTTCCCGCACCAGATCTCCGGCGGCATGAAGCAGCGCGTCGCCATCGCGCGCGCCTTCGCGATCGATGCCGACGTGATCCTCATGGATGAGCCCTTCGTGAGCCTCGACCAGCCGACGCGCGAGCGCATGCAGCGCGAGGTCCTGCACACCTGGGAGCACCGCCGCCGCACGGTGGTGTTCGTCACTCACAATCTTGAGGAGGCGGTGTTTCTCGGCGACCGCGTCGTCGTGCTGTCGGCGAAGCCGGCGCGCATCATCGCCACCATCGACGTGCCGCTGGCGCGGCCGCGCAACCCGCTCTCGCCCGAGTTCACCGCCATCCGCGCGCGCTGCGCGGAGATCATGCAATCCCTGCACGTCGAGACCGAGAGCCCTCCACCCACATTGGCCTCTCGCTCATTCCCAACTTTGCTCACTTCATTCTGTCTAAGGTCTTAATCTTTGCCATAACCTACTTATAGCAACAGTGGCCTGGTCACTGTTGGCACCCACACAACCCCCGTGGGGGGAAATCCGTCGAAGTGGGGCAAGCCCACTCCAATGCAGCACCGGACGGAAGCGCCTGACATGCTTCCAGCGCATCCTGGAGAGCTGGGAGTGCGCTGAAGTGA
>CAVPGG010000320.1:0-3928 GCA_963703755.1 uncultured Pseudomonadota bacterium
CGACCACCACCTCGCCCCACTCGCGGTCGGGCCGGCCGATCACCGCGGCCTCGCGCACCGCCGGGTGGCGCAGCAGCACCTCCTCGACCTCGCGCGGGTAGATGTTGGAACCGCCCGAGATGATCAGGTCGTTGGCGCGGTCCTTCAGCGTCAGGTAGCCGTCAGCATCGAAGGTGCCGATGTCGCCGGTGTGCAGCCAGCCGCCGCGCAGGGCCGCTGCGCTCGCCTGCTCGTTGCGCCAGTAGCCCGCCATCACGACATCGCTGCGGCAAAGGATCTCGCCGGTCTCGCCCGGCGGCAGCGGCCGGTCGTCGGCGTCGGCGACCATCACGTCGACGCCCGCAAATGGAAGGCCGGCGGACCCGAGCCGCGCGAGCCAGCGCGGATGGCCGCGGTCGGCGATGTCCTCGCGCGACAAGGTCGTGATCGTCATCGGGGTCTCGCCCAGCCCGTAGATCTGCACGAGGCGCGGCCCGAAGCGGTCGAGCGCGGCGCGCGCGTCCTCGACATACATGGGCGCGCCGCCCCAGACGATCGCGCGGATGTTGTCGACGTCGACATCGCCGCGATGGTCGACGAGGCGCTTGACCATGGTGGGCGCCGCGAACATCGAGGCGCGCCGCCACGCGCCGAACAGGCGGAAGATCTCGTCGGGCGCGAACGCGCCGGATTCAGGCACGACGTTGACGGCGAGCCGCATCACCTGCGCCATGATGTAGAGGCCGGAGCCGTGGCTCATCGGGGCGCCGTGCAGCAGCGCGTCGCCCGGCGCGACCGGGTCGACCTCGGCCGCATACATCTCGCTCATGCGCGCGAGGTTGCGGTGGGTGAGCATCGCGCCCTTGGGCCGGCCGGTGGTGCCCGAGGTGTAGAACAGCCAGGCGAGATCATCGCCGGCGCGCGGCACGACGGCGATCGGATCGGCCGCTAGCAGGGCATCGTAGTCCTTGCCGCCGATGACGATCAGCCACTCGAGCGTCGCCGGCGCATGCGACGCGATCTCGCTCTGCAGGTCGGCGCAGACGAGACAGACGCGCGCGCCCGACTGTTCGATGATGTAGCCGAGCTCGGCGCCATGCAGCTTGGCGTTCGCCGGCACCGCGACGAGGCCCGCGTGCCAGATGCCGTAGAGCGCATCGAGATAGTCGGGCGAGTTCTTCGCCGCGATGACGACGCGGTCGCCCGGCACAAGCCCGCACCGCCCGCGCAGCGCGCCCGCGATCCGCGCCGCCCGCGCCGCGAACGCGCCATAGCGGCGCAGCACGCGCGCGCCATGCCCGACCGCCGGCCGATCCGGCTGCGCAAGCCCGGCGCGATGAAGCCAGAGCGCGATGTTCATGATGAGATGCGAATAGCGAATGGCGAATAGCGAATGGTGCGCATCGTCGATCTACTCGCTACTCGCCATTCGCCATTCGCTATTCGCCCTATACGGCGCTGATCCACCCGAAATGGATCGGATACCCCTCGCCCGCGAGCAGCGCCACCGTCTCGTACAGCGGCAAGCCCACCACGTTGGAATACGACCCGACCATCTTCACGATGAAGCTGCCCGCGAGCCCCTGCGCGGCATAGCCGCCCGCCTTGCCGCGCCATTCGCCGGACGCGAGGTAGGCGTCGATGTCCTGCGGCGACAGGCGCTTGAAGCGCACGCGCGTCTCGATCAACCGCTGGCGAAAGGCCTCCTTCGGCGTCACCAGGCACACCGCCGAGTAGACGCGATGGTTGCGCCCCGAGAGCAGGCGCAGGCATTGCGCGGCCTCGTCGAGCAGCTCGGCCTTGGGCAGGATGCGCCGGCCGACCGCGACCACCGTATCGGCCGCGAGGATGAACGAGCCCGTGAGCTCATCGTCGACCCGCACGGTCGCGAGCGCAGTCTCGGCCTTGGCGCGCGCCAGCCGGTTGGCGCAGGCGCGCGGCAGCTCGCCCTTGATCGGGGTCTCGTCGATGTTCGCCGGCCGCAGCGCGTCCGGCTCGATGCCGGCCTGATTGACCAGGGCGAGGCGGCGCGGCGAGCCGGAGGCGAGCACGAGTTTGGGACGGCCGAGCATCGATTCAGTTGGATCTCAAGCGGATCGGGCGCGGAAAGTAGCGGATGCGATCGGGGTCCACAACCGGCGCGGCGACACACTCCGTTGTCATGGCCCGCGAAAGCGGGCCATCCAGTACTCCGCAGCGATGGCGGCGGGTACGGGATCGCCCGCTTTCGCGGGCGATGACGGCAGAGTTTTTGTCATACGCGGGAACAGCTCACTCGTTCCCCACCGGCGCCGACCCGAACCGCGCCTTGATCCGCGCCAGCAGCATGTCGCGCACGCCGCGGTAGGCATCGAGCCGCTGCTCGCGGGTGCCCTCGGTGCCGACCGGATCGGGCGTCGGCCAGTATTCGACGTTGACCGCGAGCGTGCGGGTGAGATCGAGCGCCCTGTGGTGCGCCTCCGGCGCCAGCGTGACGATCAGGTCGAAATTGAGCCCCTCCCAGTCGTCGAGCTCCTCGAAGGTCATGGGCCGGTGCTTGGAGATGTCGAGGCCGATCTCGTCCATGGCGGCGACCGCGAAGGGATCGAGCTCGCCGCTGCGCACGCCGGCGGAGGCGACGTAAGCGCGATGGCCGAACAGGTGCTTGAACAAGGCCCCCGCCATGGGCGAACGCACGGAATTGAGCCCGCAGGCGAACAGCACGGCCTGCGGCGGGGGGCTGATCGGCGCGGCCATCCCTCCCCCTACGCGCGCATGATCTTTTCCGGAAGCCGGTACCCACTTTTCGGGATCATGCTCTAGCTCTTGCCCTTCCAGTGCAGCACCGTGATCAGCGTGAACAGGTGGCGCGCCGTGTCGTGGTCCATGTCGATCTTGTTCCTCAGGCGCTCCATCAGGAGCTCGGAGCCCTCGTTGTGCAGCGCGCGGCGCCCCATGTCGATCGCCTCGATCTGGCTCGGCGTCGAGGTGCGGATCGCCGCATAGTAGCTGTCGCAGATCATGAAGTAGTCCTTCACGAGCCGCTTGAGCGGGGTCAAAGACAGGTGATGGGTGACGACCGCGCTGTTGTCGGCACCGCGCACGTCGAGCACCAGTCGGTTGGCGACCACCGCGAGATGCAGCGCGTACGGGCCGCCGTCGTGGCCGACCGGCGCGAAGGCGTTGTCCTGCAGCAGGTCGTAGATCGCGACCTCGCGCTCGTGCTCCACGTCCGGGCTGGAGCGGCCGATCGAGTTCTCGTCGAGCGTGAGCTTGACGAGCTTGCGGTTGCCCGCGGGCGGCTCCGCGCTCATCGCCGGTTGAGCCGGATCGCCACGGAGCGCGCGTGGCCGCTCAGCCCTTCCGCCTCGCCGAGCGCGATCGCGGCCGGCCCGAGCGCGGCGAGCTGCTCGGGCCCGCATTTGAGCAGCGAGGTGCGCTTCAAGAAGTCGAACACGCCGAGGCCGGACGAGAAGCGCGCCGAGCGCGCGGTGGGAAGCACATGGTTCGAGCCCGCCACATAGTCGCCGATCGCCTCGGGCGTATGCGCGCCAATGAAGATCGCGCCGGTGTTGCGGATGCGCGCCGCCAGGCCCTCGGCGTCGCGCGCGACGATCTCGAGATGCTCGGGTGCGACCGCGTCGACCAGACGACCGCATCGTCGAGGCTCTCGACCAGGATGGTGGCGCCGAAATCGCGCCACGACGCGCTGGCGACCTCCGCGCGCGGCAGCGTCGCGAGCTGCGCCGTCACCGCGACCTCGACCTCGCGCGCGAGCATCGCGTCGTCGGTGATCAGGATCGACTGAGCCGCGGTGTCGTGCTCGGCCTGCGCCAGCAGGTCGGCCGCGATCCAGTCCGCATTGGCGTCGCGGTCGGCGACAATGAGGACCTCGGAGGGGCCGGCGATCATGTCGATGCCGACCTTGCCGAACACGAGGCGCTAGCAATACGCGAACGAAGGCAGCAGC
>CAVPGG010000321.1:0-8979 GCA_963703755.1 uncultured Pseudomonadota bacterium
GCCGCATTGAACAGGAAGTTGGCCGCGCGCAGGCTGCCCGCCCCCTCCATGTTCTGCGGGACGATCGTCGGATGGCCCGGAATGTGGTTGCCGAGATGGTGGGCGACGACCCGCGCATAGGTGTCGTAGCCACCCGCGACCGAGTAGCCGATCACGAGCGTGACGTTGCGGCCGCGGTAGAAATCCTCGACCGGATCGGCGAGCGCCGGCGCGCCGGCCACAACCAGGGCCAGCAGCGATGCAACGGCAACCTGCCGATGGTGCATGGGGCTCTCGATTCTTTGCTTGGCGCATGTTCTTGTCGGCGAACCGGTGTCCACCCCCGATCAAGTCGGGGGCAGGCTGTCGCCGGAACATGCGCTTAGCCGGCCGGGTTGCCCGGCGGCGGCCATCCCTTATACTCCGACGCCTCGCCGATCCACTGGTTGGTCTACTGGTTCTTGCCGATGAAGCCGCCGCCCTTCCGCTACTACGATCCCCGCACGGTCGCCGACGCGATCGGCCTGCTCGGGCGACTGGACAACGCCAAGCTCCTGGCCGGCGGCCAGTCGCTGATGCCCATGCTCAACATGCGCTACGTGCTGCCCGACCACGTGATCGACCTCAACCGCGTCGAGGGCCTCTCCTATATCCGCGAGGCGAGCGGCGCGATCGAGATCGGCGGCATGACGCGCCAGCGCGAGCTCGAGTTCTCCGATCTCATCCGCGCCAAGCTCCCGCTGATGCAGGAGGCGATCCTGCAGATCGGCCATCGCCAGACGCGCAACCGCGGCACCATCGGCGGCTCGCTCTGCCATCTCGATCCGGCCGCCGAGTTGGTCACGCTCGGCGCCGCCTTCGACGCGACGGTCGTGGTCACCGGCGCGAACGGCACGCGCGAGATCGCGTTCGCGGATTTTCCCGTCGCCTACATGACCACCGTGGTCGAGCCGACCGAGATCCTCACCGCGGTGCGGTTCAAGCCCTGGCCGGCCGGCCACGGCTATGCGTTCGTCGAGTTCTCACGACGGCATGGCGATTTCGCCATCACGTCGGCGGCCGTGCTGCTCGAGGCCGATGGCGGCGGCAAGATCACCCGCGCCTCGGTCGCGATCGGCGGCGCGGCCGTCACGCCGGTGCGCGCCCGCGCGGTCGAGCAGGCGCTGATCGGCCAGGTGCCGACACCGGAGCTGATGCGCCAGGCGTGCGAGAGCTGCCGCACCATCGAGGCGATCGAGGACATCCACGCGCCGGCGAGCTACCGCCAGCATCTCGCCGCGGTGCTGTCGCGCCGCGCCCTGGAAAAAGCCGTCACGCGCCTCGGCCAGCCGGTCGCCGCGAAGGTGCATTAGGAAGTGCAAAGGATGAGCGAGCTCAAACGCACCGTCACGCTGACCGTCAACGGCAAGCGCTACAGCGCCGAAGCCGAGGTCCGGCTCACGCTGGCGGATTTCATCCGCCACACGCTCGGCCTCACCGGCACCCATCTGGGCTGCGAGCATGGAGTCTGTGGCGCCTGCACGATCCTGCTCGACGGACATTCGGCCCGCTCTTGCCTGATGCTCGCCGTGCAGGCCGACGGCCACGAACTCCTCACCGTCGAGGGCATCGCGCCGAACGACACCGAGCTGCACCCGCTGCAGGAAGCCTTCCGCGACAATCACGGCCTGCAGTGCGGCTTCTGCACGCCCGGCATGCTGACCACGCTGCTCGAGTTCCTGCGCGACAACCCGGACCCGACCGAGCGGGAAGTGCGCATCGCGATCTCCGGCAATCTCTGCCGCTGCACGGGCTACCAGGGCATCGTCAACGCCGCGCTCGATGCGGCGAAGCGCCTGCAGGCGCCGGGCGCGCCCGTGCTGCCGCCGCCGCGCGCCTGAGGGCTCGATCTGCCAATCGTCATGCCGGCGAATGCGGGCATCCACGTCTTGAGGTCACGTAGTAAAGTAAGACGTGGATGGCCGGGACATAGGCGAGTGGAACGACGCCGTTCTTCGAACGGCTATGCCCGGCCATGATGTCACGAACGGGGTCGTTTTGTTCCGCACGGTCGACCACCTGCTGCGTCCCAAGTCCATCGCCATCATCGGCGCGTCGGATTCGAGCCGCGGCGGCTGGGCGCGCGAGATCTACGAAAACCTCGAGTTCAGCGGCTTTCCGGCCAGGCTCTACCTGGTGAACCCCAAGCGCAGCGAGCTGTGGGGTCGCCCGGTGTATCCGAACTTCGCGGCGCTCCCCGAGCCGGTCGATCTCGCCCTCACCATCATCCCGTCGCCGGCAATTCCCGAGACGCTCGCCGAGGCGGCCGCCAATGGCCTTCGGTGCGCGCTCATCTATGCGGCGCAGTTCGGCGAGGGCGGTGACGCGGAGGGGCAGCGCCGCGCCGACGCGCTGCGCGACCTGTCCGACAAACACGGATTGCGCATCTCCGGCCCGAACTGCATGGGCTCGGTGTCGCTGCGCGAGAAGCTGCTGCTCTATCCGTCGACGCGCGTGCGCGGCTTGCGGCCGGGCAGCGTCGGCGTGGTTTTTCAATCCGGCGGCACGTTCCAGTTCTGGCTGCAGCAGGCTTCGTTGCGCGGTCTCGATTTCTCCTACGCGGTGTCGAGCGGCAACGAGCTCGACCTCGATCTCGCCGACTACATCAGCTTTCTGGTCGACGATCCGCACACCCGCATCATCGCCTGCATGGTCGAAGGAATCCGCCGGCCGCAGGCCTTCATGGCGGCGGCCGCGAAGGCGCTGGCCGCGCGAAAGCCGGTCATCGTGGTGAAGCTCGGCCGCAGCACGGCCGGCCAGGCGGCGGCGCAGAGCCATACGGGGGCGATCGCGAGCGACGCAAAAGTGTTCGACGCGGTCTGCCGCCGCTACGGGATCGTCAGCGTGCCGTCGCTCGACGACATGATCGAGAGCTGCCTCGCCTTCGGGCAAGGGCGGCTGCCGAAGGGCCCGCTGATCGGGATGGCATGCTACTCGGGTGGATCCAAGGGGCTCGCGCTCGACTATGCGGCCGACGAGGGCGCCGCGATGGCCCCGCTGACGGCCGAGACCAAGTCGAAGCTCGAGACGATGATCGATTCCGGGCTCGCGGCCGAGAACCCGCTCGACTGCGGGCCGGTGGTCGGCGTGCAAGCGGCGAAATTCGCCGAAATCTGCAAGGCGGTGTGCGCCGACCAGACCGTCGACCTTGTTACGGTGCAGGGCCTGATGCCGGTCAACCCGACCGACGCATACGATCCGGCACCGCTGCGCAGCGTGCTCGAAATCGACCACCAAGCCGGTGCTGGCGTTCGGCCGCATCGCGCAGAACGTCTCCGAGATCAGCCGCAAGTACCAGGCCGAGACCGGCGTGCCGTTCATCCATGGCCTGCCCCAGACGGTACGCGCACTGCACAACCTCGCGCGCTATGCCGCGGCGCTGGGGCGCCCCATGCCACCACCCGATCCGCCGGTCGCCGCGCGCGCCCCCGACGCTCGCGCATTGGATGCCCTGCTCGCCGAGCATGGCCTGATGCCGCCACGCTTCGCCCTCGCCGCGTCGCCGGAGGACGCCGCCGCCAAGGCGGCCGCGATCGGCTTTCCGGTCGCCGTCAAGATCGTCTCGCCGCAGGCGAGCCACAAGACCGAGGTGGGCGGCGTTGCGCTGCATCTCGCCGACGCGGCGTCGGTGCACGCCGCTGCCAGGCGCATGACGGAACGGCTGCGTGCCCATGATGCGCAGGCCACGATCGACGGTTTCCTGGTCCAGGAGATGGTCGACGGGCTGGAAATGCTGATCGGCGTGCGCGAGGATCCGCAGTTCGGCCCCATCATGGCGGTCGGTTTCGGCGGGGTCGCGGTCGAGGCGATCAAGGACGTGTCGATCCGCCTGTTGCCGATCGACCACGGCACGGCCGCCGACATGATCTTCTCGCTGCGCGGCGCCGAATTGCTCGGCGCCTTCCGCGGGCGCGCGACCCGCGACACGCCCGCGCTCACGCAGGCGATGATCGGGCTCTCCCGCCTGTTCACCGCGTACCGACCGTGGATCTCCGAGATCGAGGTCAATCCGCTGATCGTGCGGGCGAAAGACGAAGGCGCCTGCACGGTCGATGTCCGCATCATCCCGCGCACCCAGCCCGGAGAGGTCGCATGAACGACGCAGCGGTCGCGGCGAACGGCCTCAACTTCGATCTGCCGGACGAGATCCGGATGCTCAAGGACACGGTGCGAAAATTCGTCGACCGCGAGCTGATCCCGATCGAGCGCGAAAGCCGTGTCGGCCACAAGCTCAAGCCCGAGGTAGGCGCGCATCTGCGCGCGAAGACGAAGGAGCTCGGGCTCGCCGGCTACGACGTGCCGCAGGAATACGGCGGCCTCGGCATGGGCCTCGTCGCCAAGGCGACCGTGTGGTCGGAGCTCGGCCGCACCATCGCGCTGCCGAGCCGCGGCGTCGAGATTTTTGGCCCGAACGTCAGCCCGATCCTTTATCACCTCGACGCGGCGCAGAAGCAGAAATATCTGCTGCCGACCATCCGGGGCGAGCTCAAGTGGTGTCTCGCCCAGACCGAGCCGGACGCCGGCGGCGACCCGGGCGGCATGCGCACCACCGCGGTGCGCCAGGGCGACCACTACATCATCAACGGCACCAAGCGCTTCATCACCGACGCCGACGAGGCGAATTTTGCCCAGCTGATCGCCGCCACGGATCGCGCGAAAGGGTCGCATGGCGGCATCTCGGCCTTCATCGTCGACATGAAGGCGCCAGGCGTGAAGCTGGTGCGGGCGCAGGAGCTCGTCATCGACGATCGCCCGTGGGAGATCACCTTCGACAACGTGAAGGTGCCGGTCGAGGACCGCATCGGCGAGGAGGGCGAAGGCTTCCGGCACGCGCAGCACTGGATCAATGTCGGCCGCATCCGTCACGGCGCGCGCAGCATGGGCGTGATCGAGCGCTGCCTCGAGCTCGGCAGCCGCTACGCAAAGCAGCGCGTCACGTTCGGCGCGCCGCTCGCCGACCGTCAGGCGGTGCAGTGGATGCTGGTCGACAGCTTTATCGAATTGCACCAGCTGCGCCTGATGGTCTACGACGCGGCCTGGAAGTACGATCAGGGCCGCGACATCCGCACCGAGGCCTATATGGCGAAAATCTTCGGCGACACGCAGTCGTTCCGCGCCGCCGACCGCTGCCTCGAGATCCACGGCGGCATCGGGCTCGCGACCGACCTGCCGATCGAGAAATTCTGGCGCGACCAGCGCAGCATGATGATCACCGAGGGACCGATCGAGATCCTCAAGATGACGCTCGCGCGGCACGTGCTGCGCACCTACGGATAAGCAAAACGGGAAGGAGACCTCCATGGCCGAGTACAAGTACCAATACGTCAACGTCCGCATCCACGACGGCATCGCCTGGGCGATGCTCAACCGTCCGGACAAGCGCAACGCCATGAGCCCGCAGCTGCATTACGACATGGACGACGCGCTGGCGCGGCTCGAGACGGACGAGAATGTGCGCGTCGTCGTGGTGAGCGGCGAAGGCGGCAATTTTTCCGCCGGCCAGGATCTGCAAAAGTTCTTCCGCGAGCTGGAGAAGAATCCGGCCGAGCGCAAGAAGGCGGCACAGGCCGCCAACCGCTGGCGCTGGGAACGGCTCTACGGCTACGACAAGCCGACCATCGCGATGGTGCACGGCTTCTGCGTCGGCGGCGCGTTCATGCAGCTGCTCGCCTGCGATTTCGCGATCGCGGCCGAGGACGCGACCTTCTCGCTGTCGGAAGTGAACTGGGGAATCCTGCCGGGCGCGCTGGTGTCGAAGGCGGTCGCCGACGCGGTGCTGCCGCGCCATGCGCTCTACTACGCCTGCCTGGGCGAGCCGTTCGACGGCAAGGAGGCGGCGCGGATCGGGATGATCAACTATGCGGTGCCGGCGGAGAAGCTCGAGGCGGCGGTGACCGATCTCGCCGAGCGGCTGATGAAGAAGAGCCCGGCGGTGCTGCGCGCCACCAAGCACGCGGTGCGCCAGGTGCGCACCATGGACGTGCCGCAGGCCTACGACTACCTCGCCGCCAAGGGACAGGCGATCAAGGTCGCCGACAAGGAGGATTCCTACAACACCGGCCTGCGCCAGTTCCTCGACGAGAAGACCTACAAGCCGACGTTCGAGCCGTTCAAGCTCGGCACCATGCTGACGGATCAGCGGGCAAAGGGGAAGGCGTAGACCTCGTCATTGCGAGCGAAGCCCGTAGGGTGGGCAAAATCGCGTTCGATCACGTATCCGCGTGGGCAACCGCGCATCCGCGATTTTGCCCACGCGGCGATGGAAGAGCACGCGCGGTTGCCCACCCTACGGCGCTTGCTTTCTTGCCCTACTCGCCCTTGATGCCGAGCAACGTCACGATGGTGCCGAGCCGCTTGATCTCCGCGGCGACGTAGGCGGCGAATTCCCGCGGCGTGTCGGTGACCGGCTCCGCACCCTGGTCGATCATCTGCTTGACGACTTCGGGCGCGTGGACGGCGCGCACGAAGGCGGCGTTGAGCTTGCCGATCACCGGCTCCGGCGTCCCGGCCGGCGCCATGAGGCCGAACCAGGTGTTGAGCTCGAAATCCGACAATCCGACTTCCGCGACAGTCGGAATCTGCGGGAGCGCGGCCAGGCGTCTCGCCGACGTGACCGCGAGGGCGCGCACCTTGCCGGATGCATAGTGCGGCAAGATCGACGCGTACGAGATGAAGATGAAATCGATGCGGCCAGTCGCAACGTCGAGCGCCGCCGGACCCGCGCCGCGATATGGCACGTGCACCATCGGGACGCCGACGTGGCGCGAGAACATGGCCCCGAGCAGATGCCCGCTGCTGCCGTTCCCTGCGACCCGTAGCTCAGGCCGCCCGGCTTGGTCCTGGCATAGGCGGCAAGATCGGCGACCGATTTCGCCGGACTGTCGGCCGGCACGACCAGCAGCGAGGGGAAGCTCCACATCAGCGTGATCGGCGCGAAATCCTTGACGGCGTCGTAAGGCAGCGACGGAAAGAGCGTCACGTTGGCCGCATGAGTGCCGGAGTTCGCCTGGAACAAGGTGTGGCCGTCCGGCAGCGCGCGCTTGACCGCCACTGCCGCCACCGTACCGCCGCCGCCGGGCCGCGACTCGACGATCACGTTTTGCCCGGTGTCCTCCGTGACTTTCTTGGCGACCAGCCGCTGGAACGTATCCGAGCTCGCCCCGGGCGTGAACGGAATGACGACTGTGATTGCCCGGCTATCCAGCAGCTCGGCGCCGGCGTTGCGAAGCGCGAGCGCCACCGCCGCCATCGCCGCGGCAGCGATGAGAAGCATTCTCCACGTCGATCCCTGCATGGCGTCAATCCAGGCGGATGCCCGCTGCGTTGGCGACCTTGGTCCACAGCGCGATCTGGCGGGCGACGAGATCGCGCATCTCGGCGGGCGTGATGGTGCGCACCTCGGCGCCGAAGCTTTCGAGACGGCTCTTCACCTCCGGCACCTTGGCGGCGCGCTCGATCTCGGCGTGCAGCCGGAGGATGACTGGCCGCGGTGTCCTGGCCGGCGCCGCGAAGCCCGACCACGAGATCACCTCGAAATCGGCAAGGCCCTGCTCGGCGACGGTCGGAATGTCGGAAAAGTCCTTCCACCGCGTCTTGCCGGTGACCGCCACGCCGCGCAGCGCGCCGGACTTGAGGTGCGGCAAGGCGGCCGTGCTGGTGGCGATCATCAGATCCACCTCGCCGCCGAGGGTGCCGGTGAGCGCCGGCCCCTCGCCCCGGTAGGGCACATCGAGGAATTTCACCTTGGCGAGGCTCGCGATCAACTCGGTCGTCATATGCGAGATCGAGCCGTTGCCCGCCGTCCCCGAGCTCACGCCGCCCGGCTTCTCGCGCGCCGCCGCGAGAAGGTCGGCGAACGTTTTGAACCGAGAGTCTTTGCGCACGCAGAGGACGAACGGATAGAAGCTGATCGTCGAGATCCAGGCGAAGCTCTCGAGCGGATCGTATTTGAGGTTGTGATAGACCGCGGCGACCGCCGGATGGAGTCCGGCGACGAGCAGAAGCGTATAGCCGTCGGGCGCGGCGCCGGCGACCGC
Organism: uncultured Pseudomonadota bacterium; assembly: GCA_963703755.1. Lineage (GTDB taxonomy): Bacteria > Pseudomonadota > Alphaproteobacteria > Rhizobiales > Xanthobacteraceae > JAVDCA01. Next base: position 8,055 of record CAVPGG010000321.1, read on the forward strand.
CTCGGCGGCGAGATTGCCGGCGACGCCAGGCTTGCCTTCGACCACGATGGTCTGGCCGAGCCCCTTGGCCATCTCCTGCGCCATCAGGCGCGCCACAACGTCGACGTTGCCGCCGGGCGGGAAGCCGTGCATCAGCTTGATCAGGCGGCTCGGATAGTCGGCGGCGCCTTGCGCCGGCGCGACGCGCGACCAGGCAGCCGCCGCTCCGAGCAGTCCGATGAAGTCCCGCCGCCTCATGCGGTGCCCTCGCGCCTCCGAATGTCGTTGCGAGGCGCGCGCGCCAAAGCAATCTCGGAGCATACAGGCGAGATTGCTTCGCTTCGCTCGCAATGACAAGTGCGCCGGGCTAGCTCGGCTGTCGGCCAAATAGCCGCATGATCGCGTCCCAGAGCACTCGCGCCATGAGCGAGAAGCCGGAGATCGGCGCGGCCGCGGGAGCCGGCGCCTGCGGCGCAGCCGGTTGCAGCGTCGCGGGCTGCGGAGCGGCATTGCTCGATGGCGCCGCACCGGCGGGTGCGGCGGCCGCAGCGGCAGGCCCCCGCGCCGTGGCCGCGAGCTGCTTCCTCAGATTCTCGGCAAACTGCTTCATCAGCTGCGCCGCCGTCGCCTGGATCATGCCGACGCCGCGGCCGTATTGCGCGACCGAGCCCGAGAGCGTCAGATCCGTGTGCACCAGCACCTTGGAGCCGGCGGGCGTCGGCTCGAGGCGGAACGACGCGGCCGCGTTGGCGCCGCCGCGCCCCTTGGCGTCGGTGCCCTGCGCCTTCACGCGCGCGGTGTGGTTCGTGTCGTCGATCTCCTCGAACTTGACCAGCCCGGCGAAGGTCAGCGCCACCGGGCCGAGGCGCACGCCGATGTTGCCCTTGTAGGTCGTCTTGTCGACCACCTCGGTGAGCTGCGCGCCCGGCATGCACGGGGCGATGCG
>CAVPGG010000322.1:0-4937 GCA_963703755.1 uncultured Pseudomonadota bacterium
GGAGAACAAGATGCGGCAGCCTTTCATAAAAAAATGTTAAAAGAGATGGCGCTTGGATTATGCCGAGAAATCAATGAGATGACTACAGATATGTCTGATCATCCTGAAAGTATAAAGGAAGGAGTCTTCACATCGATGAAAATCATAAAAGGCAGCATCTATTTCCATCTGATGCTCTATTATCGCTCACCAGGCGCACCAAAGAGGAAAAAAACTCAACTTATAGCAATCACGTGATCGAGGGCGAGGGCCTCATGCACATCGATGGCGCGGATCACGTTGTGCGCAAGCACGACGTGATCTTCCTGCCGCCCGGCGTCGATCATTCGATCTCCGACACCGGGCTGGTCGACCTGGTTTTTCTCGTGGTAACGTTGCCGGTGACGGACGCGGCGACATGACGATGACGGCCGGCACCCCGGAGATTGCCCTTTGAGACCAACCACAAAGGTCCGGCCGCGCGCGAAGGCGGCCCATGCGCCGGCGCGCGGGATCGCGCGCCCGATGGCGCCGGCAAGCCGAGACATCGATAACGAGGTTCAGGATCGCCAGCGCGTCGGCGTGCAGTCGCTCGGCCGCGCCTTCGCGATCCTCGAGGCGGTCGCGCGCCACCGAGACGGCATCGGGCTCGCCGACCTCTCCAGGCTCGTCGGCCTGCACAACTCGACCACGTTCCATCTCGCCAAGACTATGGTCGCGCTCGGCTACCTGCGCCAGGAACGCGACACCAAGCGCTACCGCGTCGGCCGCCCGCTGTTCGCGCTCGCGGCGAGCGCGCTCGACGAGATCGAGATGGTCAACCTCGCAACCCCGGTGCTCGAGGAGCTCTCGCGCGAGACCGGCGAGAGCAGCCATTTCGCGGTGCGCATGGGCGACGCCGTGGTCGTCATCGCGCGCACCGGCGGGCCCGGCGCATTCCAGCTCGCCGACCGCGTCGGCGTGGTCCGCCCGGCGCACTGCACCGCGCTCGGCAAGGTGATTCTCGCTTCGCTCGGCGACGACCAGCTCGCGCGCTTCCTCGCGCGCGTCGAGCTGACGCCGTCGACGCCGAGCTCGATCACCGACGCCGCGACGCTGCGGCGCGAGGTCGCCGAGGCGCGCCGCGCCGGCGTCGCCTATGACGAGGGCGAGTTCAACCTCGAGGTCCGCTGCATCGCGGTGCCGGTGCGTGACTTCACCGGCCAGATCGCCGGCGCGCTCGGCATCTCGGGTCCGACGTGGCGGCAGACCGGCCGCGGACAGAACGCGAAGGCGAAGATGCTGCAGGCCGCGGCCGAGCGTCTGTCGGCGGCCTTCGGCGCGCACGGCGCGGCCGCGATCGCCAAGGCGCGGTGAGCGCAACTCGATAGCGGCCAGCCTAGCCGCAGTTGCGCTGGCAGACGGGATTCTTGCAGCTGTTGAAGCCGCCGCAATGCGTGTACCAGGCGTAGGCGCCCCACGCGACGAAGCACAGCACGACAACTCCGACGATCTTTTTCATTCTGTTCGGTCCCGGCGCTCGCCCGTCGATCTGAGCAGTGCCGGAAATTAACGCCTTTCGGTCGACCGTCAAGGAAGATCGAAAAGTCTTCCTCGCCGCCGGCCATGACGCCCGCGTGACGCTGCCTCACTGCTCCGCCGCGACCCGCACTTGCGATCCGGTCAGCTCCGCATAGCGCTCGATCGGCAATGGCCGTCCGATGAAGAAGCCCTGCAGCTCGTCGCAGCCTTCCTTCACCAGGATGTCGCGCTGCCGCGCCGTCTCCACGCCCTCGGCGACGACCGGCAGGCTGAGCCCGTGCGCGAGGCCGATCACGGCGCGCACGATCGCGATCGAACTCCTTGCGCTGCTCGAGATTGCTGACGAACCGGCGGTCGATCTTGATGAGATCGAGCGGGAAGGACTGCAGATACGACAGCGACGAATAGCCGGTGCCGAAATCGTCGAGTGCGACGCGGATGCCGAGCGCCTTGAGATTGCGCAGCACCGCCGCGGCCCGCGACAGGTTCTCGATCAGCACGCCCTCGGTGATTTCCAGCTCCAGCCGCTCGGGCGCGAGCCCGGTCTCGAGCAAGACGGCATGCACGAGGCCTTGCAGGTTGCCGCGGCGGAACTGGACGGCCGAGACGTTGACGGAGATCTTCAACGGCCGCGGCCAGGAGGCCGCCTCCGCGCAGGCTTGCCGCAGCACCCACTCGCCGAGCTCGATGATCAGGCCCAACTCCTCGGCGATCGGGATGAAGTCGCCTGGACCGACGACGCCGCGCAGCGGGTGCTGCCATCGCAGGAGCGCCTCGAAGCTGACGATCCGGCCGTCCTGGGTCGCCTGCGGCTGATATTCGAGGCGCAGCTCGCCGCGCTCGACGGCGCCGCGCAGATCGCGCTCGAGTGCGCGCCGCGCGCGCAGCTGCTGGTCCATGTCGGCGGTGAAGACCCGCGTCGTCCCGCGGCCCTCATGCTTCGCCCGATAGAGCGCGGCGTCCGCGTTGGCGATCAGGGTCGTCGCGTCGCTGCCGTCGCGCGGATACATCGCGATACCGATGCTCAGCCCGATCGAGAACGCGTGCCCGTCGATCGCGAGGCCCTCGTCGAGCACGTGCTCGAGCCGCTCGACCAGGTCGGTGATGCGCGCCGGGTCCTGCGCCGCGACCGCAATGAACTCGTCGCCGCCGATGCGCGCCAGGAAGGCGCCGTCGCATGCCGCGCGCAGGCGGCGGGAGGCCTCGCGCAGCACCGCGTCGCCGAACGAGTGCCCATGCAGATCGTTGATCTCCTTGAAGCGGTCGAGATCGATGCAGAACACCGCGAAGCCGTTGTCGTGCCGCTGCGCGTCGCCGAGCAGGTCGCGGAAGTGGCGGTCGAGCGCGGCGCGGTTGGGCAGGTCGGTGAGCGGATCGTGCATCGCGCTGCGCGCGATGGAGCGTTCCGCGCGATTGCGCTCCGTCACGTCGATGATCGCCACCATGACGGCGGGCCGGCCCTGATAATCGATCGATTTTCCGTAGGTCTGCACCTCGATCATGCCGCCGTCAGCCTTGCGGTGCCGCCACGCGACGCCCTGGCGTTGCGCGTCGTCGCTCGATTGGGCGACCTCGCGCAGCCGGTCCCAATCCTCGCGCGGGCGGATGTCGAGCAGCGTCATGCGCAGGAATTGTTCGCGCGTGTAGCCGTAGTGCGAGACGACGGCGTCGTTGACGGCGAGAAATCCGAGCGTCTCGCGATCGAACACCCACATCGGAACCGGATTGCTGTCGAACAGAAGCCGGAATTTTTCCTCGCGCTCCTTGAGGTCGGTGATGTCGACGCGCAGGCCGATGCTGCCGATCTCGGTGCGTCTTTCCTCGACCCGGCACCATCGGCCCGGGCTGATCTGGTGCTCGAACCTGATCTGCGGCTCGGCGTGCTGCGCGAGGCGCTCGGCGATCCACGCCTCCTCGCAGCCGGCGGCTTCCGGGAAGCAGCCGCGCGCGAGGCGGATGCGCAGCACGTCCTCGAACCGGGCGCCGCGCGTGATGATGTCGCCGGCGGGATCGAACATCTCCTGGTATTTCCGGTTCCACAGCAGGCACCGGTCATCCTGGTCGAAGATCACGACACCTTCCGGGATAAGGTCGATCGCGTCGAGCAGCCGCGTGTGCGCGGCGCGGGCCTCGGCCTCGGCCCGCTCGGCATTCGACTTGGCGGCCGCCAGCGCCTGCTGCGCCTGGAATTTATCGGTCACGTCCTCGTGGGTTGCGACCCAGCCGCCGTCCGGCATCGGCCGGTGCCGGATCTCGAACACACGGCCGTTGTTGAGCTCGACGATGGAGTCGCTCGGCTCCATGGACACCGCGACGTTGTCGCGCCACGTGAGGTACTGCTCCGGGCTCATCTTGGGGAAGCTTCCGGCCGCGAACCGCAGCGCGACAATCTCCTTGAGCCGCATGCCCGGCTGCACGCGATCCGAATCGAGGCCGTACAGCTCGGTGTAGCGTCGGTTGCAGGTGATCAGCCGTTGCTGCCCGTCGAAGAAGCACAGGCCTTGCGACATGTTGTTCATCGCGGTGTCGAACCGCTCGGCGAGCGTGCGAAGTGCGGCATGCTCGGCCACCGCGGCGCTTTGCGCGGCGCGAAAGCGTGCGTCTTTCGCGGCCATGCGCCGCCGCAACGCCCGCGAGAACCGCGTTCTCGGGCGGCGAATTCCCAACCACCTCCGCAGCAAGGCGAGAATGCGCATGGTTCATCCCCCGCATACTCTACGCCTGACAACACAAGCCTTGGTGGAGACCTTGTTGAAGAAGCGTAAGAGCCAGGAGAAGGCCAGGGAGCAACGTTTGGCTGAGATCGAAAAGAGGAAGAAGGTGGGTCATACTAGTCTCATAAAATCAGCATGGTGGTGACCTTCTGGTGATGGAAAACACCACACAAGCGACTAGACTCCAGGGTCGATGCTGTCGCCAACATTAACCATCTTTCGGGTCTGATTCAAGGAGAAGCCGCCTGAAAACTTGGCCATCAACAATAGTTCTGCAGAGACGCCGCTGACATGTCTGGTCGGATAGGCAAACAAAAAGAAGCGCGGCGTTATTTTTAAGCGCGCCGAGTCCTACGTCAAGGAGTACCGCGATGCCGAGCGTGAGAAGATTCGACTGGCTCGCCTGAGCAGACAGAAGGGATCCTTCTACGTCGAGGAGCAACCAAAACTGGTCTTTGTCATCCGTATCAAGGGGTTAGTTACATTCTGCCTCTTCCCCCAACTACGCTTTGCTAACACACCCTTCAACCAACAGTATCTCCAAGATTGCCCCAAAACCACGCAAGATTCTCCAACTCCTCCGTCTTCTCCAACTAAACAACGGCGTCTTCATCCGCCTAACCAAAGCCACCCAAGAGATGCTCACCATCGTTGACCCATACATCGCCTACGGGTACCCGAACCTCAAGTCTATTCGTGAACTCATCTACAAGCGTGGCTATA
>CAVPGG010000323.1:0-5733 GCA_963703755.1 uncultured Pseudomonadota bacterium
TCGGCAGTTTTCCGTCCGGTGAACATCACGACCGGCGCAGCCGATCACGATGGCGATCGGAATTGGCTTTTTCAGCTTGCGGTATTTCTGCCAGTGCAAATAGCCCCCGGCGCCGCCCGGCCGCGCCGCCATGCGCACGCCGAGCCGGTCGGTCGCCTTCAGCCCGGCGCGGTAGGTGCCCATGTTGCGGACGCCTGTTTCCGGGTCCTCGGTGATGCACACGGTGGCGGTAGCGGCGATGAATTGCACGGTGATCGGGCGCCCGGCGAGCGCACCGCCGAGCGCGTCGGTGAACCGCAACGGCGTGCAGCGGCGGACCGCCTGCGCCATCGCGACCCGGTAGGACATCCGCTCGTCGTCGGAGGCGCCCGGCGTCTCGTAGGTGATGCGCGGCTTGCCGAGCAGCTCGCCGTTGCGCTTGAAGCTGAGCATCACCGTGATCTGCATGCCGGCGCGCGCCTGCTCGAGACCGGGCGCATTTTGAGCAGGCCTCGAGGGCGGCGAAGACCTCCGCGATGGTGTTGAGCGCCACCATGGGCTTCTGGCCCTCGCCCGGCTCTTGCGCCGAGGCACCGGCACCGGCCGCCAGCACCGCCGCCGCGACGGTCGTGCGCATGAGACGTGTGAGCGCCGGCGCCATCATCGAGCGTTCCGATCGTCCACGTAGCGGATCGGGATCGGCTCCAGCCCCCATCGTCTCGACTGCCCCCGCTAGGGCGGCGATCGCGAGCCGGACCTGGCTTATGCGCAGGCCTCCTCGATTTGGCGTTGGCCCCGACTTGCACCTTGAGCATGCGGTCGGGATCGGTGACGGCTGACCTTGGCGCCGAGCTTTGCCACCAGCGGCACGAAGCGCGCGAACTGGATGGTGTCGCCCAGGCCCTGCTCGCCGTGCAGCAGAATGGTCCGGCCGGAAATGTCCCACTGACGCAGCCACAGCGGTTGCGCGGGTCGCTTCTTGCCCTTGCTGAAATTCGCCGTGTGCAGGCGCCACACGTATTCCTTCCAGCCGGCCGCATAATCGCCCAGCGCCAGCCGCACGAGCGCTTCGTTGACATGCGCGTCCACGTGAGCGGGCTCGATCGCCTGCGCGAGCGCGAAGCAACGGAGCGCTTCCGCGTGGCGGTTGAGATCGCGCAGCGTCAGGCCGAGATTATTGTGGGCGCCGGCATGGTCGGGCTTGATGGCGAGCGCCTGCCGGTAGCTTGCCACCGCTTCTTCATGGCGGCCGAGCGTGTGCAGAAGGATGCCCATGTCGTTGTGGCCGTCGGCATACGCGGGTCGCGCCGCAATGGCGCGGCGAAAGCAGGCGAGCGCCTGCTCGGGATCGGTCGGCGCCAGCACCCGCGCCTGATCGAACGCCGCGTCATTTGCAGGCGGTTGCGCAGGCGCTTGCGCCGGCATGGAAATTTCGCGCTCGTTCAAATCGGCGCTCCTGAAAACCGCGTCGTGCGCACCCCGCGTCTTACTATAATCCAAAACGGCGGAACCGGGGCCTTCGCCGGAGTTGCGCTGATAAGTCGAGCGGCCTGCTCCGTGAAGTTGCGTCGGATGGTAACGCGGTGCGTGGAATTATCGAGGGAACCAGGCTTGAAAAGCAGCGCACGCCTTTGTTGCGTTGACGGCCGATACGCGTGCGGCTTAAGGTTGCCGGCGTCGCGGGAAAGTCACGAAAAATAATTACGCTACTGTGATCGGCGCCAAGTCGCGAAGGCGCGTGGGAGGCGAACAATGCCAAACAATCTGTCGGGCCAAGTCGACCTCGTTGCGGCAATCGAGGGCACCGCGCTCGCGGGCAACACGGACGTTGCCAGCTTCACGGACGGCACGAACACCGACACGGCGGCCAATTTCACCGCGACCATCGACTGGGGCGACGGCGTCACCACCACCGGCACGGTGGTCGGATCGAACGGCTCGTTCACGGTCCAGGGCGGCCACACGTACGCCGACGACGATTTCGTTTCGCCCGTCGTCACCGTCACGCGCACCACCGACAGTGCGCAGCTGGTGCTGTTCGGCGGCGTCAACGTCGCCGATGCGGACAATCTGTCCGGCCACAGCGCGCCCACCATCACGGCCGATCCGAACCAGGCGCTCACCAACGTCCTGGTGGCGACCTTCACCGATACCTATACGGGGCACCCGGACGGCAGCGACTTCACCGTCAATATCGATTGGGGCGACGGCACGACCACGGCGGGCACGCTGACCGGCGCGGGCGGCTCGTTCAGCGTCACCGGGTCGCACACCTATGCGACCGCCGGCAATTTCACCATCACGACCTTCATGAACGACGATTCGCCGGACGCCTCGTTCGCCTCCGCGAACACGATAGCCGACATCGGCTTCGGCGGGACGGAGGTGCTCAGCGCGGCGAACGAGACGGTCGCCATCGCGGCCGGCACGACGGTCGCCACCTTCGCGGACAATGCCGGGCTTGCGTCGACCGATTACACCGCGACCATCGACTGGGGCGACGGCACGACCACGGCAGGCGTCGTGTCGGGCTCCGGCGCATCGTTCACGGTCACGTCCGCCTCCGCTCATACCTACGCCGACGAAGGCCAGTTCACCGAGGTCGTGACGATCACCCGCACGACCGACAACGCGACCATCGCGCCCTCCGGGACGGTCACGGTCGCCGACACCGACGCTTTGAGCGCGTCCGGCACGACCATCCGCGGCGACCCCAACGTTGCGTTGACCAACGTGACGGTCGCGACCTTCACGGATTCTCAACACCGCAGAACACGGCGGGCGACTTCCTCGCCACCGTCGACTGGGGCGACGGCACGAGCACGCTGGGCACGGTCTCGGGCTCGGGCGGTTCGTTCACGGTCACGGGCTCGCATACGTATACGCAGAACGGCCAGGACGCGATCGTCGTCAATGTGAGCGAGGAGCCGGACAACCCGCAAGCCATCGCCTTCGCCAGCGCCGCGAGCACGGCGCTCATCGGCATCGCTCCGGTCTCCGGCTGCGTCGATCAACATCGTCGAAGGCGCGGCGGTTCCCGGCGGCACGCAGGTCGCCACGTTCAGCGACAGCAACAACAGCGACACCGCCGCCTCCTTCACCGCCAGCATCGATTGGGGCGACGGCATCACGACCGCCGGAACGGTCGCCGGCGCGACGGGATCGTTCACCGTCACGGGCGGGCCGCACACCTATACGGGCGCTGCGGGCGACGAGGGCCAGGATACGGTCACGACGACGCTCACCCGCACCTCGGACAATTCGACCGCCACGGCATCCGGGGCCGTCGTTCATCAGCGAAAGCGACAACTTCACGCTCACGGGCACCAACGTCAGCGGGAGCCAGGGCACGCCGCTCAACAACGTGCAGGTCGCGACCTTCACCGATACGTATACGGGCCACGCGGACGGCAGCGACTTCACCGCCACCATCGACTGGGGCGACGGAACGGGCCAGACGCTGGGGACGGTCTCGGGCTCGGGCGGCTCGTTCACGGTCGACGGCTCGCACACCTACGCGAACCCCGGGAGCGACACCGTCACGGTGAGCGTGGCGGACTCGACGGGCACGGCCACCGCGGCGGGAACCTCCACGGCCACGATCGCGGCGCGAACCCTGGCGGGCCAAATGGTGCTCGCCGCGGCCACCGAGGCCACCGCGCTGCCCGCCAACACGGTGGTCGCGACCTTCACCGACAGCATCGGCAGCGACATGGCCGGCGATTTCACCGCGACGGTCGACTGGGGCGACGGCACCACCACCACGGGGACCGTCGTCGGCGCGAACGGGTCGTTCACGGTCGAGGGCGGGCATACGTATGGCGACGAGGGCAGCGACCCCGCGGTCGTGACGTTCACCCACACGTCGGACAACGCCCAGGCGACGGCGAGCGGCACCGTTGCGGTCGCCGAGGGCGATAGCCTCACGGCGCAGGGCACGCCGATCGCGGCCACGCGTGAACCACGGCTTCAGCGGCGCGGTCGCGACCTTCAGCGACACCGACACCGCCAATGTGGCGGGCGACTTCACGGCCACGGTCGACTGGGGCGACGGCACGACCACGACCGGCACCGTCGTCGGCTCGAACGGCGCGTTCACCGTCGACGGCTCGCACACCTACGCCACGGCCGGGCAGTTCACCGTTCACGGTGCAGGGGGCGGACGACAGTCCGGGCACCGCCACCTTCGCGGCCACGAGCACCGCCTCGGTCGGTTTCCCCGGCCAGGTGGTGCTCACTGCGGCGACCGAAGACGATAAGCTGCCCAACAATACGCCGGTCGCCACCTTCACCGACAATACCCCAGGCGACACCAAGAACTCCTTCACGGCCACGATCAACTGGGGCGACGGCGTAACCACGGCGGGCACCGTCGTCGGCTCCCGCGGGGCGTTCACCGTCGAAGGCGGCCAACCAATACGCGGACGAGGGCAGCGACACCGCCACCGTGACCCTCACGCGCAAATCCGACCATCTCCAATCGACCGCGAGTGGCTCGGTTGCGGTTGCCGAGAACGACGTGTTCACGCCGCAAGGAACAATAGGGGTCGCGGTGCCCACCTTCAGCGGCACGATCGCGACCTTCAGTGACACCGACCCCGCCAACGGCGCGGGCGATTTCGCCGCCTCGATCAACTGGGGCGACGGTACGACCACGACCGGCACCGTATCCGGCTCGAACGGCTCGTTCGCGTGAACGGCTCGCACACCTACACGCAGACCGCGCTGGAAACCGTGAAGGTCACGCTCGCGGATGATGCGCCGGGCACCGCGACGGCGACGGCGACGTCCCTCATCCTCGCCGTGGATCCGCCCCCTGACCACGACGCCAGACTTGCCGGAGGTCGCACCAGCGGCGATGCGGGCAAAGAATACAATGCGCGCCACAACACACTGTTGTGGTCGCAACAAAAATAAAGTAACGACAACAAAAAAAGACGAAAATAAAAGAAAAAGAAAATATCAGGGTTTCTTACTCTGTTTCAAAATTCTCTCCATTTAAGCTCTGCATTAATTTTGGCCAAACGTTCTAAAATTGACCTGCGGGGTGCTGTGCATTTCGCACCGATCAACAAATGCATACGGGCCTAGACAGAAAGTGTAAGTACAGAGAGAGATATGGGTTCGCACGTAGTTATTAATACACAACGACATGTATAGGCACTGTCATACAGGTTTAAATGTTTTTGGATGCGACAGTAATATTCCGCATGTAAGATTAGTGAAAGTAAGGACAGTACCTTGTCCTGGCCTGAAACGGGCGCCTCTTTAACCTGGTCCTCAGATCTTATCGCATGTGGCCCTTGTTATATGGTCAAAATAAGGGAAAGGTGCTAAAGGATGCCTTACCTGAACTCGAGGGAGGGGGGGGGGGGGGGTGGGTCCCAACCTTAGTGAACCACTCACATTAACAGTTTCTATTGGCTTTCCCTAAGGGAAAGTCACTTTCTTTGGTCGACGCCTGAAAAATAAAATACAAAGAATAAAAAGGATTTAGCAGCATGGAGCCCTTTTTTGCCTCAAGCAGCTTAGTTGCAGTACGCCCAATGAGTAGTGCAAGCAAAATACGTTTAAAGATGTTTTTGGCTTGTGAAGTCACAGATTGCCACTATTAACAACAAATCTTACCCCCCCCCCCCCACACACACACCACACCCACACAACGCTCTTGACTAAATTGCTTTTTTGCTGTTGGCTCGGGATCCGACACTGGGGGGGGGGGGGGGAGGGAGGAAGGGGAGAAGAGTTGTTCAC
>CAVPGG010000324.1:0-12471 GCA_963703755.1 uncultured Pseudomonadota bacterium
GCACCTCGAGCTGGTTCTGCTCGATCGCGGTTCCGAGATCGTGCGACAGCGCGCGGCGGCGGCGCACCGTGTCGTCCATGTCGCTCTCGAAGAAGCAGATCGTCGACGCGCCGGTCGACTTGGCGCGGTACATCGCGACGTTGGCATTGGCGAGAATCTGCTCGCGATCCCTGCCGTCGGTCGGGTAGATCGCGACGCCGATGCTGACGCCGATATTCATCGATCGCCCGTCGAGCGAGATCCGGTCGGTCACCGCCGCCGACAGGCGCTCGGCGAGATCCGATGCGTGGGCGGGCTGGCCCGCCGCCGTCTGGATGACGACGAACTCGTCGCCGCCGAGCCGGGCGAGGAACTCGCCGCCGCGCAGGCAGGCTTCCATCCGGCGCGCCACCTCGACCAGCAGACGGTCGCCCGTCGCGTGCCCGAACACGTCGTTGATTTCCTTGAACCGGTTGAGGTCGAGGCTGAGGATCGCGAAGGTGCCGTGGCCGAGCCGGGCTTGCGCGATCTCGAGGTCGAGCCGCTCGCTGAACGCCGTGCGGTTCGGCAATCCGCACAGGGCGTCGTGGAAGGCGAGGTGGTGCAGGCGGTCCTGCGCCTCCGTGCGCGACCTGTCGTCGATCAGGTACGAGGAAAATCCGGTGCCCACCACCAGGAAGCCGACGCCCGCGATGCTCAGTCCGAGCATGTCGCTCGACATCGAGCGCGGCGGGATGAGGATGGTCGGATCGGGAACGATGAGCACCGCGCCCATGGCGGTGAAGTGCAGCGTGCAGATCGCAAGCGTGAGGATTTCCCGCGGCGCCGTATCTCCAGAGACGGCCGGACGGGCGGATCGCGCGATTGAGCGCGAGGCTGCCGAGCAGCGTTCCGAGCACGATCGAGGCGACGACGAGCGGTTTGTCCCAGGTGATGACGCCGGCGACCCGGTAGGCCGCCATGCCGGTATAGTGCATGGCCGCGATGCCGAGGCCGACGACGGCTCCGCCGATCTCGCCGCTCAGCGGCATGCTGCGCGACGACGCGAGCGCAAGCCCGAACGTCGTGGACCCGATCGCGATGAACAGCGAGAGGATCGTCAGCGTGGTCTCGAAGGCGCTCGGCAGGCTCGGCTCGAACGCCAGCATGGCGATGAAATGCGTGCTCCAGATCGAGGCGCCGGTCGCGACGCCGGCGAGGAACAGCCAGCCCCAGCGGATCGACCCCGCGCTGGCGCGCGCGCGCACGAACAGCCGGATCGCGATCCACGATCCGACGACGCACATGAGTGCGGCCAGGAGGACAAGCTTGAAACTGTGCTCGCCGGTGAGACAGGCGACAACGCGCAACATAATCGGGGTCCTGTTATGCCCCTCTGGATACCCCGGTTGGCTTAACATCCTGTGTGCGCCGCAGTGCGGAATATCACGTAAGGTCAGGCTCGCCTGGCTAAGGTGCGCGCAACGGGTTTCGCCATGATAAAAAGACCTGTCGTGGGTAGCAAACTCGTCGGTCATTCCGTCAATCGAAGAGGCAACTTGGTTAACCACGTGGACGCAAAAGGCATGAGCCGGCGGGCCCTCCTCTGCCTTACCGCAGCCATGGCGGCGCCAGCCGTGTCGCTCGGCGCGGCGCCATGGCCGGCGCGCACCATCCGCATCCTGGTCGGCACCGCGCCGGGCGGCAGCCCCGACATCATCGCGCGCATCCTGGCCGAGAAGCTCAGCGAGCGGCTCGCGGTCTCGATCGTGGTCGAGAACATGACGCTCGGCGCGGGCGCGGTCGCGTACGAGACCATCGCGAAATCGGCGCCGGACGGCTACACGATGGGCATCCTCACCGCCGGCTATCCGCCGCAAGCCGCCTTGCGCCGCAAGAGCCTGACCTACGATCCGGTCGAGGGCTTCGCGTTCGTGTCGATCCTGTGCGGCTATCCGATGGTCTATGCGGTCGCGCCGGACTCGCCGATCAAGTCGTTCGACGACCTGATCGCGCGCGCCAAGGCGGCGCCCGGCCGTGTCACCTACACGATCAATGCGCCTGCCTCGATCTACGACGTGCTGACCAAATGGATCGGCATCGAGTTCCGGCACCAGCATGACGCCGGTCTCCTATCGCGGCACTGCGCAGGCCTTGACCGACGTGCTCGCCGGCCGCGTTGACGTGATGGTCGACGCCGCGACCTCCGCGTTCCCGCGCGTGCGCGGCGGCCAGCTGCGCGTGCTCGCGCTCTCCTCGGCCGGCCGCTATCCGCTGATGCCCGAGGCGCCGACCATCGCCGAGACCGTGCCGGGCGTCGCGTTCATGTCCTGGCTCGGCCTCGCCATGGCGCCGGCGACGCCGCGGTCGATCGTCGAGCGCATCAACCAGGAGATCCGCGCCGCACTCGCGCTGTCCGACGTGCAGAAGAAGTTGGCAGACGGCGGCAACGTCGCAGCGCCGTCGACGCCCGAGGAGATGCGCCAGAAGGTCGAGGGCGACCTCGCGCGCTGGAGCCGCGTGATGGCGCAGGCCGGGATCAGAACCGAGTAGGGACTGGCGGCGGCACGGTCTGCTATACAAAGCGCTCGCGTGCTGGGAGCGTCCAATGGCCGTGCAGGAAGTCCGTCACAAGACCCGTGAGACAAGCGTTCGTCTGTGGCGCGACGGAAACGGCGAGCGCGTGGTTTTCCTCCACGGCGCCGGCGGATGGCCGACCTGGGGCCCGTTCTTCGCGAGCCTCGCCGGCAAATGCGAGGTGCTGCTGCCGGAGCATCCGGGCTTCGGCCTCTCCGACAATCCGGCCGAAATCCGCAACGTCGCCGACGTGGCGATGTACTACCTCGATTTTCTCGATGCCCTCGACGGGCCGCCGGTCCACTTGATCGGCCACTCGCTCGGCGGCTGGATCGCGGCCGAGGTCGCGGTGCGCAACACCTCGCGGGTGCGGAGCCTGACGCTGATCGCGCCGGCCGGCGTGCGCGTGAAGGGCCTCGTGTGCGGCGACAACTTCATCTGGTCGCGCGAGGAGTATTTCCGCAACCTGATCTACGACCAGAAGCTCGCCGAGCAGGAGATCGCGCGCGTGCCGACCGAGGAAGAGGCCGACATCGAGCTCACCAACCGCTACATGGCGACCAAGCTCGGCTGGGAGCCGCGCTGGCTCAACCCGGCGCTCGAAGCCTGGCTGCATCGCATCGGCATCCCGACGCTCGTTCTCTGGGGACGCGAAGACAAGCTCTTCCCGAGCGAGTACGCAAAGGCCTGGGCGGCGCAAATTCCCGACATCCGCGTCGAGATCATCCCCGAATGCGGCCATCGTCCGCAGATCGAGAAGGCCGACGTTGCGGCGGAAAAAGTCCTCGCGTTTCTCGGGGGGCGCAAATGAGGTTCACGTTCTTCCACCTGATGCCCTATCGCCCGCTCGACATGACCGAGCGGCACAAGCATCGCGCCGCCTGGGTGGTGCTGCCGAACACGCTGTACGACCCGAAGCAGGGGGCCGACGAATACCAGTCCTACATCGACCAGCTCGTCTACGCCGAGGAGCTCGGCTTCGACGTGCTCGGCGTCAACGAGCATCACCAGACCGCCTACGGCATGATGCCGGCGCCCAATCTCATCGCCAGCGCCGTCATCGCGCGCACCAAGCGCGCCAAGGTCGCGGTACTCGGCCGCGCGCTGCCGCTTGCCAGCAACCCGGTCTACATCGCCGAGGAGTTCGCCATGCTCGACAACCTGTCGCGCGGGCGCCTCATCACCGGCTTCGTGCGCGGCATCGGCAACGAGTATCACGCGAGCGGCATCAATCCGTACTTCTCGCATGAGCGCTACCAGGAGGCGCACGACCTGATCGTCGCTGCGTGGACCCGGCCTGGGCCGTTCAGCTTCGAGGGCACCCACTACAATCTGCGCTACGTGAACCTGTGGCCGCGGCCCTACCAGCAGCCGCATCCGCCGATCTGGATTCCGTCGATGGGCTCGTCCGAGACCATCAAATGGGCGGCGGCGCCCGAGCGCAAATATCCGTTCCTCGTCACCTTCTCGGGCCGCGACCTCGTTGCGCGCTACCTCAACATGTACCGCGACCAGGCGCGGCAGTACGGCTACGAGGCGTCGGGCGACCAGCTCGGCTGGGCGGTGCCCGTCTACGTCGCCGATACCGACGAGCGCGCCCGCGCCGAGGCGAAGGCGGGCATCGAATCGCTGTTCAACGATTTCCTCGCCGTGCCGTGGGAGATGCTGCTGCCGCCCGGCTACATGTCGCTCACGTCGATGAAGAACACCATGAAGATGCGCAAGGCGCTCGGCACCCGCGCGCGTCACTCCATGGAGGAGCTGGTCGACAACGGCACCGCGGTGGTCGGCAGCCCGAAGACCGTGCGCGAGCAGCTCGAGCGCCAGCGCGACGCGACCGGCGCCAACAACCTCGTCACCATGCTGCAGTTCGGCGTGCTCTCCGACGAGCTCACCAAGCGCAACATGGAGATGTTCGCTGCCGAGGTGATGCCGCGCTTGCGGTAAGGCACTGCCTTTGACCAAGCTCCTCCGTCATCGTCCGCGAAAGCGGACGATCCAGTAACCACGAACGTCCAAGCTTCTCACGGCCGTCCGCGTTTACTGGATGGCCCGCTTTCGCGGGCCATGACGCAGAGTGTGTGTGGCGGCGAGGAGGAATGCCTCACGGCATCGGTATGTCCTGCACCTTCTTCGGCACGTGGTAGCCCTTCTGCACGGCCGGGCGGTTGGCGATCGCGACGTACCAGCGCTTCACGTTGGGGTACTGGTTGAGGTCGATGGTCTGCCACTCGTAGCGCGAGATCCACGGCCAGGTCGCGATGTCGGCGATCGAGTACTCGCCCGCCATGTACTCGTTGTCCTTGAGCTGCTTGTCGAGCACGCCGTAGAGCCGGTGCGCCTCCTTGAGGTAGCGCTCTTCCGCGTAGGGCGCCTTGCCGGCGTTGTACTTCACGAAGTGATGCACCTGGCCGAGCATCGGGCCGATGCCGCCCATCTGCCACATCAGCCATTCGGTGACGCGGAAACGCTTGAGCTTGTCGGTCGGCAACAGCTTGCCGGTCTTCTCGCCGAGATAGAGCAGGATCGCACCCAACTCCATCAGGCTGAAATTGTTGTCGCGGTCGACGATCGCGGGAATGCGGTTGTTCGGGCTGATCTTGAGGAACTCGGGCTTGAACTGCTCGTCCTTGCCGATGTCGACCGCGTGCGTCGTGTACGGTATTCCGACCTCCTCCAGCATGATGGATGCCTTGCGGCCGTTGGGGGTCGTCCATGTATAGAGATCGATCACGGTCGTCACCTCTTTGCGTGGCACAGTCGGCTTGGAAAGCGCTAAGGTAGGGGAGGCGATGCGGATCGGAAAGGCCCGAGGAGGACATTATGGCCGCAGGCGAATCCAAGGTGATCCGGACCTTGCACCTGAGGTTCACGATGCCGGCCGCCGACCCGGCGCAGCTCAGCGCGCTGATCAAGTCGGCAAAGCCGTTCTACGAGTTCTTCGGCACCACCCGGGTGCGCCTCATGCAGAACGTCGACGATCCGGCGCGCTTCATCCAGGTCATCGACTACGAGGCCGACGAGGCGCTCGAGCTCAACCGCCAGCGCATCGCCAGCGACCCGCGCCTGCAGGGCTTCATCCAGGCCTGGCGCGCCATGCTGCCCGGCGCCGTCGAGGTGGATGTGTTTCAAGAAGTTTGAGCCGTCATTGCGAGGCGTGCGCAGCACGCCGAAGCAATCTCGAAAGGCATGGCGCATGCGGAGCGGGATTGCTTCGGGGCGCTGCGCGCCCCTCGCAATGACGGCGAATTGTCAAATCGTCTGATTGTAGTCGCCCACCTCGGGGTGGGTGCGCAGCACGCCGTCGACCGCCTTGAACATGTCGCGCATGCGCGCCTCCGACACCGGGCTCTCGACCACGACCACCAGCTCCGGCTTGTTCGACGAGGCGCGCACCAGGCCCCAGGTGCCGTCCTCGACAGTGACGCGCACACCATTGACGGTGACGAGGTCGCGGATCGGCTGGCCCGCGACCTTGTCGCCCTTCTTCTGCGCCGCCTCGAAGTGCGCCACCACCTGGTCGACGATGCCGTACTTGGTCTCGTCGGCGCAGTGCGGCGCCATGGTCGGCGACGACCATGTCTTCGGCAGCGCCTTGCGCAGGTCGGACATCTTCTTTCCCGGGTTGCGGTCGAGCATGTCGCAGACCGCGAGCGCGAAGATCAGCCCGTCGTCATAGCCGCGGCCGATCGGCTTGTTGAAGAAGAAGTGCCCGGATTTCTCGAAGCCCGCGAGCGCGCCGATCTCGTTGACGCGGCGCTTCATGTACGAGTGCCCGGTCTTCCAGTAGTCGGTCTTGGCGCCGTTCTGCTTGAGCACCGGATCGGTCATGAACAGCCCGGTCGACTTCACGTCGGCGACGAAGATCGCGCCCTTGTGCAGCGCCGACATGTCGCGCGCCAGCATGACGCCGACCTTGTCGGCGAAGATCTCCTCGCCCTCGTCGTCGACGACGCCGCAGCGGTCGCCGTCGCCGTCGAAGCCGAGCGCCACGTCAGCCTTCGTGCGCAGCACCTCGTCGCGCATGGCGTGCAGCATCTTCATGTCTTCGGTGTTGGGATTGTAGCGCGGGAAGGTGTGGTCGAGCTCGCAGTCGAGCCGCACCACCTCGCAGCCGATCGCCTCGAGCACCGCGGGCGAGAACGCGCCGGCGGTGCCGTTGCCGCAGGCGCACACGACCTTGAGCTTGCGCTTGAGCTTCGGCCGGCTGGTGAGGTCCGCGATATAGCGTGCGGGAAAGTTTTCCACGAACTGGTAGGCACCGCCGCCGGCCAGGTCGAAGCGGGCATTGAGCACGATCTCCTTGAGCCGCGTCATCTCGTCGGGGCCGAACGTGAGCGGGCGGTTGGCGCCCATCTTCACACCGGTCCAGCCGTTGTCGTTGTGCGAGGCCGTCACCATGGCGACGCAGGGCACGTCGAGCGCGAACTGGGCGAAGTAGGCCATCGGCGTCACGGCGAGGCCGATGTCGTGCACCTTGCAGCCGGCCGCGAGCAGGCCGGAGACCAGCGCGTACTTGATCGCGGCCGAGTAGCCGCGGAAATCGTGACCCGTGACGATCTCCGGCTTGACGCCCATCTGGCGGATCAGCGTGCCGAGCCCCATGCCCAGCGCCTGCACGCCCATCAGGTTGATCTCCTTGCCAAACAGCCAGCGCGCGTCGTACTCGCGAAAGCCGGTGGGCTTCACCATCGGCCCCGACTCGTAGGCATAGGTGTTGGGCGACAGCTCGGGCTTGGGGATCGGGAACATCAGGGCTCTCGCGCCGGTCAGATCGCGCGAGCACATAGCGCAAGCGCACCGGCGCGGAAAGCCCGCATCAGCCCGGGCAATACGGCGGAAATGCTTCACGGGACGCGATCCGGCCGACGCGGCGTCGGCCGGATGCAATGTTCACCGCAATGCGCGTCGCGACCGCCTCAGTAGTACGGGTAGTAGCAGACGTTGACGCGCCGTACGCTCCAGCCATACGGCGTCCACACGCGGCGCAGGCGCCAGCAGCCCGCATATGGATAGTAGCCGTAGTACGGCCCCCAGTAGGGGCCGAAGCCGAAGCGGCCGAAGCCACGGTGGAAGCCGCGGAAGCCGCCCAATGGCCGCCCCAATGGCCGCCGCCCCAGTGACCTCCGCCCCAATGGCCGCCGCCGCCCCAATGCCCGCCGCGGGCCGAGGCTTCGGTCGTGAAC
Source organism: uncultured Pseudomonadota bacterium (assembly GCA_963703755.1). Taxonomy (GTDB): domain Bacteria; phylum Pseudomonadota; class Alphaproteobacteria; order Rhizobiales; family Xanthobacteraceae; genus JAVDCA01. The sequence continues at coordinate 7,722 of CAVPGG010000324.1, forward strand.
GTAAGACTGCCCAGCGCCAGCGCGGCCGCAAGGGCAAAGACTGTCATGCGCGTCATGTTTGGATCCTCCCGTCGGGTCCCGGATCTGATCACGCCCCTCGTGCGGTGAATTACGACATCGCGGATGAACTCAAGCTGAACCGCGGATCACGAACGCGTGCGTCCGTACTGTCATGAATGACAGTGCGTTGCGTGCGACGGAATTGTGTGGATGTGGCGGCTACTGCTCGAGCACCAGCCGCCCGTCGCGGTGCTCCCAGCGCACGCGCGAGAGGAACGACATGCCGAGCAGGTTCTGGCCGAGCACGTCGTCGGGCAGCACGAGCGCCGCGACGTTGCGCACCGACAGCGAGCCGACCTCGACGAGATTGAGCTCGATCGGCGCCGCGTGCACGATCCCGTTCGCGGTGGCGACGTTGGCGGTGTATTCGCGCTGCGCCGGATGGATGCCGAGGCGCGCGGCGTCCTGCTCGCGTAACGCGATCACCGAGGCGCCGGTGTCGATCAGGAATTCCATGCGCCGGCCGTCGACCTCGGCCTCGACGCTGAAGTGCCCGTTCCGGCCAGGCTCGATCGTCATGGTGCGCGAATAGGACGAGGATGGAGAGGGGGCAGGCGCCGCGGGCTCCGGCGCCGGAGCGGCGGCCGCTTCCGCGGTCGCGCTCGGCGCGTTCATGCGGCTGAAGTAGCGCGGCGCGACGCCGGCGGCGACGAGCGCGAGGAGCGCGAATACGATGACGCTGCGCATGGCGGCGGTCTCCGAGAAATCGCCGCATTCCAGCACGCAAAATCTGACGGCGTCCTAATCGCCGCCCCCGGCCCGCGCCGCTTTCCCCGGCGATCGTCAACGCCTTGTTAAGTTGATCGGTAAGATTGCTCGCATGCGTTACGTGCCGCGCGGCTTGGCGCGCCGCGTCGCCGGCGCCGACAGCGGATCCTCGGGCCAGGGGTGGCGCGGATAACGGCCGCGCATCTCGGTGCGCACCGCCGCGTAGCTGCCGCGCCAGAAGCCCGGCAGGTCGCGCGTCACCTGCACGGGCCGGTGCGCCGGCGACAGCAGCTCGATCACCAGCGGGACGCGTCCTCCAGCGATGGTCGGATGGCGCGCGAGGCCGAACAGCTCCTGCACCCGGATCGCGAGCTTCGGGCCCTCCTCGGCCGCGTAGTCGATCGGCACGCGCGAGCCCGATGGCGCCTCGAAATGCGTCGGCGCCTCCGCGTCGAGCCGCCGGCGCAACGAAAAGGGCAGCAAGGCCGCGAGCGCGGCGCCGAGCTCATCGGTGCCAAGCTGCCCGATCGCCGTCTTGCCGGCAAGCGCCGGCGTGAGCCAGTCGTCCACATGGGCCGCAAGCCCGGCATCGGAGAGATCAGGCCACTCTTCTCCTTCTGCCCGGCGCAAAAACAGCACGCGGTCGCGCCACTGGCCGAGCGCCTTGCTCCACGGCAGGCGATCGAGGCCGAGCCGCGCGACCCCGGCCGCGAGCGCCTGCGCGGCCGTCTCGTCGGCCGTGACCGCGATCGGCTGCTCGGCGAGCGCAAGCGCGCCGAGCCGGCGCAGCCGCCGGCCGCGCAGGCTCAAGGATTGCGCATCGAAGGTGAGCTCTTGCTTCGCATCGATCCGATCGGCGAAGCGCGCCTCGATCTCGGCTAGTGCGATCGGTGCCGCAAGGGTGATGCGGCCCTGCGCGGCGCTGCCGATGATCTCGGCGACCGCAAGGTAGGGCTCGCGCGCGAGCGCCGAGGCCGCATCGACATTGGCGCCGCGGCCGTTGGCGAGCAGGAACGCGCCGCCACCGCCGCCGCGGTTCTTGGCGATGCGATCCGGATAGGCGAGGGCGAGGATGGCGCCGGGTGAAGGCGATGACGTCGACACGGCTTCTTTGGGTGCGGCAAGGTCGGCCCATCGCTTTGCCATCGCGCGCGCCTCCTCGGCGCGGCGCGCGCGGTCGCGGCGCAGGCCGTCGAGGCGATGGCCGAGATCGATGCCATCGCCGCCGAGCCCGCGCTCGGTGACCAGCATGGCGATCTCGGCCGCCATACGGCTGGCGCCTTCGTGCGCGGCGTCGACCACCATGCGGGCGAGCCGCGGCGGTAGCGGCAGGCGGTTGAGCGCCTTGCCTTCCGCCGTGATGCGGCCGTCGGCGTCGATGGCGCCAAGCTCGCGCAGCAAGGCCTTCGCCTCGGCCAGCGCCGCGTGTGGCGGCGGATCGAGGAAGGTGAGCTGGTCGAGGTCCGTGACGCCCCATTGCGCGAGGTCGAGCACCAGGGACGACAGGTCGGCCGCGAGGATCTCGGGCCGCAGGAACGGCTCCAGCGAGGCGGTCTGGCCCTCGTCCCACAGCCGATAGCACACGCCCGGCTCGGTGCGGCCGGCGCGGCCGCGGCGCTGGTCGGCGGCGGCACGCGACACGCGCACGGTTGCGAGGCGCGTGAGGCCGACGTCGGGCTCGAACACCGGCACGCGCGCGAGGCCGCAGTCGATCACGATGCGCACGCCGTCTATCGTGAGCGAGGTCTCGGCGATCGAGGTCGCGAGCACGACCTTGCGCCGTCCGGTCGGCGGGGGCGCGATGGCGCGGTCCTGCGTCGCGGCATCGAGCGCGCCGTAGAGCGGCACGATGTCGACCGCGGGGTCGTCGAGCCGTTCCTTCAGCCGCGTCTCGGTGCGGCGGATCTCCGCCGTCCCGGGCAGGAACACCAGCACCGAGCCTGTCTCGGCACGCAGGGCGCGCAGCGTCGCATCCATGACCTGCGCCTCGATCGGCGTCGTGGTCTCGCGTCCGACGTAACGCGTCTCGACCGCAAAGGCGCGACCTTCGCTCGCGATCACCGGCGCGTCATCGAGATGCCGCGCGATGCGCGCGCCGTCGATCGTCGCCGACATGACCAGGAGCTTGAGATCCTCGCGCAGCCCGCGCTGGGCGTCGCGCGCGAGCGCGAGGCCGAGGTCGGTATCGAGCGAACGCTCGTGGAATTCGTCGAACAGCACCGCCGCGACGCCGTCGAGGGACGGATCGTCGATGATCAGTCGCGTGAATACGCCTTCAGTGATCACCTCGATCCGCGTGCGGCGCGACACCTTCGAGCCGAACCGCACCCGGTAGCCGACCGTATCGCCCACCGGCTCGCGCAGCGTCGCGGCCATGCGGGCGGCCGCGGCGCGCGCCGCGATCCGCCGCGGCTCCAGCACCAGTATCTTGCGGTCCTTCGCCCACGGCTCCGCGGCGAGTACGAGCGGCACCCGGGTGGTCTTGCCGGCGCCCGGCGGCGCCACCAGCACGGCGGCGTCGCGGTCGCGCAGGGCGGCCGTGAGCGCCGGCAGCGCCTCGTCGATCGGGAGCGGGACGTTGAACTTCATCGGCACTGGCATTAACCCTGACGCGCGAATCCGGCACGGCGTTTGCGATTTATAGGCCAACGCCGCTTCAACGTCCGGATATGAGACGCAAGTGCCCCGCAACGGATCGCCGATGACCACCTCCTATGCGCCCCCGCGCGGTCGGGTCGACTGGGTCGACTACGCCAAGGGCTTCTGCATCGTGATGGTCGTCATGATGCATTCGACGCTCGGCGTCGAGGCGCAGGCCGGCCGCGAGGGGTTCATGCACTATGTCGTCGCCTTCGCGACGCCCTTCCGCATGCCCGACTTTTTTCTGATCTCGGGCCTGTTTCTCTCCCGCGTCATCGACCGCGACTGGCGCACCTATCTCGATCGCAAGGTCGTGCACTTCATCTACTTCTACCTGATGTGGACCGCGATCCAGTTCGTCCTGAAGGCGCCGCACTTCGCCGCCGAGATGGGCTGGATCGGCGTCCTCAAGGCCTATGCGCTCTCCTTCATCGAGCCGTTCGGCATCCTGTGGTTCATCTATCTGCTCGCCGTGTTCGCCATCGTCGTCAAGGCGGCGCGCCGCATTCCGCCGGCCATCATCTGGCTGATCGGCGCCGCGCTCGAGATCGCGCATGTCTCGACCGGCTGGACCGTGATCGACGAGTTCGCGTCGCGCTTCGTCTATTTCTACACCGGCTACCTGTTCGCCCGTTACGTCTTCGTGCTCGCCGCCTCCGTGCAGGCGCGCCCTGCGCTGGCGGGCCTCGGCCTTGCGGCCTGGGCACTGCTCGACGGCTATGCGGTGTTCGCCGGCTACTCTCAACTGCCGTTCGTGTCGCTCGGCCTCGGCCTGATCGGGGCGTGCGCGGTGGTCTCGTTCGCGGCGCTGCTCGCCAAGGTCGCGCTGTTCGATCCGCTGCGCTTCTGCGGCCGCAACTCGATCGTCATCTACCTCGCGTTCTTCCTGCCGATGGCCGCGACCCGCACGGTGCTGCTCGACACCGGCGTGATCCACGACGTTCGGCGGGTCTCCCTCATCGTCACCGCTGCCGGCCTGTTCGGCGCACTCGCCATCTGGTGGGCGACGCGCGGCACGCGCTTCGATTTCCTGTTCGTGCGCCCCGCGCGGTTCTGGATCGCGCCGCGCCCGATGACGCTGCAGCCGGCCGAATAGTTGGCCGAAGGATCTGTCGTTAGCCAGACTGGAATTCGAGCGCACCCGCGCCTATCCTCATGGCATGAACATCAAGCTGCCTCCGGAGCAGGAAAAGCGCCCAACGCCCGCGTGGCGGAGGGCGAATTTACTTCGCCGGAAGCAGCCGTGCGGCAAATGATTGCCGAGCGCATGGCTTTTGCAGCCGACGATTTCGCGTGGGCGAAGCCGTATGTTGAGCAGGAACTGAACCAGTAGAGGGCAAAA
>CAVPGG010000325.1:0-23032 GCA_963703755.1 uncultured Pseudomonadota bacterium
CCGCGGTGCAGCGCGCGAGGATGCCGTCCTGCGCGCCCGTGAATGGATCGGTCTGCGTCTCGAACGCGAACGGGAAGCTGATGTTCGGATAGAACATGAAGCCGTGCCCGATCTGCACCATGCGGTTGGGCTCGGCGAAGCGCTGGTTGAGGAAGAGCCGCGCGGTCGCGACATGCGGGTTGATGCCCTCGAACACGATGCGGTGCGCTTCGTCCTCGTTGAAGCCCTGATAGACGAAGTCGCGCAGGTAGCGGCCGCTCTGCGAGGTGCCGTGCGCGAGCGTGCGGGTGATCGCGCTCTTGCCGTCGAGCGCGAGCGGGTTGGGCGTGCCGGCGTCATCGGCGGCGGCATGGCGCAGGAAGGCGACGAGGTCGCGCGTCGCCGCAAAGCCGATGCCCGATACCGGCGGGTTCGCGGCACGGTAGACGAGCTGATAGATCGCGCCGATGCGGAACGCGGTGCCCTCCGGCTTGAGGCGGATGGTCTGCGGATTGACGAACTCCCATTGATCCGCCGGCACGGTCGCGGGCGCATCAGCGTTGCGCTCGCGCACCAGCAGCGTCGCGCTCTCGGTCGCGACCGCCGGGAAGGTGAGGCGCGCCTGCTTGCTGTCGGCGTTGTTGAACAGGAACTCGTCCCAGACCGTCTGCGTGATCGGGCCGTTGGCGGTCGCCGCCGTCGGCACCTCGATGCGCAGGTTGTTGTTGGCGGCGGGCAGGTCGGCAATCCAGCCGCTCCACACCACGGCGAATCCCTCGCGCATCAGGAAGCCGTTGCCGGCTTGCGCGGGCGTCGCCGGATCGTTGCTCGCCGGCGCGCTGTTGAACTGGATGAGCGCGCGCTTGTTGCCGCGGTTGTTCACGTCGTACAGCAGCGCGCCGTTGCCCTTGGCGAGATCGACGGGCCGCAGGATGTAGAAGTCCGCCGCGTACTCGACGCGGCCGCGCGCGTTGCGCGGCGCCTTGTCGAGGTCGACGATGACGGCATTGAGCGGCTCCGCCGGGTCGAGCTCGCCATGGAAGCGGCCCACAACCTTTTCGTAGGCGCCGACCGCCCCGAATGTCTCGCCGCCCGCGAACGGCTCGGTGCGCAGGATCTCGATGCGGATCACGCGCGCCTGCGCGGACGAGGCAAGCGACGCGGTTGCTGCGACGAGCAGCGCAAATGCGAGGCGGCGTGCGGTCATGGTTTCCTCCGGTCAACAGCTCCATCCTATCGCGGCATCGGTGCGCCGTCATCGTGGGGCCGTCCTGCGCCGACCGTTGAGCCGGACACGGGTCTGACATGCTTGGCACGTAAACACCGGCGTCGCCGGGCAGGCGTCTTCTCTCGGACGATCATATCAGCACCAGGACGATCGACGCCGCGCTCGTCTCGCAGAAGCCGGACGTGCGGCGCCTCGTCGGCAGCGACGGCAACTACGGCGAGGAGATCGGGCTCACCAAGGACTGGGCGGCACGCGTCGTGCGGCTGGTGGGCAACTACGGCGAGGTGTTCGACCGCAACGTCGGCGCCAAGACCGCGCTCGGAATTCCACGCGGCATCAACCAGCTGTGGAGCACCGGCGGCATCATGTACGCGCCGCCGATCCGCTGAGCCGCAATCCAGCCATCGTCCGATCGCGCCCGCCCAGGTCGGGGGACGGCGTCGCCGTGACGGCAGGCGACCTTCGCGTGGCGACACGCACGTCCGGGCAGGCCGCGCTTTGACCGGCGACCGGTGTGCGCTACGTTCCCGAGTCGATTGCAACGGGGACTGCCGATGGCGGGAACGCGGAGCGCGCAGCGTGGTGATCCGGCCGAGAGCCGCCGCGCCTGGCCGCTGCTGCGCTCGCTCGCCGGCTATCGCGGCGAATACCTCGGGCGCGATCTCGCGGCCGGGCTGACCCTCGCGGCGATCGCCATCCCCGAGCAGATGGCGACCGCGCGGCTCGGCGGCTTTGCGCCGCAGGTCGGGCTGATGGTCCTGGTCGCCGGCGCGCTCGCTTTCGCGATCTTCGGCGGCAGCCGCTATCTCTCGTGCGGGGCCGACTCCACCATCACGCCGATCTTCCTCGGCGCCCTCACGGTGCTCGCGGTCGCCCATCCGGCCGACTACCCGGCGCTCGCGGCTGCGCTCGCGCTCATGGTGGGCGTGATGCTGGTCGCGGCCGGCATCTTCCGCCTCGGCTGGATCGCCGACCTGCTGTCGATCCCGGTGACCACCGGCTTCCTCGCCGGCATCGCGGCGCACATTCTGCTGTCGCAATTGCCGAGCGTGCTCGGCGTGGACCCGCCCCAGGGCGACGTGCTGATGCAACGTCTCATGACCCTTGCGGGCGAGGTCGGCGCGACCAACCCCTACACGCTGGCGATCGGCGCCGGCGTGCTGGCGACCATCATCGTGTCGGAGCGCATCGACGGCCGCATCCCGGGCGCGCTGATCGGCCTCGTCGTCGCCACCCTCGCGGTGATCGCGTTCGATCTCGAGCAGCGCGGCGTGAAGCCGCTCGGCGAGGTGAAAGGCGAATTGCCCCACGTGGTGCTGCCGCTGGTGGCGCCGTCCTATCTCACCGGCCTGGTGACGCTCGCGCTCATCATCACGGTCACCGTCATGGTGCAGACCGCCGCCACCACGCGCTCGTTCCCGCCGAGCCCCGATGAGCCGCCCGACGTCGACCGCGACTTCATCGGCGTCGGCGCCGCCAACGTGCTCGCGGGCCTGGTCGGCGCGTTTGCGGTCAACGCCAGCCCGCCGCGCACCGCGATCGTGGCCGAGAGCGGCGGCCGCTCGCAGGTCGCCGGCCTGATCGCGGCCGCGATCACGGTCGCGCTGCTGGCCGCCGGCGCCGCGCTGCTGCGCCACGTGCCGCAGGCGGCGCTCGGCGGCGTGCTGCTGTTCGTCGCCCTGCGCATCTTCCGCGTCCGCCAGATCGTCGGGGTGCTGCGTCAGACGCCCGCCGAGTTCGCGCTGATCGTCGCCACCGCCACGGCCATCGTGGTGCTGCCGATCGAGCAGGGCGTCGGCCTCGGCATCGCGCTCTCGCTGCTGCACGGCATCTGGACCACCACGCAGGCGCGCGTCGTGCTGTTCGAGCGCGTGCCCGGCACCACGATCTGGTGGCCGCAGGGCGGGATGACGAAGGGCGAGGCCGAGTCCGGCGTCATCGTCGCCGGCCTGCAGGCGCCGCTCTCCTTCCTCAATGCCTACCGCTTCCGCGCCGATGCGCGCGAGTTGCTGCAGGCGGCGCCGGGCAAGCCGCGCCTGTTCGTGCTCGAGGCGACCGGCATCGTCGAGATCGACTTCACGGCCGCGCAGGTGCTGGTCGGCTTCATCCGCGAGTGCCACGAGCGCGACGTGCCGTTCGCGATCGCGCGGCTCGAATCGGTGCGGGCGCAGGCGGCGCTGACGCGCTTCCACGTGCATGAGGTGCTCGACCCCGACCGCATCTTCCGCAGCGTGGAGGAGGCGATCCGCACGCTCGCCCCGCGCGGCGCGTGAACCAGGACGTTGAGCTGCGGCTGCCCAACGACCTCGCCGCCATGGCGCGGCTTCCTCACGCGGTCGCGCGCTTCGCCGCCGCGCATCGTCTGTCGGATGCGGTCGCAAATGCCCTCAATGTCGCGGTCGACGAGGCGGTGAGCAACGCCATCAATCACGGCTATGCGGCGGGCGCGCGCGGCGAGGTCGCGGTGCGGCTGCGGCGGCGGCCGGACTGCGTCGTGCTCGAGATCGAGGACGACGGCGCGCCGTTCGACCCGCTGCAGGCGCCGCCGCCCGACCTCACGCTGCCGCTCGCCGAGCGGCCGATCGGCGGCCTCGGCGTGCACCTCATCCGCAACCTGATGGACGAGGTCACCTATGCGCGGGTCGCGGGCAAGAACCTTTTGAAATTGGTCAAGAATGTCGCCACGACGTGACCGGGGACGGGAGCGCGGGAATGGAAGTGATCGAGAGCAGTGCCGGCGGCGTCATCATCATGGAGCCGCACTGTATTGCCGACCGATAGGCCGCCGAAGCGCGTGGCGAAACAGGGCTGACGGATCACGCCGGCATTTGAGGAGGGCGTGCCAATGCCAGCCGTGCCGCAGGGCGTCTCGCCGGGCGGCGAAATCGATGAAGCAGGTTTTGCGCGCAACGCGGCCTTCGGAAGCATGTTTTTCGACAAATGCGAATCGATGCAAACTTATCCGTTGCAAACGTGTCCCAGGGTGGCAATACAGTTGCACAGACGGGCATCGTTGTCCGCGGAACTCGAAGCGACAGGGAAACTCCATGTCACGTCATATGTTCGTTCTGGCGGGCGCCCTCGCGCTCTGCTTCGTGCTCGCGGGCATGGCCCCGGTCACACGTGCGCAGCCACTGTCATCAGCCAAGGCTCAGGCGAGCCCCGTGATCATCCTCGCAGAGGGGCCCCCCGCTGAGCCTGGCGTTCCCCGGGGCGCGAAGTGCGTCGGCTGGGTTCATAGCGGCCACGGCAAGATGAGGTGCAGCGAGTTTTGTTACCCTAAATATCAGAATTGTTGAGCCGTTCGATCCGCGGCCAATCCTGATTTCTCGATGGTTTCCCCGTATCTCGGCCGCGGACTTCGATCCGTCGGCCTTCGGGGTTGGCTGGCGGTCGCCTGACAGGTGGTCGCTCCTCACAAAGCGTCGTCGCATGGGCAAAGAATGGATGCGCCTCGAGGCCTAGGCGCGTCACGCGCGCATGTCCTTCCTGTTCGGCCGAAGATATAGTCGCGCCAACGCGGTCGAATTGACCCCGGCATTCAGGGAGGAATGGGTTGCCCCACCGCCGCCAATTCCTGCATCTCGCCGCCGGCGCAACGGCGCTCGCTGCATTCCCGCGCCTTGCTCGCGCGCAAGCCTATCCGTCCCGCGCCGTCCACCTCGTCGTCCCGGTCGCGCCCGGCGGCGCGCTCGACATCCTGGCGCGGCTCACCGCCCAGTGGCTCGGCGACCACATGAAGCAGACCTTCGTGATCGACAACCGGCCGGGCGCCGGCACCAATATCGGCGTCGGCGTGGTCGCGCATGCGGCGCCCGATGGCTACACGCTCCTGCTCATCCCGCAGTCCGTGACCACCAACGCGACGCTCTATCCCAACCTCGACTTCAACTTCATCCGCGACATCGTGCCGATCGCCATGATCAGCCGGCTGCCGCTGGTGATGGAGATCACGCCGTCGATCCCGGCGAAGACCGTCGCCGAGTTCATCGCCTACGCGAAGGCCAATCCCGGCAAGGTCAGCATGGCGTCGGGCGGCAGCGGCAGCGCCTCGCACGTGGGCGGCGAGTTCTTCAAGATGCGGACCGGCATCGACATGGTGCACGTGCCCTACCGCGGCGGCGCGCCCGCGCTCGTCGACCTGATCGGCGGGCAGGTGCAGGTGATGTTCAGCCCGCTTCCGGAATCGATCGCCGCCATCAAGGCCGGCAAGGTGCGCGCGCTCGCGGTCACCACCGCCGAGCGCTCGCAGGCGCTGCCCGACCTGCCGACCGTCGCCGAGACGATTCCCGGCTTCGAGGCGAGCACCTGGCAGGGCATCGGCGCGCCGAAGGGAACGCCGGCCGCGATCGTCGGCGCGCTCAACCAGGAGATCAACGCCGCGCTCGCGGATCCCAAGACCAAGGAGCGGCTCGCCGCGCTCGGCAGCATCCCGACGCCGATGTCGAGTGCCGACTACGCGAAGCTCATCGTCGCGGAGACCGACAAATGGGGGAAAGTGATCCGCGACGCCCACATCTCGCTGCAGTAATGCGGGCGGCCGGCGCGGCTATTTCTGCCGCACCGAGCCCGATCCGTTGACCTGCTTGGTGACCTTCGGCGACCCGATATACCTCAGATCCCCCGAGCCGCTGATCTGCACGTCGAGCGCCTCGCTCGCGTTCACGGTCGCGTCGCCCGATCCTCGGATGACAGCCTTCGCGCGCTTTGCCTGAAGGTCCGCCGCATCGATATCGCCCGATCCGCTGATCGAAAGGGTGAAGTCGTCGGTCCGGCCGGCGAGGCGCACGTCGCCCGAGCCCGCGATGCTGACCGCCAGCGCCGGCCCGTCGAGATGGTCGGCCTTGACGTCGCCCGAGCCGCGCACCTCGATGGCGCGCAGGTCGGTGACCGTGACCCGGTAGACCACGGACTTGGCCTGGAAGCTCTTGCCTGGCGCGATGCCGAGGTAGAGCGTGCCATCCCGCACGTCGGAGGTGAAGAAGTCCACCAGGTTGTCGTCGGCGCTCACCGACAGGCTCTGCGTCCCGGTCCGGTCGATAACGACGTTGGCGGGCGACTCCAGATGGATCGCGGTGAACGGCGGAACGGTCCGCTGCTGCGTCGCGATATTGCCGGAGCCCACGATCATCGGGCCGCCGTTGTTCACCTGCACGCAGTTGTTGCAGCCCGACGCGATCGCGTCCCGGACGGCGCGATATACCGAATGTCCGAGATAGAGCGAACCCGCTACCGCACAGGCCACGATTGCGAGGATGATCAGCAGCATTTTTTTCATGGCTTCCTCCGGCGGTGCCTCTGCGCGACTTTATGACCTGCCGGCGGATGGAGGGAAAGCCGCAGGTGGCAAAATATGCGAGGCGCCCGCGCGCCCCGGGAACTTGCGGCCCGTGGCGCCGTTTGACGCGATGTGGCGCGCCTCGCTAGGTTGTGCTCCGCTCAGGCATGGAGACATCGCGATGGGCCTGCTGAAAGTGACCTACGAACGGGACGGCCGCCGCCAGGAGGTTGCGGGCTGGCGCAAATGGGCGATCGCGATCCCCGGCATTCTTGTCGCCGCGCTGGTGCTGGCCCTCCTGATCATCATCGTCTTCGGCATCGCGCTTACCGCGACCGTTGTGCTGTTGATCGCGGTTCCGGCAGTGGTGCTGCTGGCGCTGCTCGCACGGGTCGTGATGCTGCCACGGCCGCGCGGCGGCCCGCCCGCGCCCCCGTGACACGTCCCTGCTGATTTCCCGATACCTGCACCCCACGCGCCATGCGCCGACGAATGGCTCACGGCGCGCGGTGGTCCGCAGCCCGCTTTGCCCTAGTCGGTAGCTTCACCCAAAGTGAATGGGTTCATGTCCAAATCTGTCGACACTTGCGTAGGCAATTCGCAGGGTTCTGGCCCCTTCAACTTGAGCGAAGCGGGCGACTAGGCCTTCAGCCGCAGGAGCGCGTCCGCGTTCTTGTGCGTGAGCTTCGCCATGTCGGCGGGCGATAGCGAGATCGTGTCGAGGAATTTTCGCCCCATCGAATTCGGCGCATACGGGTAGTCGACCGAGAACATGATGCGGTCGATGCCGAACGTCGTGAGCGCGGCGAGGAACGGCGGCTCGCTGAAGATGCCGCTGGTGGTGATCCACACCTGGTCGACAATCTGCTGGCTTGGCGGTCGCTTGAGGTGGTCGACGTCATTCGCCGAGGTCTCGTCGACGCGGCGCAGCATCACGGGCAGCATCTCGCCCATGTGGCCGATGATCAGCTTGAGCTTGGGATGCTTGTCGAGCGTGCCGGCCATCACCATGCGCAGCACGTGGATCGCGGTCTCCTGGTGCCAGCCCCAGGAGGCGCTTTCGAGCACGCGCCCGGCGCCCGCGGGCAGGTTGGCATAATAGGCCTGGCGCACCGGCTCGGGCGGCAGGTGCGGGTGGATGTAGATCGGCACGTCGAGCTGGACCGCGGCGGCGAGCAGGCCGTCATAGCTCGGGTGGTCGAGGAAGCGGCCCTCGGTCGTGCCGTTGATCAGCGCGCCGGGAAAGCGCAGCTGCTTGACGCAGCGCTCGAGCTCGGCCGCGCAGGCGTCCGGGCTCGCCATCGGCAGCACCGCGAGGCCGCCGAAGCGGTCGGGGCGCGCCGCGACCGCGCCCGCGAGGTGGTCGTTCATCTCGCGCGCCAGCGCGACGCCGTCGGCGCCCGGCACCAGATCGGGCCCGGGACCGGTGTTGGAGAGGATCTGGAACGTGATGCCGGCCTCGTCCATCGACTTGAGCCGCGTCTCGCCGATCTCGGGCAGGAGCGACATCGGGTTCACGCCGGTCTTCGGCGGGTTGCGCGGGCGAAAGCCGCGCCGGCTCGCGGCGCCGGGATCGACCCGTTTGGCGAGGGCCGGGACCGTGAAATGCTCTTCGAGCGCGACCACGCGCATGGGCGATATCCTCCGCTGTTGCGCCGGGGTTGTCGCATCCGCGGCGTAGGTTGAGCAAGCGGTCTGAGCGTCGCCGCCGCGCTATGCTACGGTCGCCACCGTGGTGCCGGACGGCTGCCCCCGGAGGTCTGCGTGAGCGACGAAACGCATCAGTTCTCGGAGGCCGAGGCCGCCGGCTGGTTCGCCCACAAGACCTTCGGGCACGACTGGACCTCGGTCCATTTCCCGACCTGGGCGCGGCTGCTCGCGCGCTTCCGCGACGCGGCCGCGAACGTGGTCGAGATCGGCTCCTGGGAGGGACGCTCGGCGCTGTTCTTCCTCAACTACCTGCCGCAGTGCCGGCTCGTGTGCATCGACACCTTCGCGGGCAGCGAGGAGCACCGCGCCCACCCGGAGGTCTTCGCTGGCGACCTGAGCCAGATCGAGCAGCGCTTCGATGCAAATCTTGCAGCGTTCCGCGGCCGCCTGGAGAAGATCAAGGCACCGTCCGCGACGGCACTGACCGAGCTTGCCATCGACGGGCGCCGATTCGACATCGCCTACGTGGACGGGAGCCATCGCGCCGCCGACGTCTACAACGATGGCGTGTTGGCGTGGTCGATGCTCGCGCGCGGCGGCACGCTGATCTTCGACGACTATGAATGGGCCTACATGCCCGAGCCGCGCGCCAACCCGAAGCTCGGGGTCGACAGCTTTCTGCACGCATTCGACGGCCAATATCGCGTCGTCCACCGCGGCTTCCAGGTCGCGATCGAGAAGCTTTGACCTCTGGGCGCAGGCCCACCGTGGAGGTTGACGTGCCGCAAAATGCCACACGACCGGCTTGTCCTTGACCCTGCATCGGGCGGAGTAGAAGATATTGTTCCCTGGGCGCGGCCCCGCGGCTTGCGCCGCGCGGCGGCGCCCGAATGGCCTGCAAGTCTGACATCCGCGACATGTCCGTGGGATGAAGCGGATAGGCCGACTGAACAAAAAGTCGACGAGAACAAGCAGCCGACACGAACAAGCAGCGGGCAAGAAAAAGAAGCCGACACGAACAAGAAACCGCGCAGAGCACGCCGCCACACCAGGGAGGTTGGAAAATGTCGAAGACCACGATGCCGATCCGCCGACGCACGTTCATCAAGGCGGGTCTTGCGCTTGGCGCCGGCCAGGTGCTGGGCGCGCCGTTCATCATCACGGCGCGCGGCGAGGCGCCAGTGAAGATCGGCATGGTCAATCCGCTGACCGGCGTGCTCTCGGCGCTTGCGCAGAGCGAGGTCGACGGCGCCCGATACGCGGAAGCCGAGATGAACAAGAAGGGCGGCATCCTCGGCCGCAAGGTCGAGCTCCTGGTCGAGGACTCGGCGAACGACTCCGGCACCGGCGTGCAGAAGACGCGCAAGCTGATCGACCGCGACAAGGTCGACGTGATCCTCGGCGACGTGAACTCGGGCATCGCGTATGCGATGTCGCAGGTCACCGCCGAGAAGAAGGTCTTCCACATCGTGCCCGGCGGCCACACCGATCCGATCACCGGCACCAACTGCAAGTGGAACGTCTTCCGCGTCTGCAACACGACCACCATGGACGCCGAGGCGATCACGCCCGAGCTGGTCAAGCGCTTCGGCAAGAAGTGGTTCTTCATCACACCCGACTACGCCTACGGCCATTCGCTGCAGGACGCCTTCATCAAGGCCCTCAAGAAGCTGGGCGGCACCTTCGAGGGTGACTTTCTGCCGATCAACAACACCGATTTCTCCGCGACCCTGATCAAGGCCAAGGCCTACAAGCCGAACGTGCTGCTCAACAACATGGGCGGGCTCACGCAGATCAACTGCATGAAGCAGTTCACCCAGTTCGGCATGCAGAAGGAGATGGCGCTCGGCGGCGCGCTGTTCGAGCTGGAGAGCATCAAGGGCTGCCCGCCCGACGCGCAGACCGGCTGGTGGGACATGGAATGGTGGTGGAACCAGCCGAAGGTGCCGGAGGTCGTGAAGTTCGTGAGCGAGTATCGCGCCGCGCAAAAGCGGGCGCCGACGGCGCGCGACTGGTTCGGCTATGTCTCGATGCATTCGGTGCGGCTTGCGGCCGAGAAGGCGAAGTCGCTCGAGGGGCCGAAGCTCGCGGTCGCCATGGAGGACATGGAGCTGCCGCCCGACGTCGCGCTGCAGCCGGGTCCGGTGCGCTACCGCAAGGGCGACCACGAGCTCATGGCCAACATCTTCGTCGGCGAGGTGCATACGGCGAAGGGCAGCGACAAGGACGACGTATTCACGATCGCCGAGCTGGTGCCGGGCGAGAAGGCCGCCGGCACGGTCGCCGATACCGGCTGCAAGATGACGGCGCCGAGCTGAGGCAAGGCGGGGGAACGCCGTAGGGTGGGCAAAATCGCCTGTCTCGGCGTCACCGCATGGGCAAAGGCGCGTCGGCGATTTTGCCCACGCGGTGAGGCGCGAGAATGCGCCTTTGCCCGCCCTACGAGGCAGGCCGAAGGGGGCACATGGCTCAAGTCATCCTCTACAACGTCACCAACGGCCTGATCATCGGCACCTTCTATGTGCTGATGGCACTCGGCCTCTCGCTCATCCTCAACCTCAGCAACGTCATCAACTTCGCGCACGGCAATTTCCTCGCGCTCGGCGGCTATCTCGCCTTCACGCTCGCGCCGGCGCTCGGCTACTGGGGCGCGCTGCTGGTCTCGCCGCTGCTCACCGCCTTCATCGGCATCGCGGTGGAGCGGTTGATGATCCGCCGCATCTACGGCCGCGATCCGGTCTACAGCCTGCTGTTCACCTTCGGGCTCGCCTTTTTCCTGCAGGACTTCGCCCGCTACGTATGGGGACCGAACCCAGTCCCCCTGGGCCTGCCCGATGTCCTGGGGCAGCCGATCACGCCGGACCTCTTCTTCATCACCTGGTATCGCGTCTTCATGGTGGTGGTCGTCATCCTCACGGTGTCTGGCCTCTTCGTCTTCCTGCGCCGCTCGCGCATTGGCCTGCGCATCCGCGCCGGCACGCTCGACCTCGAGACGGTGGCGACGCTCGGCGTCAACGTGCGTCACCTGCGCACCTTCAACTTCGGCCTCGGCTGCCTGCTCGCCGGCCTCTCCGGCGTGCTCGCGGCCGGGCAGATCGGCCTCAACCCCAACATGGGCGATGACCTGCTGATGCCGAGCTTCATCGCCATCATCGTCGGCGGCGTCGGCAGCCTCATCGGCACCCTGTGCGGCGGCCTGCTGATCGGCATGGCGGCGGCGCTGACCACCGCCATCTATCCGGCCGCGAGCGAGGCCGTGATCTACGCGATCCTGATGGCGGTGCTGCTGCTGCGGCCGCGCGGTCTGATGGGCGAAGAAGGGATGATGTCGTGAGCGCGACCGTACTGGCCGAGACCGAGAAGAGGCCGGCAATCGGGCAGAGGCAGGCCGCGCAGGCCGCGATCTGGATCGTGCTCGTCACCGCGCCGTTCTGGCTGCCGTTGCTCGGCGGCTACACGGCGCTCGCGGCGCGCGTGCTCGTGTTCGGGCTCGCCGCCATGGCGCTGAACCTGCTGCTCGGCTTCACCGGCGTGCTGAGCTTCGGCCACGCCGCCTATTTCGGCCTCGGCGCCTACGGCGCCGGGCTCACGCTGCGCTATCTCGCGCACTCGACGCCGCTCGCGATAGTGCTCGGCACCTTGCTCGGTGGGCTGGCCGGCACGCTGTTCGGACTTCTGATCGTGCGCCGGCGCGGTGTCTACTTCGCGATGTGCACCATCGCGTTCGGGCAGCTCTGGTACTATCTCGCCTACAGCTGGAACGACTTCACGGGCGGCTTCGACGGGCTGCGCGACTTTCATCGCGAGCCGATTGGCTTCGGGCCGCTCACGCTCGATATCAGCGAGGACACGCGCTTCTACTATTTCCTGCTCGCCATCTTCGCGGCCGCGGTGGCGCTGATGGGCCTCATGCTGCGCTCGCCGTTCGGCCGCACGCTGCTCGCGATCCGCGAGAATGAGCGCCGCGCGCGCTTCCTCGGCATCCCGGTCGAGCGGCACATCTGGATGTCGTTCTCGATCTCCTGCTTCTTCACCGCGCTCGCCGGAACGCTCTACGCGCTGCTCAACAACTTCGCCGACCCGCAGGCGATACACTATTCCCAGTCGGGATTTTTCGTGGTGATGACCGTGATCGGCGGTATGCGCACCTTCTGGGGCCCGCTGGCCGGCGCCGCCGTGTTCGTTGTGCTGCAGGACGTCATCTCGTCACGAACCGTCAACTGGATGTCCTTCATCGGCGTGATCTTCATGCTGGTGGTTCTGTTCTTCCCGCGCGGCCTGCTCGGCACGATCTGGCGGCGCGCGACGTCGTGACCCGATCGCAATCGAGGGAAGGAGCCTCCATGCCGAAGCGATTGACCTTCGCGCTCGCCGCCGCCCTGCTCGGCGCCGTGGCGGCGCAGGCCGAGACCTATCCGTCGCACACCGTCACCGTCATCGTGCCGTTCCCGGCCGGCGGGCCCGCCGACATCGTCGGCCGCGTCGTCGCCGACCAGCTCTCGCGGCGGCTCGGCCAGGCCTTCGTGATCGAGAACATCAGCGGCGCCGGCGGCACGGTCGGCGCGACCCGCGCGGCGCGCGCGACGGCGGACGGCTACACGCTCGTCGTCGGCCACATGGGCACGCATGCGGCGGCCGTCGCGCTCTATCCCAACCTCGCCTACAACCCGGTGACCGATTTCGCCCCGATCGGCCTCGTCGTCGAGCTGCCCGAGGTGATGGTGACCAGGAAGGCCCTGCCGCCCAACACCTTCGCCGAGTTCGTCGCCTATGCGCGGGCGAACGAGGCGAAGCTCAACATGGCGCATGCCGGCGTCGGCTCGGTCTCCTATGTGGGCTGCCTGCTGCTCAACACCTCGATCGGCATCCATCCGACGCTGGTGCCGTTCACGGGCAGCACGCCGGCGACGCAGTCGCTGCTCGCCGGCCAGGTGGATTATTTCTGCGACCCGATCATCGGGCAGATGCCGCATATCCAGGCCGGCACGCTCAAGGCGCTGGCGATCGCGGCGCCGCAGCGCCACCCGCTGCTGCCCAACGTGCCGACCGCGGCCGAGCAGGGCTTCCCGGCGTTCAACGTCGCGGCCTTCTTCGCCCTGTTCGCGCCCAAGGGCACCCCGCAGCCGATCGTCGACGCGCTCGCCGCCGCGCTCGACCAGGGCCTCGACGACGCCGCCGCGCGCAAGCGTTTCAACGATCTCGGCGCCGCCGTTGCCGACAAGAGCCGGCGCGGCCCGGCCCCGCTCGCAGCCCTCGTCAAGAGCGAGATCGCGCGGCTGACGCCTATTTTGCAGGCGGCCGCGAAGAAGTAGCCTAATCCACGCAGCCGCCGATCGGCTGCTTGCAGCTGAAGCCGTAGGAGCGGCATTTCTTCAGCGCCGCGTCGATGCTGCCGCCCGAGCCCCAGCCGGCGCGGTTCGACGACCGCCCGGTGGTGATGTAGAGGCAGCCGCTGTTCCAGGCGCCGATCGCCTTGCAGCCGCTGCCGCCGGCGTTGCGGCAGGCGTTGAGGGCGCTGGCGCGTGCGTCGTCCGCCGTGTCGCGGACGCCCGAATAGCCGATCGCGACATGCACCTGGCCGCGGTAGCGCCAGATCGCCGCGGCGGCCGAATTCCACCGCACGGGTGCCGGCGGGGCGGTTCGTTCCTCCGCCGGCGCGGCCGGCCGGTTGGGGGCCACGTCGCGCGGAACCGAGCCCCCGTTGAAGGCCGGGTTGGTGGCCGGGACGTCCTCCGGCGGCGGCCCGGCGTCCTTGCCCTGGGCGTGCGCCGGGACCGAATGGATCGACAGCAGCAGCGTCGCGGCGGCCGCGACGAGGAGTGCGAAGCGTTTCATGGCGTTGCCCCCGGCTTCTTGCAACGTCGAAATCTACCAACGGTATGATCCGGGGTGAAGAGGCGATGTGGCCGCTAATCTAGTCGATCGAAATGTGCGCCGCCTCGACCACTGGCGCCCAGGTCTTGGTGCTTTCCTCGATCATGGCGCGCATCTCGTCCGGCGTGTTGCCGAGCGGCTCGGCCTCGAGCCGGAGGATGCGCGCGCGCATCTCGGGCTCGCGGAAGCCGCGTCCGATCGCGTCCGATACCTTCTTGGCGATGTCCAGGGGCGTGCCGGGCGGCGCTGCGACCGCCATCCAGGTATCGGCATAGACGCCCGGCAGCGTCTCCGCGATGGTCGCAACCTGCGGATAGTCCTTGAGCCGCGCGCGCCCGCCGGTGGCGAGGAGCTTGAGCTTGCCGGCGTCGATGTTCTGCTTGTTGGCCAGCAGATAGTCCGGGACCATGTCGATATTGCCGGCGAGCAGGTCGTTGATCGCCGGCGCGCTGCCGCGGTAGGGCACCTCGGTCATGCGGAAACCGCCCTTGAGCATCATCAGCTCGCCGAGCAGGTGCCCGGTATTGCCCTTGCCCTGGTGGCCGTAGGTGAGCTTGCCCGGGTTGGCCTTGGCGAGCGCGATCAAGTCGGCGAGGTTGTCGGCCTTGAGCCCGCTACGCGCGATCACGATCAGCGGATAGCGCGCAAGCACGCTGATCGGCACCATGCCGCGCGGGTCGAACGCGGTCTTCTTGAAGACGAGGTGCGTGATCGAGTAGGTGAGCTGGGCCGCGCACAGGAGCGTGTAGCCGTCCGGTGTCGCATGCAGCACCTGCTCGACGCCGATGCGGCCGCCGGCGCCGCCCGGTCGGTTCTCGACGATGATCTGCTGGCCGAGGATCGCGCCGGCGCGGTCGGCCGCAAAACGGCACAAGAGGTCGGCGGTGCCGCCCGCCGGGTAGGGGACGACGAACATCACCGGCCGCGTCGGATAGGTCTGCCCCTGCGCGGTCGCGGCAAGGGCCGCGAGCAGGACGGTCCAGCACACCCTGAAGCCTGTTTTCTTCATGTGCAATCGCCCGGTCGAGTGTAGGGGAACGAACGATAGCACGGTCGCCATCGCGGCTACGCGATGTTGACCCGCCCGCGGGCGGGTGCGTAGATTTGCCGCCCCACAGGGAGCGTTCCATGATCAAGGTCACGCGCATCGGCCACGCGACGTTCGAGACGCCCGACCTCGATCGCCAGATCGACTACTTCACGGACATCGTCGGGCTGGTCCTCGCCGAGCGCCAGAACGGCCGGGCGTTCCTCGCCACCAAGGTCGGCGACCTCGCGGTGCAGCTCGAGAAGGGCACCCAGCCGCGCTGCGCCCGCATCTCGTTCCAGGCCGCGGCCGACACCAACGTCGATCATCTGCGCCGCGGGCTCGAGGCCGAAGGCGTGCGCTGCGAGATGCGTGCCGATCCGAGCCCCGGCATCGCCCAGGCGATCACCTTCGCGGACCCGAAAGGCACGCTGGTCGAGGTGTTCACCGCCGCGACGCCGCTTGCGCGCAAGACGCCCGACGGGATCGGGCCGATCAAGCTCGGCCACCTCGCGTTCTGCGTCGACGATCCGAAGGCCTTCGCGGATTTCTACGGCCGCGTGCTCGGCTTCCGCGTCTCCGACTGGATCGAGGACTGGTTCGTCTTCCTGCGCTGCGGCCCCGACCACCACACGGTCAATTTCGTCGGCGGCAAGACCACGCGCATGCATCACATCGCCTTCGAGCTCAAGGACTGGGCGCAGGTGCAGAGCGCCTGCGACTTCCTCGGCGCCCGCGACATCCCGATCATCTGGGGTCCGGGCCGGCACGGACCCGGCCACAACGTCTTCACCTATCACCGCAATCCCGATGACCAGATCATCGAGCTGTTCACCGAGCTCGACAAGATGCTCGACGAGTCGCTCGGCTATTTCGACCCGCGCCCCTGGCACCGCGACCGGCCGCAGCGGCCGAAGGTGTGGGCCGGCATGCCGCGCGACATCTGGGGACCGCCGCCGACCAAGGACTACATCAGGCAACGCGAGTAGGTGGGGTCGCGGGTCTTCGTAGGTTTGGTCTCGCTGCGCTCGTCCCAACTGACAGTCTCACAATTCGCGCCCGATCATCCGGTCGACCGAGTAGCGCCCGCCGCCGCGGATCGCGACGACGAACATCACGATGCCGATGAGCAGCACGTATTCGAAGCCACCCTGCGCGGCGGCAAAGCCTTTCGCCGCGTGCACGAACAGGAGCGCCATGCCCATCTCGATGGCGATCGCGGCGGCGAAGAACCGCGTGAAGACGCCGAGGATGATGCACACCGCGCCGACCGTCTCGAGCGCGGTGGCCGCATAGGCGAACACCAGGGACGGCTGCAGCCCGTTCTTCGCCATGATGTTGGCCGCGACCGTCGCCACGCCCATGTGGATCTTGCCCCAGCCGTGCATGAACAGGATGTAGCCGATCACCACGCGCATCAGCGCGTAGGCGATATCGCCGACCGTATCGTAGAAGCCGCGCAGTCCCGGCCAGACCAGACTGGTTTCGTGTCGTGTCACGTCCATAACGCAGCCCTTTCCGGCTCCGCCGTGTCGCCCCCGCCGCGCAAGCTAGCAAACCGGCCGGCCCGGCGACAGCGCGCCGGGACCGAGCGCTGACCGGGCGCCGATGCCGCGAGGCAACGCGCTAGGCAATGCACCTCGCTTCGTCGTAGTCTCGTGCGAGACACATTCACGGGGCCAGGCCATGTCGATTTCTCGCCGTCGAATTCTGCAACTGACCGCCGGTGCCGGCGCGCTGCCGCTGCTCGGTCGCACCGCATCGGCGCAGACCTATCCGGCGCGGTCGGTGCATCTCATTGTCGGTTTCCCGCCCGGCCAGACCGCCGACATCACCGCGCGCATGGTGGCCGATTTCCTGTCGCGGCGTTTCGGCCAGACTTTCATCGTCGACAACAAGCCGGGCGCCGCCAGCACCATCGCGACCGAGTTCGTCGTGCACGCGCCGCCGGACGGCTACACGCTGCTCGGGACCGTGGCGAGCAACCTGATCAACGCGACGCTTCTGAAGCTCCCCTACGACTTCATCCGCGACATCGAGCCCGTCTCCAGCATCACGCGCACCCCGCTGGTGCTCGAGGTCCATCCGTCGCTGCCGGTCAAGACGGTGCCGGAGTTCATCGCCTACGCGAAGGAGCATCCCGGCAAGCTCAACATGGCGTCGGGCGGCATCGGCAACTCGACCCACATGGCGGGCGAGCTCTTCCAGATGCTGACCGGCACCAAGCTCACGCACGTGCCGTATCGCGGCTCGGCGCCCGCCGTCACCGACCTGATCGCCGGGCAGGTGCAGGTGATGTTCGATCTGACGGGCTCGTCGATCGAGCAGATCAAGGCCGGCAAGGTGCGCCCGCTCGGCGTGACGACGGCCGAGCCGGTCGAGGCGCTGCCCGGCGTGCCGACCATCGCGCAGTTCGTGCCCGGCTATGAGGCGAGCGGCCTCGGCGGCATCGGTGCGCCGAAGGGCACGCCGCGCGACATCGTCGTCAAGCTCAACGAAGCCATCCAGGCCGCCGTCGCCGACCCGACGATCCGGGCGCGCCACGCGGCGTTCGGCAGCACGCCGCTGTTCGGCTCGCCCGAGGACTTCCGCAAGCTGATCGCCAGCGAAACCGAGAAGTGGGCGAAGGTGATTAAGTTCGCCGGCATCAAGCCCGAGAAGGTCTGAGGATGCCGCGGCGGGCGGAGAAGAGAAGGGATCGCGTCATGCGCCATTCGATCGTCGCCCTCCGGCCGCTCGTCTTCGCGGTTGCACTCGCCTGCGCGGCGCCGGCGGCGCGCGCCAACGATACGACCGCCGAGATCGCCACGGGCGGCCTGATCTTCGTCACCACCGACGCCATCGAGATGCGCTCCGAGAAGCTCTTCATCTCGACCGAGCAGGTGCGCGTCGTCTACGAGTTCTTCAACAAGTCCGACAAGGACGTGACCACGCTCGTCGCCTTCCCGCTGCCTGAGATCCGCATCGCCAACCAGGACGACAACGTCGCCGTGCCGAGCGTCGAGCCGAACAATGTCTTCGGCTTCAAGACCACGGTCGACGGCGTACCGGTCAAGGCCGAGGTCGAGCAGCGCGTCACGGCGATGGGCGTCGACCGCACGCAATACCTGCGCGCGCTCGGCATCCCGCTCGATCCGCATCTGCCCGCGGCCGATCAGGCGCTGGACAAGCTGCCGGCGGACAAGTGGCCCGATCTGGTCGCGCTCGGCCTCGCCGAGATCGTCGAGTACGACGACGGCAAGGGAATGAAGAAGCATCTCGAGGCGCGCTGGGGTCTCGCGACGACCTACTACTGGAAGCAGACTTTCCCGGCCAAGAAGCAGATCGTGATCCGGCACCAATACGTTCCGAGCGTCGGCGGCTCGGCGCAGACCGAGCTCGGCGCGCCCAACCAGGCGACGCTCGAAGGCTACGCCGACTATCCCAAGAAATACTGCATCGACCAGGCGTTCATGGCGACCATCCAGAGCCTGCGCAAGGCGAATAAGAGCGAGTTCGGGCCGCCCTACAACGAGCAGCGCATCGAATACATTTTGCGGACCGGCGCCAACTGGTCCGGCCCGATCGGCAATTTCGAGCTCACCGTCGACAAGGGCTCGCCCGACGCGCTGGTGAGCTTCTGCGGCAAGGGCGTGAAGAAGATCTCGGCGACCCAGTTCCAGGTGCAGCAGAAGGATTTCGTGCCCGACGGCAACCTGTCGGTGCTGATCCTGACCAAGATCAAGAACTGACGGACGAGCCTGCGAGGCCGCCGTCGCTACCGTCCTCGCAGCGCCCGCGGCAGCTCATCGAACTGCCGTAGCGCCGCCGGCAACAGCTCGACGGGCCTAGCGTCCTCTCGCCTGGGAGCCGGTCGCGACGCGGGCATTCCGGGAAGCGTCTGGCAGGGATCGCACAGGAAATAGGTCTTGTGCAGGTCCGTACGGCACTGACCGTCGACGATGAGGACGGCGTTCGCGTGAAAACGGTCGCCGGGCGACAGATACCCTTCGACACGGACCGTCGTGCCTTCCAGCGCCGCGATGGCCGGATCGTCCATGCGCGGGCCGGTGGTGCCACGCAGCTGGAATTTTCCGTCCTTGATGCAGCCGACCATGGCGTACGCGACCGGCAGGTCGGCGCGCGCCGGATGCGACAGGGTGGCCAGCGCGGCCACGCAGGCCAGACCAATAATTGGGCGTATATGGCGCACGTTCACCTTCGGACGCCAGCTGCTTGCGATTGCGCGCGACAGGGGAGACCCTATTGGTAGTTGCGCAAGAAGCTGATGCGCCGCGCATAGCTGCTGTAGATGCAGTCGCGATCGCGGCCGCAGCTGATGCGTCCCCGCAGCCAACGGCTTTGCGATTCTTCGAGAGCCGCGCGGCGATAGCCGCCCAGGCTGTTGCGCAGGTTGTAATAGAGGCTCGACATTTGCTCGTCGAGCGCGGACAGCTGCGCGTCCTGGCAGATCATGATCTCGTCGGCGGTCTTGGCATAGCGACAATTGAAGCTTTGGGCGTGGACCGCGGTCGCGAGCAGGCACGCGACGCCTGCGAGGACAAGGGTTCTCATATCCGTTCTCCAAGAGCTTGCGGGGCAAGTTTATGCTTGGCGTGCGCACCGCACAACACGCAATGCGCGATAGCGAAAGCTCGTGTCCGGCGCGTGACGCCGGGCAACTGCCGGCCCGCCGGGGAGGCGCCCGGCATGGGTGACTCCGCGCTCCGGCACGCGCCATAATGTGCGTCCCGCCTCCCGCGATCCGCACGGCGGACGCAGCGTCGCGACGGAGTCCTCCGATGCGCCAGATCGTCATGGTCGGTTTCCTGCAGGCGCAGAACTGCACCAACCTCGCGAGCTCCTGGCGCCATCCGGCGTCGCGCACCGACAGCTGGTCGCCGGACTTCTACCGCCACATCGGCCGCGTGCTGGAGGCGGGCAAGTTCCACCTCGGCTTCTTCGACGACCGGCTGTCGATGCCCGACATGTACGGCCGCGACCACGGCCACACGGTCGCGCACGGCATCCGCTGCGTGAAGCTCGACGCCGTGACGGTGCTCACCGTGCTCGGCATGGCGACCGAGCGGCTCGGCCTCGGCGCCACCTACTCGACGAGCTATTACGAGCCGTTCCACGTGGCGCGCGTGTTCGCCACGCTCGACCTGATGACGAACGGCCGCGCCGCCTGGAACGTCGTCACCTCGCTCAACGACGGCGAGGCGCAGAACATGGGCCGCGAGGAGGCGATCGCCCACGACCTGCGCTACGACCGCGCCGACGAGTTCATGGAGATCGTGCTCGGCCACTGGGACGCCTGGGAGGACGACGCGATCGTGCAGGACAAGACAAGCGGCCTGTTCGCCCATCCCGACAAGGTGCACCGCCTCGACCATGCGGGCCGCTTCTTCCGCTCGCGCGGGCCGTTCACGGTGCCGCGCTCGGCGCAGGGCCATCCGGTCATCATCCAGGCGGGCGCGAGCGGTCGCGGCAAGGCATTCGGCGCGCGCTGGGGCGAGGTCATCTTCGTGATCTATCCGAACCTCGAGGCCGGCAAGCGCGACTACGCGGACTTCAAGGCGACGGTCGCGCGCTTCGGCCGCGATCCCGATGCGGTCAAGGTCACCCACCTGGTCAACCCCGTCGCGGCCGCGACCAAGGCCGAGGCCGAGGACAAATGGGCGCAGATCGAGAAGCTGCCACTCGAGATCGACGCGCTCTCGCTGCTCTCCGAGGCGCTCAACTTCGATTTTGCGAAGAAGGGCATGGACGAGCCGTTCAGCGACGACGAGCTCGCCGCGATGTCCGGCCTGCAGGCGATCCGCGATCGCGTCGTCAACGTGAAGAAGAATCCGACCGCGCGCGACTTCATCCGCATCAGCGGTCGCGGGCGCGTGCACAACCCGATCGTCGGCGGCCCGAAGGAGGTCGCCGACCACCTCGAGCAGTGGTTCACGGCGCCCGCCTGCGACGGCTTCGTGCTGTCGGCGACGCACGTGCCCGGTACTTATGAGGACTTCGTGCGCCACGTCGTGCCCGAGCTGCAGCGCCGCGGCCTCTATCGCCGGGATTTCGCCGGCGCGACGCTGCGGGAGAATTTGCGATTGCGGGTGCCCGCGGTCGGCGCCTGGCGGATGAAATCGTAGGACGGGTGACCCGGCGAATGCGCAGGGCGATCGCATGTGCCTTTTCGCCTCGCCCCATCCGCACTCGGGCTTGCCGGAGTTCGCCTTCAATCGTGCGCACGTCGCCTTGGCGAGGATGCGCGATTCCGGGGGCGGGGATTCCCTTCACCGCTTTGTGTTTGCACGGCGCCTCCCAGGCGAATATGATTGTTCCATGTCTCTGCGCCGGCATCTCCGCCTCATCGGCTTTGCCACCGCGATGCTGTTCGCCCTCAGCGTCGTGGCGACCGGCTTTATGTTCGGCGCCATGGCCGCGAATATGAGCATGGCCGTGGGCTCCGAAATGTCCGCGCACGCTTCCGACATGGCCGCGCAGGGTGGCGCGGGCGATTGCGAGAAGAACACCGCCTGCCGTCACGACCGTGGGATGCCGATGACCTGTTTCGCCCATTGCGCCAGCACGGTCGCCGTCCTGTCCGACGCGATCCCGCTGCCGGTCGTTACCATCACGCGGACGCTGGTCGCGAGTGTGGTGAGCGCTCACGCGAGCCACGACGGGCCGCCGGATCCTTATCCTCCCAAGACGTTCGTTGTGATCTGAGGCGCACCGCCTCATGGCAAAGGGCCCTGCGCCTATCCGCAGGGACGCGCCGCGCATCCGCTTCCGCTCCACAGACGCCTTGCCGATGAATGCGGACCCGGTCGATACGGCCGGCCGACCCGGGCGGCAGGAATTCAGCAACACGTTCTTACGAGGATTCGACTATGAGGACTTCCGACCCGAAAAAGCTCACGCTCGCCGTGAGCGGCATGCATTGCCCCAACTGCGATGTTTTGATCGAACGCCGATTTAAAGAGCGTTCCCGGCGTGCGGCGCGTCCGCGCCGACTATCGGACCGGCATGGCGCAGGTCGACCATAGCGGCGATCTTGCGCTGCCGAAGCTGCAGGCAGCCCTCGGCGACGAGGATTACCGCGTCTCCGCGTGGACCGGCGCTTCGGTGACGGCCGCCAACACGCGGCGCGACTATGTAGGGATCGCGGCGATTTTTCTCATCCTTGCCGCGGCGGTCTTCGCGTTGCACCAGTTCGATCTGCTGCCGCGCGGGTTCGGCGTATCGACCGACATGAGCTACGGGCTTGTGTTGCTGATCGGCCTGGTCGCCTCGGTCTCGAGCTGCATCGCCGTCACCGGAGGCCTCCTGGTCGCGGTCGCCGCCAAATATAACGAGGCGACCGGCTCGCGCCCGGGCGTTCAGCGCTTGAAGCCGCTGATCTACTTCAACGCCGGGCGCATCATCTCTTATACGCTGCTGGGCGGGGTGGTCGGCGCGCTCGGCTCGGCGCTGACGCTTTCCGCCCATTCCAACGGCATCCTCACCCTCGTCGCCAGCGCGATCATGATCGTGCTCGGCTTGCAGATGCTGAAGCTGTTTCCCGGCCTCGGGCGGCTGATCCCGACGATGCCCAAAGTATTCGGCCATAAAATCCACGACCTTGCCGCCCGCGAGACCAAGGGCGGAGCGTTCCTGCTTGGCGCCACCACCTTCTTCCTGCCCTGCGGCTTCACGCAGGCGCTGCAGCTCTACGTGCTCGCCAAGGGAAGCTTCACGGTCGGCGCGCTCACCATGCTGGCTTTCGCGGTCGGCACCTTGCCGGCCTTGCTGTCGCTTTCCGCCATCACAAGCTTCGCGCGGGGTGCGTTTCAGAAATATTTCCTGCGGGTCGCTGGTGCGGCCGTCGTCGTGCTCGGCCTCGTCAATATCCAGTACGGCTTCGTGCTGACCGGCAGTGACTTCGCAACCGCCGATGCCGCCGCGCAGCCGGTCGAGGCGGCAACCCCGTCCGAAATGATGGGCAACAGCAATACGTAGTCGTCCAGTTGCAGAAACA
>CAVPGG010000326.1:0-6461 GCA_963703755.1 uncultured Pseudomonadota bacterium
TCCTGATGGCGTCGCCGCCGCCCAGCTACGCTGAGGTCGCCGCGACACTGGAGTTGCAGCATCGAGCAGCATCGGCCCCACCAGGGCGCGCTGCCTGCAGCGGCTTCGCGAGGAGATGGCAGGTATCAGGGACGGGCTATCGCCCTCTTCATGATGACGCCTCCCACAGGAGATCCAGACATGTACGAGCCGGACGACGAGCTTGAAGCGGAGCTCGGCGGCTGGCCGCCGACCGGGAACCGGTACCCGCCGAGCTGGTCCAGGCCGCGGTGGACGCCTTCGGCTGGCGGGACATCGACGCCGAGCTCGCCGAGCTGGTCTACGACTCGCTGGTCGACGCCGACGAGGCATCGCTGGTGCGGGGCCCGCCCGGCCAGCGCCTCGTCTCCTTTGCCGTCGGCGGGCTGACCATCGACGTCGAGGTGACCAGCGCCGGGGCCGGGCGTACCGTCATGGGCCAGATCGCCCCACCGCAGCGTGCCTGGGTGGATATCCGCTACCCGCGGACACGGTCACGGTTGAGGTGGACGAGCTGGGACGATTCCGGTCAGGGCCGCTGCCTCCGGGCCCGGCTGGTCCCTGTTCCATTTCACCCGCTTGAGGTTCTCGGCCACGGTGCGGCCGGTCACCGTGATGCAGTCGCCGTGCATGAACCCGTGGTCGAGCAGCGACTTCATCAGCAGCGGAATGCCGCCAGCTTCGAACAAGTCTTTGGCGACATAACGGCCGCCGGGCTTCAAATCCGCGATATACGGTGTCCTTTTGAAGACCTCGGCCACATCGAAGAGATCAAACTTGATCCCGCACTCATGCGCGATCGCCGGTAGGTGCAGTGCAGCGTTGGTCGAGCCGCCGGACGCCGCCACCACGGCGGCCGCGTTTTCCAATGACTTGCGGCTGACGATGTCGCGCGGCCGGATGCCAAGCTTGACCAGGTCGAGCACCTGCTCGCCGGCCGTCATGCAGAACCTGTCGCGGAATTCGTACGGAGCCGGCGCGCCGGCCGAGTACGGCAGCGCAAGCCCGATCGCCTCCGACACGGTCGCCATGGTGTTGGCGGTGAACTGGGCGCCGCAGGCGCCGGCGGACGGACAGGCGGCCTGTTCGAGCGTGTCGAGGTCGGCGTCCGACATGTCACCGACCGAGTGCTTGCCGACCGCCTCGAACACGTCCTGGATGGTCACCGGCCGGCCCTTGAAGGTGCCGGGCAGGATCGAGCCGCCATAAATGAAGATCGCCGGCACGTTGAGGCGGCACATCGCCATCATCATGCCGGGCAGCGACTTGTCGCAGCCCGCTAGCCCGACCAGCGCGTCGTAGCCGTGTCCGCGCACCGTCAGCTCGACCGAGTCGGCGATGACCTCACGTGAGGGCAGCGAGCTTTTCATGCCCTCGTGGCCCATCGCGATGCCGTCCGTCACCGTGATGGTGCAGAACTCGCGCGGCGTGCCGCCGGCGGACACGACGCCCTTCTTCACGGCCTGCGCCTGCCGCATCAGCGAGATGTTGCAGGGCGCCGCCTCGTTCCAGCAGCTCGCGACGCCGACGAACGGCTGATGGATCTGCTCGGTGGTCAGACCCATCGCGTAGTAGTACGCGCGGTGGGGTGCCCTTTCGGGCCCTCCGTCACATGCCGGCTCGGCAGCCTGGCTTTCAGTCGGGTCTTGGCATCCATTGCGAACGCGTCTCGCCCCTGACACGGAATTACACCGCATATTGCCGGAGACGCGGCTTCCCCCCGCACCGGCTTGAGTACGGTCCACGATTTACGGTGGGCTGTGGCGGAAAAGCGGCGCGGTTCCGTCGCGCCAGTGGCGAAACCCAAATGTTGTAAACGTGTTGCTGCAAAGTCACATTGGCGGAGAGCTGCCGCGCAAACATTTGTGCACCGCGTCGCTTTCCTTAACCTTGTCGAAACCAAATGGCTCGCATCCGCCGACGTTTCTTTGCCCGTAGCGTGCATGAGGTCGCGCCCGATCTGATCGGCGCGACCTTTCTGTTCAACGGCGTCGGCGGACGCATCGTCGAGGTCGAGGCCTATCACCACACGGATCCGGCGGCGCACAGCTATGGCGGGCCAACCGAGCGCAACGCCATCATGTTCGGCGCGCCCGGCTTTGCGTATGTCTATCGGTCGTACGGAATCCACTGGTGCGTGAACTTCGTGTGCGAGGCCGAAGGCAGCGCCAGCGCGGTCTTGATCCGCGCCATCGAGCCGCTCGCCGGCATCGCCAAGATGCGCCGCCGGCGCGGCGTCGATGATCCGCGCTTGCTGTGCTCCGGGCCGGGACGGGTATGCGAGGCGCTCGCCATCACGCGGGTGCACAACGCGCTCGCCCTCGACGCGCCGCCGTTCGAGCTGCATCGCCGCCGCGGCGAGGTCGAGATCGTCACCGGCCCGCGCATCGGCATCACCAAGGCGGTCGGTCATCCCTGGCGCTATGGGCTCAAAGGTTCGCGCTTTCTGAGCAAACCTTTCAAGCCGCCCGCCGCGAAGGTCGGCTTCGGAAGTGCCCGCAAGGCGCGAAAACCCCGCGACCTTACGCCGAAAGGCGGAAAGCCGGATTGAAGCCGAGCTCGCGTTGCGCCTTGTCGACCGTGAGCGCGCCGTCCGGCTCGGCAATGTTGTAGACGCCCGGCGCGCCGCGCGTGAGCGCGAGCAGCGCCGCGTGCGCGGCCGCATCGACATGCAGGACGCCGCGGCCGTTCGGGGTCGTATTCCAGGTGCCCGGCCCGTACAGCCGCCCGTAGCGCAGCACGATGCCGTCGAGGCCGGCGGCGCCGAGCACGGCGTCCTCGAGCGCGCGCACGCCGCGCGCCATCTGGGCGGACGGCGCATCGCCCTCGGCGGAGGCCAGCGCATCGGTCTCGGCATGCGGCTCGGGCCCGGGCGCATAGGCGAACGCGATGCTCTGGGCGATCAGCCGGCGCGTCCCGGCGGCCTGGGCGGCCGCGATCAGGTTGGCGGTGCCCTCGATGCGCAGGCGGGTGTTGCCGCCGAACGAGCGCGGCTGGGCGGGGTCGAGCATCTTGGGCAGGTCGGTGAGCTGATGCATGACGATGTCCGGCCGCGCCTGCGTGACGGCGTCGCGCAGGGCCGCTGCGTGATAGACGTTGACCACGACCGCCGTGACGCCGCGCGATTTCAGCTCGGACGCCGTCTCGCCCGAGCGCGTCGTGCCGACGACCGCATGGCCGGCTCTGAGCAGCAGCGGAACGAGGCGCCGGCCGATCGCACCGGCGGCGCCGGCCAGGAACACTTTCATCGTGCGACTTCCGACGTTGCCACGGCGGCCCGCAATATGGGCCGGCGCGCCGCGTCAGGCCATCGCCATCGCGACCTGGGCGGTGTCGAAATACTCGTAGAAGCGACCTCTGAGCGAACTTCGGAATCGAAAGGACACTAGCAACTCTACTGAATTCTCGTGCCGCGTTTGAACCCGAAGTTCGCAACCGGACTCGCCGAAAAATCGTGCGAACTTCGGGTTCGCGGCACGATTCCGGCGAAGTAGGCGCCGAGCTCGTCGCGGCTGCGGTAGTCCGCCATGTAGTCGACGCTCGCCACCGTCTCGGCGATCGAGCCGAAGTGGATGTTGGGATCGCAGATCGAAGATCCAGTAGTCGGCGCTGGCGCCGCGGCTCTCCGACCAGCGGCGATAGGCTTCTGCCAGGATGGCGGTGTTGCGGGCTTCGTCGGACATGTGATCCCCCTGCGCAGGACACCCACGAGGCCGGCATCATACCACGTTCGGCGCGAATATCTCCTCGGGTGCAACCACGCGCGGCGACAAATGCTGCTCGTGCACGTAGCGGCCGACCGCTGCCAATGTCGGCCGGTTCGGCTCGAGACCGTAGGACCAGAAATCCTCGCCGAAGACGCGCCGCGTCTCCTCGATGTGATCGATCAGGAACGGCAGCGCGAGGTGCAGCGCGTCGGTGTCGTAGAGGCCGTCCACCGCGATGTCGCGCGCCCGGCAGAACGCGGCGTAGAGGCTCTTCGCCACCCATGGATGGGCGCCATGCACGTCCTCGCGGACCACCACGGTATGCATGATCGGAAAGATGCCGGTGCGGCCGAAATAGTCCTGCTCGACCGGCTTGTGGTCGGGAAACAGCCGCGCGATGTGCGGCTCGCCCCGCAAAAAGCTGCCCGGCAGGTAGAGCGAGAACAGCGCATCGAGCTCGCCCGCGGCCAGCATGGCTTCGAGCGTCTTGCCGGCCGGCAGGAACTCGATCTTGACCGATGCCGGCAGATCGAGCGGCAGCAGCGGGCGCTGTGTCGGCGCATCGAGGCCGCCGATGAACCAGTGGATGTCATCGGGCATGACGCCGTAGTCATGCTGCAGCATGCCCTTCGTGAACACGAGGCCGGTCGAGCCGTACTGCGTGGTGCCGACGCGCTTGCCGCGCAGATCCTGCGGCGTGCGGATGTTCGCATCGCGCCGCACATAGATGCAGTCGTGGCGAAAGATCTTCGACAGCGCGACCGGGATCGCGACGAACGGGCAGTCGCCGCGGCCGATGAGGCTCGTGTAGGAGGCGAGCGACATCTCGGAGACGTGGAACTCGCGCTTCTCCAGCATGCGCGGAAACGCCTCGCGCGGGCGCATCACCTTGATGTCGAGGTCGATGCCCTCCGGCTTCACGCGCCCGTCCATCAGCGGGCGGGTGCGGTCATAGTTCCAGCACGCAAGTGTCAGCGGGAGATTGGCCATTCGTTTCAGGTCCGACGTTTCTTGTTGGGTGCTTGTTTGACGTTTGTTGTTTGACGTTCATGGCGACGGCGGCAGCGCCTTCGCGCCGGCGCGCATCGTGAGGTCGAGGAAGAGACCTTGCGGCACGGTCGCAAGCACCTGGTCGGTCGGCACGCCGGCGGCATCGAGCATGTCGGCGACCCAGCGGGTGCACACCCGGCCGATGTGGAAGTGGCCGACCGCGCGATAGAACAGGCTCGGTCCGTAGAGCCCGCGGCCGAGATCCTGCGGCTGGCCGTCGGCGCCGCGCGCGAACGTGGCGTCGACCTTGGCGACGAGCCGCGCAAAGCCCTCGGTCGAGAGATCGAGCTCGACCATCGGCGCGTCCACGAACTGGGCGCGCGGATCGGAGACGCCGACCACGTGCAGCACTGAAAGGTTGTTGGGCGCAAACAGCGCCCGCAGCGCGATGCCGAGCGTAAGGTCGCCCGGCGTCGGCACGTCGCGATAGAAGTCCTCGTCGCCCCAGCCGATCTTCGAGCCACGCATAGGCGGCAAAGCGCGTCGTCACCGCGACGAGCGCGCCATGGCCGTGCTCGCCCGCCAGCGTCGCGACTGTCGCGCGCGGCAGCACGATGCCGGAATGGTAGCCGTTGTGCACGAGCAGGATGCGCACCACGGGCGCGCCCGCGGCGGGCGGATAGAGCGCCGCGTCGCCGCGCCGCGCGGTCGCGACGACCGCGACGACGAATATAACCGCCAGGATCGCAAGCGCGAGGCGGACGCGTCGCGCGAGCTTGCGCATGCGCTCACTCGGCGCCCTTGAGCCGCTCCAGCGCCTCGACGATCTTGGCTTTACGCATTTCGGCCTCCTCGCGCTTCTCGCGCTCGCCCTCGACCACCTCCTCGGGCGCGCGCGCGATGAAGTCGGCATTGCCGAGCTTGGCGTCGACGCGCTTGATGTCGGCCTCGACCTTGGCGAGCTCCCTCTTCGAGCCGCGTGCGCTCGGCTGCAAGGTCGATCAACCCTGCTAGGGCTAGCCCAATCGTCTCATTGCGAACCACGATTTGCATGGTTCCGGGTTTGTATGTCGGCGCCCGACTGATGTCCGACAACCTAGCCATTCGCTTCAAGAGCTCAGACCAATGCTGCGCTCTGGACCAAATCTGATCCGACGCCCCTGCTAAGACCAATGGAAGGGGGACGTTGACGTTCATTTCTGCCCGGACAGACCGAATTGCGGAAACGACGTTGATGACCCATCCGATCTCGACCTCAGCTTTCGCATCAAAGTATCCGGGGCCTGAAGGCCACTCAGCCAACGCTAGTGGAGTTGCGCTGGGTTTCCTGGTCACGCACCGCTTCCCGCTGGGGGAGTGGGCCGCCGCCCTGGACACCCTGCGGGACCAGGATCCCGCCGCCCCCCGCGGCAAAGTCCTCCTCACCCTCACGGACTACGCGGCGCAGTGCCGGCCCGCCCTCTGCCATACCCTTAGGCACCAGCAGCCCCGCAGGCCACAGACCCCGTTCGTGATCATGACATTGGTGTCGCCAGAACGACACTCAAGTCATGATCACGAAGCGGGACGGGCCGAGGGAGCGCGGCTGGCGGGGCTGGTGGGGGAGATGGTGCCGGTGGGGGAGGTGGTGACGCGGGTGCGGATCGCGGCGGCGATCAGGATGCCGAGCAGCGCGAGGCCGCCGAGCAGGAATGCGTTCCCGGTGAGCAGCTCGATGCCGTGCACGCAACTGAACCAGCTACAAGA
>CAVPGG010000327.1:0-9684 GCA_963703755.1 uncultured Pseudomonadota bacterium
CCCTCGAGCTTCTTCATCACGAACAGGCAGGGCTGGCGCGTCCAGTAATTGTCCCAGTCGGTCGGCTTGTAGCAAGGGCCGATCAGCATCGCGTTCTCGTCGGCGCTCCACGTCACGGGAAACTGGTTCACGCCGGTGAAATGCGAGATGCCGGCGAGATCGAACACGAAGATCGACTGCACGGCGTGCTCGTGCCGCGCGCCGAGCAGCGCGTAGTAGACGAGCGGCACCAGCAGCGCGAGGGCGGCGCCCGTCGGAACGTAGAGGAGCGCGGCGCGCCGCAGCTCGAAGCGCGCCGGCCAGATCAGGTAGGCAGCAAGGATCGGCCCGGCGAACAGGCCGTTCGGCCGCAGCAGGAAGCCGAAGCCGAGCAGCACGAGCGCAAGCGCCTGGATGGCGAGCCGCCATGCATCGCGCGGCCGCTGCGCGACCGCATAGGCGAGCGCTGCCGCGAGCAGCCAGCTCGCGGCAAAAAGCACGTCGCGCCAGATGATGCCGACGAACTCGAACGCGGACGGCGCGAGCGCCAGCACCAGCGCGAAGACGCCGAGCCAGCGCGATCGGCGCGCGAGCGTGAGGGCAAGGACCGCAAAGGCGAGCCAGTAGACGGTCGCGATCAGCAGGAACATGCTGGCGGCGCCGGGCGCGAGCGGGTCGATCAGGGCCCAAACCTTCACCATCACGGGCGACTGCCAGTCGCCTACCTCGCCCTTGGCGATGTCGCCGTGCACATACCAGGCGTCCCAGGTCATGACGCCCGGATAGAACACACGCAGCGTCAGCGCGTAGCACGCGACGGTCAACACGATCACCGGCAGCGCGCGCCGCCATGGGAGGCCCGCCGCATCGCTCATCGCCGCACCGCATAGATGTCGCCCGAATTTGCACTGTCCGGTAGCGCGAGCAGCCAGCGCCGGATATCGTCCGCCGATTGCCACGCGCCATGCACGAGCGTCTGGCTCTCGCCGAGCGCCGCATCGAACCCGGTGAAGCCGAGCGCCACGCAGCGCTCGAGCGCCGCGAGCGCAACGTCGCGCTGGATGATGGTGAACTCGAACGAGAGCGCCTCGATCGGGCGCGAGAGGCCCGCCAGCGCGTGCGCCTCGAATCCCTCCACGTCGATCTTGATGAAGCGCGGCGCGCCGTGGCGCGCGATCAATTCGTCGAGCGTCGTCATCGGCACCGTGAGGCGGCGCGTCCACGCCTGATCGTCCCAGCCGGGCGCGCCGTGTGCGGCAGCGATGAGCTCGTCGGAAGCGGTCGAGACGGTCGGATTGTCGACGTTGAGCCTGAACTCGACCGTGCCGCTGCGCTCGCCCAGCGCCACCGGCTCGATCGTCACCTCGCGATCGCGCCCGTAGAGCAGCCGCAGCGTGCGCACCAGCGCGGGCTGCGGCTCGATCGCGACCACGCGCGCTTTCAGCCGGCGGAAGGCCGCGACGCGGTCGCCCACATGCGCGCCGGCGTCGAACACGAGATCACCCGGACGCACGAACCGCGCATAGATGCGGTCCATGGCGGCGCCGTGCCCGCGCGTGCCGTAATAGATGCGCAGCGACCGGGCAATGCCGCGCGCCGTGCGCAGGGCGTCGAGCAGCGCCATGCGATCAGGCCGGCGCCGCGCGCGCCGCCGCGATGGCGGGAAGCGCGAGCGCGTCGAGCGCTAGCGGCGCCGCCGTCTCCTCCGGCAGGCGGCCGATGCCGGCGCGCAGCAGCGCGGCGCCGACCGCGGGCAGCGCCGTGATCACGGCGAGCGGGATCGACAGCGCGAGCCCGGCCGCGAGCGGCAGCGCATAGGGGATCGCGCGCGGGTGCGTCAGCGCCAGGAGCGCGATTGCGCCGGCGCCGACCAGCGTATGCGGCCAAAGCGCGCGGCAGGCGAGGCCGAACGGCACCACGTGATCGTCGCGCACCTGGGCGGCCCAGCCGGCCGTGCGGCTGAACGGCAGGCGGGCGAGAAAGAGCGTGTGGCCGAACCACATGATCGGCGCGAGCAGCAGCGAGAACACCGTCTCGGCGGCGGCGCTGGCGAGGAAGCGCGCGGTGCCGCCGAACGACCAGCGCTCCTTCGCGCGCGTGAGCACATCGATGAAGGTCGCGAGCTTGGGCGAGAGCCACATCGTCATGGTGGCGGCGAACAGCGCGATGCCGGCGTCGGCGCGGATGAAATCGCCCGGCGTCGGCGCCGCCGCGGCCGCGAGCGTGCCGAGCACGAGCAGCAGAATCCAGGCGGGCGAGCCGAGGAACATCAGGATCGCGAACACGAGCTGATAGCGGCTCACCGCATTGATTCCCGGCAGGCCGAGCAGGTGCAGGTACTGCATGTTGCCCTGGCACCAGCGCAGGTCGCGGCGGATGAACTCGAGCAGGCTCGCGGATTCTCCTCCCAGCTCTGATGTTCGACCGGCAGCACGCGCACCTCGTAGCCGGCGCGCCGCATCAGCACCGCCTCGATCTGGTCGTGGCTGAGGATCTGCCCGCCCAGGACGCCGCCCGACGGCAATTCGGGCAGCTCGCAATGGGCGATGAAGGGCGCGAGCCGCACCAGCGCGTTGTGCCCCCAGTAAGGCCCGCAGTCGGCCTGCCACCAGGCGCTGCCGATCGTGTAGGAGCGCATGCCGAGCCGCATGCCGAACTGGAAGAGCCGCGCGAACGCGCTGGTCGACGGCAGGCCGACCACGAGGCTCTGCACGATGCCGAGCCTGTCGTCCGCCTGCATGATGCGCACGAGGCGCAGCACCGCGTCCGCAGTCATGAAGCTGTCGGCGTCGAGCGTGAGCGCGAAATCGTGGTCGGCACCCCAGCGCCAGCAGAAGTCGCGGATGTTGCCGGCCTTGAACGCCGTGTTGACCGTGCGCCGGCGATAGGTCACGGCGAGCCGGCCGCGCCATTCTGTCGCGAAAGCGGAGAGCTGCGCCTCCTCGGCGGCCGCGAGGTCGGCATCGCCGGTGTCGCTCAGGATGTAGGCGTGGAAATGCTCGCCGACACCGGCGCTCACGAGCCCTGCCATCAGCGGCGCGAGGTTGCGGATGATCCGCTGCGGCGTCTCGTTGCGGATGCAGATCAGGACGGCGACGCGCGCCGTGATCGGCTCGTCGCCGCGCACGCGCGCCGCCGCCGGAAAGATCGCGGCGAGCGGATCGCGCGCAAAGCGCATCACGAGAAAGCCGATGCTCGAGATCGAGAAGCCGATGACCAGCCAGGGCAGCGCGATCGCATAGAGCACGAGCAGCAGGAGATCGACCACACCATAGCCGCCGGGCGAGAGCGCGAGCACCGCGAGCGCCAGCACGCTCAGCGTCGTCGCGGCGACCAGCGTGAAGAACAGCACCCGCCGCGCCCCGACCGGCAGACCGGTCCGCGCCGCGACTGCGCTGGCCGATAACTCACGCATCCTACCCCCGGTGTGTTTAGCGCATGTCCCGGCGAAGTGGACGCCGGTTCGCCGACAAGGACATGCGCAAATCAAACAATCTAGAGCACATCCCGATTCCGCAGGAACGGGATGGGCTCTGGATCGCGTCCAGGATATAGCCAGGGGGTGGGGGATGAGTCCAACACAGCATGATCCCGAAAAGTGGGTACCGGTTTTCGGAAAGGATCATGCTCAAAACGATCATCGCCGGGATCGCGCAGCCGTGGCCGACATGACCGCGCAGGCACTGTGGTACGTGGCGCCCAGCCGGGCGGAGATCCGGCCGGAACGCGTGCCCGCGCCTGCCGAGGGCGAGGTCCTGGTGCGGGCGCTGCACGGGGCGCTCAGCCGCGGCACCGAGCGGCTGATTTTTTCCGGCCGTGTTCCGCCGGGCGAGGTCGAGCGCATGCGGGCGCCGCACATGGGCGGCAGCTTTCCGTTCCCGGTCAAATACGGCTATGCGACGGTCGGCCGGGTCGAGCGCGGACCGGCGGAACTCAATGGCCGCGTTGTCTTCGCGCTCTGCCCGCATCAAACATGCTTCATGCTGCCGGCCGCCGCCGTTGTCCCGATTCCGGACGGCGTGCCGCCAGCGCGCGCAGTGCTCGCGGCCAATATGGAGACCGCCCTCAACGCGGTGTGGGACGCCGCGCCCGGTCCCGCCGACCGGATCGCGGTGGTCGGCGCCGGCGTCGTGGGCGCGCTGGTGGCGTGGCTCTGCGGCCAGCTGCCGGGCGCCGACGTGACGCTGATCGACATCATGCCCGAGCGCGCGCAGCTCGCGGCCGCGCTCGGCGTCGGCTTCGCGGCGCCCGCGGCGGCGCCGCGCGACTGCGATCTCGTGCTGCATGCGAGCGGCAGCGCCGCCGGCCTCGCGACCGCACTCGACCTCGCCGGCGACGAGGCGACCGTGCTGGAAATGAGCTGGTATGGCGCGGGCGACGTTCCGGCGCCGCTCGGCGGCGCCTTCCACAGCCGCCGGCTCAAGCTGATCTCGAGCCAGGTCGGCCAGGTCGCGCTGTCGCATCGGCCGCGCTGGACGCATGGCCGGCGGCTTGCCGCCGCGCTCGCGCTGCTCGCCGATCCGCGACTCGATGCGCTGCTCGCGCCGGCGGTCTCCTTTGCCGACCTGCCGGCGCGCCTCCCGGAGATTCTCGCGCCCGAGAGCCGCATCCTGTGCCAGCTCATCGACTATCCGTCGCAACCCTGAGGTCCCATGTACGCCGTCGAAGTCCGCGACCGCATCATGATCGCCCACTCGTTCCGCGGCGAGATGTTCGGCCCAGCGCAGAAGCTGCACGGCGCGACCTTCGTGATCGATGCCGCATTCCTGTCCGAGACGCTCGACCCGAACGGCGTGGTGATCGACATCGGCCGCGCCCACGAGGTGCTGCACGCCATCACCCGCGATCTCAACTATCGCAACCTCGACGACATTCCCGAGTTCAAAGGCCGCAACACCACGACCGAGTTTTTGACCAGAT
Organism: uncultured Pseudomonadota bacterium; assembly: GCA_963703755.1. Lineage (GTDB taxonomy): Bacteria > Pseudomonadota > Alphaproteobacteria > Rhizobiales > Xanthobacteraceae > JAVDCA01. The sequence continues at coordinate 4,900 of CAVPGG010000327.1, forward strand.
ACATCTTCGACCGCCTCGCCGCCGCGGCCCGCGACAACGGCCTCGGCCGCGACGGGCGCGAGCTTGCCGCCATCCGCGTCACCATCTCGGAGTCGGACGTCGCGCGCGCCTGGTACGAGGGGCCGTTGCGGTGAAGCGCTTCGTGTTCGCGGTGCCTGGCGATCTCGCCACCCCGACCGGCGGCTATGCCTACGACCGGCGCATGGTTGCGGAAATGAGCCAGCTCGGCTGGAGCGTGATCGTCGCCGACATCGGCGGCGATTTCCCGCGGCCGAGCGCCGCCACGCTGGCGACGGCGCGCGAATCGCTCCTCGCGGTGCCGAAAGGAACGGCGATTGTGGTCGACGGCCTCGCCTTCGGCGTGCTGCCGGAGCTCGCCGCCGAGCTGCATCGCGGCCATCCGCTGATCGCGCTGGTGCATCATCCCCTCGCGCTGGAGAGCGGCATTCCGCCCAGCGAGGTGGAGGCGTTCCGTCAGAGCGAGCGGGCCGCGCTCGCCCACACCGACCATGTGATCGCGACGAGCCCGTCGACGGCGCGCCGCTTGAGCTCGGACTACGGCGTCGCGGCCGCGCGCATTACGGTCGCGCTGCCGGGCAGCGAGCCGAAGGTCCGCGCGCCGCGCGAGTCCGACGGCACGGTCGCCCTGCTCGCGGTCGGCTCGCTGGTGCGGCGCAAGGGCTACGACGTGCTGGTGGCGGCGCTCGCGCGGGTCGCGGACCTGCCCTGGCGCCTCACGGTCGCGGGTGATCCGACGCGCGATCCAAAGACCGCGGCCGCGCTCGATGCCGACATCCGGCGCCTCGGCCTCGGCGGGCGGATCGTGCTGGCCGGCGCCGTGTCCGATGCCGAGCTCGAGGCGCGCCACGCCACGGCGGACATTTTCGTGCTGGCGTCGCGTTTCGAAGGTTACGGCATGGCCTTCGCGGCCGCGATCGCGCATGGCCTGCCGGTGATCGGCACGACTGCGGGCGCGATCCCCGAAACGATTCCGCACGGCGCCGGCCTGCTGGTGCCGCCCGACGACGTCGATGCGCTCGCCGCCGCGCTGCGCCGGCTGATCGGCGACACGGCCGAGCGCGAGCGCCTCGCGCAAGCGGCGCGCGCCGCGGCGGCATGTTTGCCCACCTGGCGCCAATCCGCCGAGCTCTTCGCAAAGGCCGTCGAGGGCGTCGCATGAGCGGCTTCTCGGCCGACTGGCTCGCGCTGCGCGAGCCGTTCGATGCGGCGGCGCGCAGCGCAAAAGTGTGCAACGCGGCGCTCGCGAATATCGCTGATCTCGATCCCGTCGCGATCGTCGACCTCGCCTGCGGCACCGGCTCCGGCCTGCGCGTGCTCGCCCCGCAGATTCCGGCGCGCCAGACCTGGCGGCTCGCCGACAATGATCTGAGCCTGCTCGCACGTGCCGCCGAAAGCGCGCGGCCGGACCGCGCGCAGGTCAACGCCGTCCCGGTCGACCTCGCGCACGATCTCGAAGCCGCGCTCGACGGCGCGGTCGATCTCGTTGTCACCACGGCGCTGCTCGATCTCGTGTCGGGGCCCTGGCTCGAGCGGCTCGCGGTCGAGTGCGCGGCGCGGCGGCTGCCGCTCTACGCGGCGCTGAGCTATGACGGTCGCATCGAGCTCTCACCCACCGATGCGGGCGACGCCGCGATCGTCGCGGCCGTGAACGCGCATCAGCGCAACGACAAGGGTTTTGGCCCTTCGCTCGGGCCGACCGCCGCCGCCGAGGCGATCACCCGCTTCACGGCGGTCGGCTACGTGGTCGAGCGCGCGAGCGCCGACTGGGTGGTGGGCCCGCAGGATCGCGAGATGCAGAATGCGCTGCTCGCCGGCTGGGCCGGCGCGGCGCGCGATTTCGGCGCGCCGCATCTCGACGACATCATCGCCTGGGTGACGCGCCGGCGCGAGCTGGTCGCGGCCGGGCGCTCGTCGATGCGGGTCGGTCACATCGACCTGTTCGCGCGCCCGAGGGAAATGCGCCGCGCCGACAGGTCGCAGTCGAACAGCACCTCGCCGCCGAGGCGGTGAAGCCGCATCGGCGGGCGCAGCGCGTCGGCGCAGCTCGCGACCGGCGGCAGCGCGACGCCGCCGCGGCCGGCGCCGAGGATGATCGGCGCGACGACGATGTGCAGACGGTCGAGGCAGCCGGCGGCGATGAAGCGCGACACCGTGTGCGAGCCGCCCTCGATCAGGATCCGGCGAAAGCCGCGCGCCGCCAGCGCTGCGAGAATCGCGGCGGGTGCGATCGCGCCGCCGTCGGCCGGCAACTCGATGCACTCGACGTCGGCGGGGACCATGGGCCGCGCGCCTTGCGCGTTCACCACCAGCCTGCGGGCGCCGTCGCGCGTGAACAGGCGGGCGCCCGCCGCGATGCGGCCGCGCGGATCGATGACGATGCGCGCCGGATTGGGCCCGGCGACGTGGCGCACCGTGAGCTGCGGATCGTCGGCCAGCGCCGTGCCGACGCCGACCACGACGGCATCGACCAGCGCGCGCAGCCGGTGCAGATGGGCGAGCCCGGCCGGCCCGTTGATGTAATGCGAATGCCCGGTCTCGGTAGCGACACGGCCGTCGAGCGACTGCCCGAACTGGCCGACCACGACGAGGTCGTCGACCGCGCCCGTCCTGAGCGGCCCGAACCGCTCCTCCCACGGCGCCGGCAGCGGCTGCCGCGTGCGGAACATGTGCGGAACCGCGGCCCACGAATCGGTAGATAGGTCCGTAGACTCATCCATCAACTTATCCGTCAATGAACCAACGCGCAGCGCCGCCTCGCGCTCCGCGAGGCCGTCGCCCTGGAAACCGAAGCCCTGCGCCGGAAATGGACCCATCACGCCAATAACACCGCACGCCAGTAAACCTGCCGTAACCTGCGGTGGAGGTTGGCACGATTTTGCCCTTATGGCGATGCGGAAATCGCAGCGCACTTACCCCACCCGCCACCGTCATCGTCCGCGCAAGCGGACGATCCAGTACGCCGCAGCGCATCGCGGGGCACCGCCTGCGTTCCACTTACCGTTCGCGATTACTGGATTGCCCGCATTCGCGGGCAATGACGCCGCAGATCGGGGCGTGAAGGCCCTAATACGTCGACCTTCCGCCCGAGAGATCGAACACCGCCCCGGTCGAGAACGAGCACTCCTCCGACGCGAGCCACGCCACCATGGCGGCGATCTCGCTCGTCTCGCCGAAGCGGCCCATGGGGATCTTCGAGAGCATGTAGTCGATGTGCGACTGCGTCATCTGCGAGAACAGCGGCGTGCGCACGGCGGCCGGCGTCACGCAGTTCACCCGGATGCCGGTGTCGGCGAGCTCCTTGCCGAGCGACTTGGTGAGCCCGATCACCGCCGCCTTGCTGGCGCTGTAGGCGGCGGCATTCGGATTGCCGTCCTTACCCGCGACCGACGCGATATTGACGATGCGGCCGTAGTCGCGCGTGCGCATGTGCGGGACGACGCCGCGGCAGCAATGGAAGACGCCGTGCAGGTTGATGTCGAACACCTCGTGCCAGGCCTCGACCGGATAGTCCCACAGCTTGACGTTCGGCCCGGTGATCCCTGCATTGTTGACCAGGATGTCGATCGCCGGCGAAAGCTTGAGCGTCTCGGCGACCGCGCGCGTCACCGCCGCCATGTCGGCGACGTTGACCGCGACCGCCTCGCAGCACATCCCGGCCGCCGTCTTGCGCGCGGCCGCGAGGTCGCGGTCCCAGATCGTGATGGTCGCGCCGGAGGCCGCCAGCCGCTCCGCGATCGCCAAGCCGATGCCGGACGCACCGCCGGTGACCACCGCGTGGCGGCCGTTGAGATCGAGCTGGTTCATGTCCCCTCCCCGCACGCGGAACAAATCGCCGTGCCGTTTCCTTATTGTAGCGCATGTTCCGGCGAAGTGGACGCCGGTTCGCCGTCAAGAACATGCGCCAAATGAATAACCTGGAGCACGTTCCGATTGCGAAGGAACGGAACGTGCTCCAGGCAGGAAATCCACCACGCAGGCAACCCGGAATGCGCCATGGCGGCGAGGAAAACGGCCCGTAAATCGGCGGCACGCAAGTCGAGCGTTCGCAAATCCGCCCGGCGCTGGTCGGCGCGGGTGACGCGCGAGAGCGACGCGCTCGACCTCGACCGCGGCGTCTTCACCTGGAAGGACCCCAGGCGCATCGCCGCCTCGCTCAAGCGCTCGGCGACGCGCAGCCGGCGGCGCAAGGCCGATCCCTACCGCTCGGCGCTGTCGATGCTGACCTTCTACCTCAACCGCGCCGGCAAGAACCTGCCGGCGGAACGCCGCCGCACGCTGCAGCGCGCCAAGGGCGAGCTGCGCCATGCGTTCGGGCGCGCGTGAGCACGCAACGAAGGCGATCATCATGGTGCGTGAAGGACCGCAGCAGCCCCCGCCCTACCCGGCCGAGAAGGCACGCGGCGGCGAGATCATCTTGCGCACGCCGCTGCGCCGCGCGATCTTCATCGGCGGCCTCGTCGCGGTCGCGATCGTGGCAATCGTCCTGATGTTCTGGCGCTGATCCCGGTATGCTAAGCCAGCACCTGCACTGGAGCATCCCGAATGACCTCGCCGCGGCAGGTGCCGATCTTCGACGGCCATAACGACGTTCTGCTGCGGCTCTACCGGCGCGGCGGCGCCGACGCGCCGCGCGCCTTCCTCGACGGCGAGGGCAAGGGTCAGCTCGATCTGCCGATGGCGCAGCAGGGCGGCTTCGCGGGCGGCCTGTTCGCGATCTTCGTCCCCTCCCCGCCGGCAGCGACGGGCGAGGCACCCATCGGCGCC